>CALQHT020000140.1 GCA_943330455.2 Nitrosovibrio sp. Nv4 | reverse complement strand
GCTTGACCCGGCCACCCGCGCATCCACGGCGGGGGGTGGGTGGCCGGGTCAAGCCCGGCCATGACGGTGGGACGGCGGGCGGTCGGGTCTCGCCCGTTCGTGACGTCTGCACGACCATGCCAGCCGGCAGCCGCCCGCCCCACCCGGCTCCGCGGACGTCACCGCCATGACCCCGCTCTGGGCCCCCGACGACCTGATCGAGGCCACCGGTGGCAGCCTCACGACGCCGTTCCACGCGAGCGGCGTCTCGATCGACACCCGCACCCTGCGGCCTGGCGACCTGTTCGTGGCGCTGCTGGGCGAGGGCCGCGACGGGCATGATTTCGTCGCCGGCGCGCTGGAAAGCGGTGCCACCGGTGCCATGACACACCGGACCATCCCCGGTGTCGGGCCGCTGCTCTGCGTCGACGACACGTTGGCGGCCCTGGCGCGCCTGGGGGCCTTTGCCCGCGCCCGCTTCACCGGCCAGGTGCTCGCGGTGACCGGCAGCGTCGGCAAGACGACCACCAAGGAAATGCTGCGGACCATCCTGTCCGTGCTTGGCCCCACCCACGCCGCGGTCGCCTCCTACAACAATCATTGGGGCCTGCCGCTGACCCTGGCCCGCATGGCGCCCGACATGGCGTTCTGCGTCGCCGAAATCGGCATGAACCACGCCGGCGAAATCGCCCCGCTGGCCCGCCTCGCCCGCCCGCATGTCGCGGTCATCACGACCGTCGAAAAGGCCCATATCGGCTTTCTCGGCTCGATCGAGGCCATCGCCGACGAAAAAGCCGCGATCCTGGCGGGGTTGGAGCCGGACGGCGTCGCGGTCCTGCCGCTGGATTCGCCGCAATTCCCGCGCCTGCACGCCAATGCCGCCCGCATCCATGGCGCCAAACTTCGCATCGTGACCTTCGGCACCGGAGCCGAGGCGGATTGCCGCCTGCTCGCCGCCGACGCCGATGCCAATGGGTCCGATGTCCGCGCCGACATCACCGGTCGAAACATCCGGTTCCGGCTGAACGCCCCCGGCCGCCACATGGCGATGAACGCCATGGCCACCCTCGGCGCCATCGTCGCCCTGGGGCTGGACCCGGACGTCGCCGCCTCCGTGCTGGAAAGCTTCGTCCCCCTCACCGGCCGCGGCGCGCGCCGCACCGTGATCCTGCCGGAAGGTTCCGCCCTGCTGCTGGACGAAAGCTACAACGGCAACGGCGCCTCCATGCGCGCCGCCTTGGAGGTCCTGCGCCTGCAACCCGCCCGCCGGCGCATCGCGGTGCTGGGCGACATGCTGGAACTCGGCGAGGCCGGCCCCAACGAGCACGCCACCCTGGCCGCCTATGCCGCCGCGGCTTCCGACATCGTGCATGTCTGCGGCCCGCTGATGCGCCATCTGTACGACGCGCTGCCCGCCTCCGTGCGCGGCGAACATTTTCCGGACGCGGAGGCCCTGGCGCCGTTCCTGTCCGCCTTTGTTGCCCCGGGCGACGCGATCCTCGTCAAAGGCAGCCTTGGCAGCCGGATGAAACGGGTCGTCGACGCGCTCGATGCCCTGACCCCGTCCCAAGCCGGAGCGGCCTGATGCTTTACAATCTGCTGCGCCCCTTCGCGGACCAGTTCATCCTGTTCAACCTCGTCCGCTACATCACGTTCCGCTCCGGCGCGGCCTGCCTGACGGCGTTGATCGTCAGCTTCTGGCTGGGACCGATGGTGATCCGCTGGCTGCGCTCCGTGCAAAAGCACGGCCAGCCAATCCGCGAGGACGGGCCCGAGCGGCATCTGGTGGAGAAGAAGGGCACGCCCACGATGGGCGGGCTGCTGATCCTGTTCGCGTTGACCATTTCCACCCTGCTGTGGGTCGATCTGCGCAACGGCTATGTCTGGGCCGTGCTGTTCGTCACCCTGGGCTATGGCGCGCTGGGCTTCTGTGACGACTACCTGAAGGTGACGAAGCGCAACACCAAGGGCGTTCCGGGCCGGGTGAAGCTGGTCGTGCAGGCCGGAGTCGGCCTGATCGCCGCGATCTGGATCGCCTGGCTCAGCCGCGGCCCGCTCGGCACCGCCCTCACCCTTCCCGTCTTCAAGGACGTCATCATCCAGCTCGGCTGGTTCTTCCCGATCTTCGGGATGCTGGTGATGATGGGCGCGTCCAACGCCGTGAACCTGACCGACGGGCTGGACGGGCTGGCCATCGTGCCGACCATCATCTGCGCCGGGGTCTTCGCGCTGATCGCCTATCTGGTCGGCAACCGCATTTTTGCCGATTACCTGCAACTCAATCCGGTGGCCGGAGCGGGTGAACTCGCGGTGTTCTGTTCCGCCCTGATCGGTGCCGGGATGGGATTCCTGTGGTTCAACGCGCCGCCCGCCGCCGTCTTCATGGGCGATATCGGCAGCCTCGCTTTGGGTGGCGCGCTGGGCGCCGTCGCCATGGCCACCAAGCATGAGATCGTGCTGATGATCGTGGGCGGGCTGTTCGTGGTGGAGACCGTGTCGGTCATCATCCAGGTGTTCTGGTACAAGCGCACCGGCCAGCGGGTGTTCCTGATGGCACCCCTGCACCATCACTTCGAGAAAAAGGGCTGGGCTGAAGCCACCATCGTGATCCGCTTCTGGATCGTATCCATGATCCTCGCTTTGGTCGGTCTGGCGACCTTGAAGATCCGATGAGCATTTTTCCGACCACTCTGTTCGCCGGCCAGCGCTTCGCGGTCGTCGGCCTGGGTCGCAACGGATTGCCCGCCGCCCAGGCGCTGGCGTCGATGGGCGCCTCCGTCGTGGCCTGGGACGACAATCCCACGGCCCGCGAGGCCGCCCGAGTCGACGCTGGCCGGTATGGTTACGAGGTCCGCGACCCCAACGGGGACGATTTCGCGTTCGACGCGCTGGTCCTGTCGCCTGGCATCCCGCATATCCGCCCCCGCGTGCACCCGATCGCCGCGCGCGCGCTGGCGGCCGGGGTACCGATCCTGACGGATGCCGAACTGCTGTATCGCGCGGTGCGCGCCGCCGGATCGCAGGCCCGGTTCGTCGGGGTCACCGGCACCAACGGCAAATCGACCACGACGGCGCTGCTCGCCCATATCCTGGAAATCGCCGGTGTGCCGGTCGCGGCGGGTGCCAATCTGGGTCCGGCGGCCCTGTCGCTGCCTTTATTGGCGGATAATGGCGTCTACGTGCTGGAAATGTCGTCCTACATGTTGGAGCGACTCGCGACGATCCGCTTCCATGCGGCGGTCATGCTCAATCTCAGCCCCGATCACATCGAACGCCACGGCGACATGGACTTCTATGTCCGTGCCAAGTCGGCGATCTTCGCGCGCCAGACGGCGGCCGACCTGGCCGTGATCGGCATTGATGACGCCTGGGGACGTGAGGCGCTGCGCCTGTCCGGCTCCCCGGCGCGGGTCGTCCGAATCTCGGGCGGGCCGAATGCCGATGTATTCTACCGCGATGGCGTGCTGTGCGACGCGGCGGGGCCGATCCTGACGATGAGCGAAGCCCCCACCCTGCCCGGCGCGCACAACGCGCAGAACGCAGCGGCGGCTTCTTCGATGGCGCTGTTCCTGGGGGTATCGCGCGCCGATATCGCCGCCGGATTGCGCAGCTATCCCGGCCTGCCGCACCGCCAGCAGTTGATCATCACGATCGACGGCATCGCCTTCATCAACGACAGCAAGGCCACCAACGCCGATTCCACCGCCTGGGCCCTGGGCTGCCACGACCGCATCGTCTGGATCGCCGGCGGCATGGCCAAGGAGGGCGGCATCGAGGCCCTGGCGCCCTATTTTCCCCGGCTGGTGCAAACCTTCCTGATCGGCCAGGACGCGCCGATCCTGGCGGCGACCCTGGCCGAGCACGGGATCGCGCATGAAACCGTTGGCACGTTGGAAGCAGCGGTGCCCGCCGCGCTCGCCGCCGCCCGCGCCACCGGAACACCCGTCGTGCTGCTGTCGCCGGCCTGTGCCAGTTTCGACCAGTTTTCCGGCTTCGATGCACGCGGCGACCGCTTCGCCGACCTTGCCCGTTCTCTCGCCAAGACGGGAGGCGCCTGATGCCCACGCTGTCGCGCGCCGATAACTCGGTTCTGGGCCGCTGGTGGTGGACGGTCGATCGCTGGACCTTGGGCGCGATCGGCGTGCTGATCGGCTTCGGCTATATCATGATGCTGGCCGCGACCCCGGCGGTGGCCGAACGCATCGGCTCGACCCGGGATTCCTTCATCATCAAGCAGGTGTTCTTCCTGGCCCTGGCCGGCTCGGTCGTGGTCGGGGTGTCGCTGCTGTCGCCGCGCAACATCAAGCGTCTGGCCATCGCCGGCTGCATCGCCGCATTGTTCCTGACCATGGCCACCATGGTGGTCGGCACCGAGATCAAGGGCGCCCGCCGCTGGATCTCGCTGCCCGGCATGACCATCCAGCCGTCGGAGTTCCTGAAGCCCTGTTTCGCCGTCGTCGCCGCCTGGCTGATCGCGGAAGGCCGCCGCACGCCGCGCTTTCCCGGCATGATCATCGCCTTCGGGGTGTTCACGATGATCCTGGGATTGCTGAAATCGCAGCCCGATATCGGCATGCTAGCGGTGGTCGTGATCGTGTTCCTGACCCAGCTCTATATCGGCGGGATGCACCTGATCCTGGTGGGCGCCGGCGCCGCCCTGGTCGTCGGCGGCGCGGTGGCCGCCTACACGATGTTCGCCCATGTCCGCAGCCGGGTGGAGCGGTTCTGGGAAGGCACCGGGGACAACTATCAGGTCACCACGGCGCTGGAAGCCTTCGGCAATGGCGGGCTGCTGGGCCGCGGCCCCGGCGAGGGCCGGGTCAAGGACGTGCTGCCCGACGCCCATGCCGACTTCGTTTATGCCGTCATGGGCGAGGAATTCGGCATGATGATCTGCCTGGTCATCCTGCTGATCTTCGCCTTCATCGTGCTGCGCGGCCTGCTCGCCCTGTTGAAGGAGCAGGACATTTTCGTCGTGCTGGCCTGCACCGGGCTGGTGACCGGCTTCGGCTTGCAAGCCTTCGTCAACATGGCCTCGACCCTGAAGCTGATCCCGACCAAGGGGATGACCCTGCCGTTCATCTCCTATGGCGGTTCGTCCGTCATCGCGATTGCCTTGGGCATGGGCATGCTGCTGGCCCTGACCCGCCGCCGCCACCGGGAGGACGAGGGATGAGCGGGATGGGCCGGATTGGGTGCAAAACGGCACAGGTTAGGCAGTCGCGTTGGCTGTCGGGCATCGCGGGTGGCGAGAAAACACTCCCCCTCCCCTTGAGGGAGGGGGAGTGCTTTCTCAACCTCCGAGCTATGTACACCCCCAACCCCCAGCCCAGGTGCCCAGCATGAGAGGCCCGGCGGCACAGCCGATCGTGATCGCGGCGGGCGGCACCGGGGGGCATTTCTTCCCGGCCGAGGCGCTGGCGGCCGAACTCATCGCCCGCGGCCAGCGGGTCGTGCTGATGACCGATGCTCGTTCGACCGCTGGCAACAGCCCGGTGTTCGCCCAGCGAGAGATCCATGTGCTGAAGGGCGCAGGGATCGCCGGGCGCGGCGCGGTCCGCGCCGGCAAGGCGGTCCTGGCCATGGCGGCCGGCATCGCCCAGGCGCGCTCCATCCTCGCGGGGCTGAACGCCAGCGCCATCGTCGGCTTCGGTGGCTATCCCAGCGTCGCCCCGGTCCTGGCCTCCCGCCTGCTGCGCCGACGCCCCGCGGTTGTCCTGCACGAACAGAACGCCGTGCTGGGACGCGCCAACCGCTTCCTGTGCGGCCGAGCCGACAGCCTGGCCCTGAGCTTCGCCGCCACCCAGCTTATCCCGTCCGGAACCCGAACCGAGGTGACGGGCAATCCGGTCCGCCCCGCCATCGCCGCCCTCGCCCATGCCGCCTACCAGGCACCAGGACAAACCATCCGCCTGCTGATCCTGGGCGGCTCCCTCGGCGCACGCGTGTTCAGCGACATCGTCCCCGACGCCCTGGCCCTGCTGGCGGAACCGTTGCGCGCCCGCCTGTCGGTCGTGCAGCAATGCCGGCCGGAAGACCTGGACCGCGTGCGGGCCGCCTACACCCAGGCCGGGATCGCCGCCGACCTCGCCGCCTTCTTCCCGGATGTCGCCGAACGGCTGCTGGGCGCGCATCTGGTCATCGCCCGGGCCGGCGCCTCCACGGTCGCGGAGTTGGCCGTCGTCGGCCGTCCGTCCATCCTGGTCCCGCTGCCTGGCGCGATCGACGACCATCAATCCGCCAACGCGCGCGCTCTGGCCGATGCTGGCGGTGCCGTCGTGATGCCGCAGAGCGATCTGACACCGCGCACCATGGCCGACCGACTGACGACCCTGCTCGCAGACCCCGCGACCCTGACCCGCGCCGCCGTCGCCGCGCGCGGCCTGGCCGTCCCGGTCGCCGCCGCCCACCTCGCCGATCTCGTCGAATCCCGCATGCACCAGGAGGCCCGGTCATGAGGGCGCTACCGCTTTCCATCGGCACCATCCATTTCGTCGGCATCGGCGGCATCGGCATGTCCGGCATCGCCGAGGTGCTGCACAACCTGGGCTATGTCGTCCAGGGCAGCGACATCTCGGAATCGACCAATGTGCAGCGGCTGCGTGCCGCCGGCATCCCGGTCATCATCGGCCATGACGCGGCCAATGTCGGAGGCGCGCAGGTGGTCGTCGTCTCCACCGCCGTGAGGCGGGACAACCCGGAAGTCGCGGCCGCCCGCAGTCGTCTGATCCCGGTCGTCCGCCGAGCGGAAATGCTGGCTGAACTGATGCGGCTGAAATGGTCGGTCGCGGTCGGCGGCACCCATGGCAAGACCACCACCACCAGCCTGATCGCCACCGTGCTGGAAGCCGCGCATCTGGACCCGACCGTCATCAATGGCGGTATCATCAACGCCTATGGCACCAACACCCGCCTCGGCGCCGGCGAGTGGATGGTGGTGGAGGCCGACGAAAGCGACGGCTCCTTCCTGCGCCTGCCCGCGGTGATCGCCGTCGTCACCAACATGGACCCCGAGCATCTGGACCACTGGGGCACGGCCGAGGCGATGGTCGCCGGCTACGACCAGTTCGTCGCCAATGTGCCGTTCTATGGATTCGCCGTCCTGTGCATCGACCATCCGGCGGTGCAGCAGATGATCCCACGCCTGTCGGACCATCGCATCATCACCTATGGGTTCTCGCCGCAGGCCGATGTCCGGGCCGAACGCGTCGTGCCAGACAAATTGGGCTCGACCTTCGAGGTCACCGTCACCGACCGTCTCCGCAACCGCCCTCGCCGCATGGGCCCGTTTCGCCTGCCGATGCTGGGCCAGCACAATGTACAGAACGCGCTGGCGGCGATCGCGGTCGGCATCGAGATGGAAATCGACGACGCCACCCTGCGCAGCGCGTTCCTCAGCTTCAAAGGCGTCAAGCGCCGCTTCACCAAGACGGGCGAGGCCGGCGGCATCACCGTCATCGACGATTACGGCCACCACCCGGTGGAAATCGCCGCGGTGCTGAAGGCGGCGCGTCAGGCCGGCGCGCGCGATGTCGTGGCCGTGGTGCAGCCGCACCGGTATTCTCGCCTGCACACGTTGTTCAACGATTTCTGCACCTGCATGAACGACGCGGGCACGGTCATCGTCGCCGATGTCTATGCCGCCGGCGAAGCGCAGATTCCTGGCATCAACCGCGACTCGCTGGTCGATGGCCTGCGCGCGCGCGGCCATCGCAGCGTGGTGCCGCTGCCGAGCCCGGGGCGGCTGGCGGAAATGGTTCACGCGATAGCGCGTCCGGGCGATTTCGTGATCTGCCTGGGGGCCGGTTCGATCACCCAATGGGCCGCTACCCTGCCGGCGGAACTCGCCGAACTGCAAACCGGTGGCGCCAAGCGCGTGGCCAGCGGTGCCGCATGATGGACGCGCCCCTATGATGACCGAAGCGGTCGCACACGCGCCATCTCTGGTCGAGACCCTGCCGAAGCTGCGTGGGCGGATCGTGGCGGACGCTCCACTGGCGCCGTTCACCTGGTTTCGCGCCGGTGGGGCGGCCGAGGCGCTGGTGCGGCCGGCGGACGCGGCTGACCTCGCGCAATTCCTGCACGCTCTGCCCCGGGACATCCCGGTTCAGGTGCTGGGGGCGTGTTCCAACGTGATCGTGCGCGATGGCGGCATTCCGGGCGTGACCATCCGGCTGGCGCGCGGGTTTTCCTCGATCGCGGTCGAAACCGATGGGGTGATCGCCGGGGCCGCTTCCCTGGACGTGACGGTCGCCGAACATGCCGCCGCCGGGGTGCTGAGCGGGCTGGAGTTCCTCTGCGGCATTCCGGGTTCGATCGGCGGCGCGGTCGCGATGAATGCGGGTGCCTATGGCGGCGAGATCGCCGAGGTTCTCGACTGGGCCGAGATCGTCACCCGTGACGGCGAATGCCTGCGCCTGACCGGGCGCGAACTGGCGTTTTCCTATCGCCACGCCAATCTGCCGCCGGAATCCGTGGTGGTGCGGGCTCGCCTGCGGGCCACGTCGGGCGCCGGTCCGGTGATCGCGTCCCGGATGGCGGAAATCCGGGCGCTGCGGGATGCGTCTCAGCCGGTCCGCACCCGCACCGGCGGGTCCACATTTCGGAATCCCGACGAGATGAAGGCGTGGGAACTGATCGACGCGGCAGGCTGCCGCGGGCTGCGGCGTGGTGGCGCTCAGGTCAGCGAGAAGCACTGCAATTTCCTGATCAACACCGGAGAGGCCACCGCCGCGGATATCGAAGGTCTGGGCGAGGAGGTGCGCCGCCGGGTGGAAGCCGCGACCGGGGTCGCCCTGCACTGGGAAATCCGCCGGATCGGCATCCCGGGCAATGCGGCCTTGCGGGCCGTCGCAACGGGTTGCGCGCGGGAGGCAACGCCATGAAGCGGGTCGCGGTCCTGTATGGCGGCATGTCCGCCGAACGCGAGGTCAGCCTGGCCAGCGGCGCTCAGGTGATCGAGGGCCTGCGGGAAGCCGGCTTCGAGGTGACGCCCATCGATGTGACCGAGGACCTCGGCGCTGTTCTGAAGGCGCTGACACCCCGCCCCGATGCGGTGTTCAACGCCCTGCATGGCCGGTTCGGGGAGGATGGGTCCATCCAGGGCGTGCTGGACTGGCTGAACATTCCCTACACCCATTCCGGCGTTCGCGCGTCGTCCATGGCGATGGACAAGGTGGCCGCCAAGGCGATGTTCGCCGCCGCCGGCCTGCCTGTCGCGCAGGGACGCCTGGTCGGGGTGGACGAACTGGCCGCCGCCGATCCGATGCCGCTGCCCTATGTTGTGAAGCCGGTCTGCGAAGGCTCCTCGGTCGGGGTGGAGATCATCCGGGCCGGCGACAACCGGCGTGCCGCGGTGGCGCGCGCCTGGCATTTCGGCGGCGATCCGCTGGTGGAGGAATTCATCCCCGGCCGCGAACTGACCGTGGGCGTGATGGGCGAGCGGGCGCTGGCGGTGACGGAAATCCTGGCCGATGCGGGCACGTTCTACGACTACGAGTCGAAATACGCGGCGGGCGGATCGCGCCACATCATTCCGGCTGAGGTGCATCCGGACGTCTATGCGCGGGCGCTGGAGATCGCGTTGGCGGCGCATCGCGCGCTGGGCTGTCGCGGCGCCAGCCGGTGCGATTTCCGCTACGACGATACCGCGGGCGAACCGGGCCGGCTGGTGCTGCTGGAGATCAACACCCAGCCCGGGCTGACGCCGACCTCCCTGCTGCCAGAACAGGCGGCGCATCTCGGGATCGACTTTCCCCGGCTCTGCGCCTGGATGGTGGAGAACGCCGCATGCCGCGTGTAGCCCGACCATTCATCGCGGCACTGGAGAAAACTCTCCCCCTCCCCTTGCGGGAGGGGGCGGGGGGAGGGGTGACCCTACACGAATCTCGCGTGAATCCCCGCCCCCCAACCCCCTCCCGCAAGGGGAGGGGGAGCATCTCCTCCCGTGCCGCCGCAACGCTTCGAACCCACCTAGGAACCTCGCGATGAAACGGGCTCCCCGGAATTCGGTGCAGGACCGACCGTCGAAGCGTTCGCTGCTGCTACGGCGGGTGAAGCGGCATTTGCGGCCGGCGGCCTGGATCGCGTGCGGGCTGGTCGTCATTGCCGGTGGGTTTGTCATTGTGCGCACGGCCGCCCCGGGCAGCTCGATCATGACCCTGCAGGAACGCCTCGGCGGCATGACCGCGATCACCGGGCTGCGGGTGACGGAAGTCCTGATCGAAGGCCGCGCGAACACGCCCGAGCCGCTGTTGCGGTCGGCCATCGGCGTCAGCAAGGGCGATCCGATCCTCGGGTTTTCGGTCGAACTTGCACGCCAGCGGATCGAGACCCTGACCTGGGTGGAGCACGCCACCGTCGAGCGCCGCCTGCCCGGCACCGTCGTCGTGGTTCTGCAGGAACGCCGCCCGTTCGCCATCTGGCAGAACCAGGGCAAGTTCGTGCTGATCGATCGCGCCGGGCAGGTCGTGGCGAACCAGGATGTGGCGCAGTTCAAACACCTGCCCTTGGTCGTGGGCGTCGGCGCACCGCCGGCCGCGGCCGAACTGCTGGATGCGCTGACCGACCGCCCGCTGCTCGCCGCCCGCACCGAGGCCGCCGTCCGAGTCGGCGCTCGCCGCTGGAACCTGCGGATGAAAAACGGCGCCGACGTGATGCTGCCGGAAGGGCACGAGATCGCCGCGCTCGACCGGCTGCTGCAACTGCATCAGAGCCAGTCGCTGCTGGACCGACCTTTGCAAGCCATCGACATGCGCCTCGGCGACCGGCTGGTGGTGCGGCCCAAAGGGGATGCCAAAGGCGATCCAAAAGGCGACCCCCGGGGCGAAGCCCGCGGCGAGATCCAGCCGGGATCCGGTGGGCAGACGGCGCCGCCTTCGATGACGCCGATCATCGCCAAGAAACCGACCTAAGGGGGGAGCGATGAACGATATGCCACGTCGTACGATGCTTCCCTCGGATGCCGGCCCCGCGGAACCGGATCGGGCGCGCCACCACCGCGCCGGCCCGTTCGGCGTGCTGGATATCGGCACCACCAAGATCGCCTGCCTGATCGGCCGCGTCGAAAGCGACGGACGCCTCCGCGTGCTGGGCTTTGGCTGGCACAAGGGCCGTGGCGTGCGCGGCGGCAACATCGTCGACCTGGAAGAGGCCGAGAAAGCCATCCGCGCCTGCGTCGGCCAGGCCGAGGACATGGCCGACACCAGGCTGCGCGCGGTGACCGTCAACCTGAGCTGCGGCCAGCCGGAATCGCATCTGTATAACGTGCAATGGCCGGTGAACGGACGCGCCGTCTCCGACGAAGACATCCGTGGAGTCGTGGCCGAAGGCCGCGCCCGGGCAATGATCGAGGGCCGGGTGGCGCTGCATGCCTTGCCGCTGAATTTCGCGGTCGACAGCACCGACCATGTCGCCGATCCGCGCGGGCTCTTCTGTTCCTCGCTGAATGCGCGCCTGCACATCGTCAATGCGGTCGCGACCTCGTTGCGCTCCCTGGAAGCCTGCATCGCCCGTTGCGACCTGGAGATCGAGGGCATGGTGTCGGCTCCGATGGCGGCCGGCCTGTCCACCCTGGTCGAAGACGAGCGCGACATGGGCGTGACGATCATCGACATGGGCGGCGGCACGACGGGATTGGCGGTATTTGCCGACAACCAGTTGATGCACACGGCGCAACTGCCGATCGGTGGGCTGCACGTCACGAAAGATCTGGCCACCGGCCTGTCCACACCTCTGGCGCATGCCGAACGCCTCAAGACTCTTTACGGCAATGTCGAGAACAGCCCGGACGACGACACCGAAATGCTGCCGGTGCCGCAGGTGGGGGAGGAAGACGACCACCAATTGGCGCGGGTGCCGCGCAGCATGGTGGTCAACATCATCCGCCCGCGCATCGAGGAGACCTTCGAATACGTGAAGGAAAGCCTGGACAGTTCCGGAATGGCGCGCGCCGCGGGCAACCGGGTCGTGCTGACCGGCGGAGCCTGCCAGTTGCCGGGTTTGCGGGAAATGGCCGCGCGAATGCTGGGACGTCAGGTCCGTCTCGGTCGGCCGACGACCTTGCGCGGATTGCCGGAACTGGCCTCCGGGCCGGCCTTCAGTACTGCGGCGGGATTGTTGTCCTGGGCGGCCGGGAATGGCCGCACCTTCAGCGATGCCGAAATCGAACCCGAACGCCCGGCGGGGATGCTCCGGCGGTTGGTGAATTTTCTCAAGGATCGCGTGTGACCTCTCGCGAATCGGACAACTTGTCGTAACACGCTTCTTAACTGTGGACCCGTAATCCGGGGGAGCAATCGCAATGACTCTAAACCTGACGATCCCTCAGCAAACCCATACCGACTTCACGCCGCGAATTACGGTGATCGGGGTGGGTGGCGGCGGCACGAATGCCGTCGACAACATGATCGCGCTCAATCTGCAGGGCGTGGATTTCGTTGTCGCCAACACCGATGCGCAACAATTGGTGCACAGCCGAGCGGATCGGCGGATTCAATTGGGTCCGCATATTACGCAGGGGTTGGGGGCGGGCGCGAAGCCGGAAATCGGTCGCGCCGCCGCGGAAGAAGCCGCGGATGAGCTGTACCGGCATCTGGATGGCGCCCATATGGTGTTCATCACCGCCGGCATGGGCGGCGGCACCGGGACTGGCGCGGCGCCCGTCATTGCTCGCATGGCGCGGGAAAGAAACATCCTGACCGTCGGCGTGGTGACCAAGCCGTTCGGGTTCGAGGGTGTCCGGCGCGCCCGCTCGGCCGACCAGGGGATCGAGGAGTTGCAGCAATATGTTGACACTCTGATCGTTATCCCCAACCAGAACCTGTTTCGTATGGCCAATGAGCGCACCACCTGGAAGGATGCGTTCAAGATGGCCGACCAGGTGCTTTACATGGGCGTGCGCGGCGTCACCGACCTGATGATGGTGCATGGGCTGGTGAACCTGGACTTCGCCGATATCCGCACGGTGATGGCGGAGATGGGCAAGGCGATGATGGGCACGGGGGAGGCCGACGGCGAAAACCGCGCCATCCGCGCCGCCGAGGCCGCGATCAACAATCCGTTGCTGGAAGATACCAGCATGGCCGGCGCGCGTGGCCTGCTGATCAACATCACCGGCGGCGACGATCTGACCTTGTTCGAGGTCGATCAGGCCGCCAACCGCATCCGCGAGGAAGTGGACGAGGAAGCCAACGTGATCTTCGGATCGGCGGTCGACGAATCGCTGACCGGGCGGATTCGTGTGTCGGTGGTGGCGACCGGGATCGACTCGCCAAAGACCGAGCAGCAGCGGCCGCGTCTGGTCGCGGTGGGTGGCGGTGGCGCGATGCCGGCGCCGCAGCCGATCCATGTGCCCGCCGGTATGGCGGCGCCGGCGATGGCGGCTGCTACTCCCTCGCCCACGCCGATGATGTCCACTGCCCCCACACCGATGATGTCGGCGGTGCCGCTGCGTCAGGCGGCGACCGCCGCGCAGATGGAAGCGGTGTCGATGCAGGACACCCAGTCGGAGGCGGCAATGGGGCAGCCTCAGGCGAGTATGCATCAAGCTGCCCCGCAGCCGATTCCGCTGCGTCAGCCCTCGGCGGCGGCGCAACCGATGAATCGGCAGGGTCTGTTCGTGGACGGCAACCGTCCGGCCAGCACGCCGCCATCGCCCACGATGGTGCCGCTGCCGGTGCCTGAACCGGCGCGACCGAGCCTGTTCAGCACAGTGACGGGGGCGTTTCGGCGGCGGCAAACGGCGGCTCCGGCCCCGGTCGAAGCGCCGGCTCCGACGTATCGGCGGACGGCTCCGGCCGCGTCCGAGATGCAGGCCGAGGCAGCTCAGCCCACGGTTCGGCAAGCGCGTGGCAGCGACGAGGTGGGGATTGAGATCCCGGCTTTCCTGCGGCGGCAGTCTTCTTAACGGCTCACTGGCCGGACGTTCATCTGGGCTTCGATAGACCCGGTACCTGCCCAGGTGCCGGGTTTGTCGGTTTTATGCCGACGGCCCGAACCATGGCCGATGCGCCGCCCCCCGTCATGGCTAGCGCATTCACGCTGAGCGGAACGTCACAGCGTGTGAATCATGTGATCAAACAAAGAGCTAGAGCGGTTTTACGTTTCCAGTCAGCGTGAAACCGCTCTAGCGCATTCACGCATCTCGGGCCTGAAGACGGATTTTCTTCGGACGAACGCCATCCCTTTCCGTCATGGCCGAGTTTGTCCCGCCCCCCCCGCTTCGACGGCAGGGGGCGGGTGGCCGGTTCAAGCCCGGCCATGACGGTATGGAGGCTCCGACGACGGTATGAGGCTCCGGCAATGACGGTATGGGGACGATATCGTTCGATGGTCAGGACCGTGGGACGTTGATGACCAATCCGCCGGCGGTTTGGCGGGCAGCGGCGACGACCGCGACGGGATGGCGGACGGGACTGTCACAAACTTGTCCGGCATTTTTGCGGCGATGCGACAAATCACATAAAATCAGTCACTTGATGCGAAATACTCAGCAATAATCATTGACTGGCCGCGATGCGTTCGTCGGGATAGGTCTAGTCTCAGACGCAGGTGCTTCCGCCTTCGCGTCGATCGGGAAACACCCACCGATGGACCGTTCGCCGCAACTTCCCAGCCTGGACATCGTCCGCTCCGAACGAGCGGCCGCGCGCCAGCATACGCTGAAGGCGCCGATCGGCTGCGTGGGAATCGGCGTGCATTCCGGGCGCCGGGTCAGCCTGACCCTGAAACCGGCCGAAATCGACCATGGCATCGTGTTCCGGCGCACCGATCTGGGCCGCTCGATCCAAGCGACGTACGATCGGGTCGTCGATACCCGGCTTTGCACCGTCATCGCCGATGCCGACTGGGCTTCGGCCCGCGTCGGCACGATCGAGCATCTGATGGCCGCGTTTTCCGCCGCCGGCATCGACAACGCGCTGGTCGAGCTGGATGGGCCGGAAGTGCCGATCCTCGACGGATCCGCCGCGCCGTTCCTGTTCCTGCTGGAATGTGCCGGGATCGCGGAACAGGCCGCGCCGCGCCGGACGATCGAAATCCAACGCACGATTCGCGTCACCGAGGGCGACTCCTTCGCCGAATTCCGGCCCCTGCCCGGCTTCTCCCGCACCGCGGCGCCGATCCTGGACATGGAAATCTCGATCGACTTCGCCGCCCCGGCGATCGGCCGGCAGACCAGTGCCCTGCGGCTGAACACGACGAATTTCCGTCATGGCATCGCGCGCGCCCGCACCTTCGCGCTGGCCGAGGACGTGGCCAAGCTGCAAGCCGCCGGCCTGGCACAGGGTGGCAGCCTGGACAACGCGCTGGTGGTGGACGGCCACACCGTCCTCAATCCGGGCGGGCTGCGCATGGACAACGAATTCGCTGCCCATAAGCTGCTGGATGCGGTCGGCGACCTGGCGCTGGCAGGGGCCGCGCTGCATGGGCGGTTTGTTGCTCATCGTCCGGGACACGCGTTGAACAACAAGCTGCTGCGGGCGCTGTTCGCGGCATCCGGTGCCAGTGAGCGGGTCGAGGCTGAGGCCGTCGCGGCCTGAGGCGCGGGGCTCTGCCCCGGAACCCCGCCAGGGGCTTTGCCCCTGGACCCCACCACAGGCACGGCCTTTGGAATGCGATTCTTTTGTCGTTTGAATTCCTG
>CALQHT020000139.1 GCA_943330455.2 Nitrosovibrio sp. Nv4 | reverse complement strand
GCGATCATCGCACCACTTGACCACTATGTAAGAGCACGGCGCCGTCCTGCCTGATTGGTGGGCCGACGGAAACGATCACCCGGTTGCCTATGGGATCGCGGAGCCTGCCGCGCGCAAAATTCTCTACCCACACTTTTGCCCCTGTTACCGCGCGACAACGATGGACATTGAGAACGATCAGGTTAGTCCAATGGTCACCAACCCCGCTCCAGACAGCGCCCCGCAGCGGGAGGAACCGCAGGAAGCGGCACCGGATGGTTTCGACGAAGATGCCTATTTGCAGGCATTTCCCGACGTCGCGCAGGCCATTTCCGCCGGAATCTGCACATCACCGCTGCAACACTACCAGGTGCACGGGCGGCACGAGAACAGACTGAACAATCGTGCCTATCTGCGGGTTTTGAACCGGGTCGCTGTCGAAGGGCATGTCGATTTTTACGGCTACCATCCGGCCGCCGGGGGCTGGTTCTTCTGCGGTTGGGCGTCGAAACCTTGGGATGGCGATCTCCAGACCGATCAGCCGGTCGTCAATTTCGCGGACCAGAGCCTCGCCACCAACGAGATTGTGACAGGATTTTTCGCACGTGACGACCTGAAGCCGGAAGCGCGCGGCTTCGTCATGTTCGTTTATGGGTCCGGCCGGTCGATTTCGGTGCTGAAGTCGCTGACCTTGCGCCTGCCGAACATGGTTGCGACCATCGCGGCATCAGCGAACAGTCAGATCACGGGACGGTTGCGGGATGGGGAGCTGGTGACCCGGCTGCGGCCCATCATCGGCACTGTCACCGAGGGTGCGGACAGCGATATTCTGCAAGCCCTGCTGGCGCGAAAGCCTTATTCCGGGAACAGCACGTTGCCCGGGCTTTCCGATCCCGTATTGATGGAGATCGATGAGGTTATCAGTTGCGCGCCTGGCGGCACCGCGGTGATGGGCTGGTTACTGGCGAAACCGGGGACCGTGCGGTCGATCCGCTTCCGGTCCGGTTCCCAGTCGGAACCGTTTGTCTTCGACAACTGCATCAAGCTGGACCGGCCCGATGTGATCGGCGCGGTCGGTGTCGAACATGGTTTCGATGACGCAAGGTGCGGGTTCATCGGCTATCTGCCGAACTACAACCCGTCGCGCACCGACATGTATATCGAGGTGGAGACGGCGCAGCGCGAAGTCGGCTTCCGCAAGTTGCAGCCGCCGAAGCTTGAAGGGCTCGCGGCCATCAAGCGCCTGCTGGCCGAATTCAACGTGCGCTATGGCGCCGTCACGCGTGCCTTCGACACGGTCGCCGGTCCGCCGGTCAGCTTCCTGAACAAGCGCCGCCTGGCGGTAAAGCCTCGGGTCGAGACGATCGAGTTCGGGCAGATCAATCCTTCGCCCCGGTTCTCGATCATCGTGCCGGTGTATGGCCGGCTGGATTTTCTCGAATCGCAGATGGCGTTCTTCGCCAGCCACAAGCCTGCATTCGACTTCGAGTTCATCTTCGTGCTGGATGATCCGCCGAAGCGGCGAGAGGCCGAACGCCTGTTCAATTCGGTCTACAGTCGTTTCCAGGTCCCGTTCCGGGCGCTGCTGCTGGACCGCAATCTCGGCTTTGCGCCCGCCAACAATGTCGGCCTCGCCGCTGCCACCGGCACCTATGTCTGCTTCCTGAATTCGGATGTGTTCCCCGGTACTCCGGACTGGCTGGAACGATTGGTGGACAGGCTGGAAACGAACCCCGATCTCGGCGCGGTCGGCCCGATGCTGCTTTATGGCGATGGGTCCGTGCAGCATGAAGGCATGACCTTCAAGAACCTGCCGGAATTCGGCAACTGGCCGTTTGGCGACCATCCGCGCAAGGGCCAGAAGAAGGGCCACGTCACCGGTCTGCGCAAGCATATCTGCATCACCGGTGCGTGCATGGTCATGCGGACCAGCGTCGTTCGCGAATTGGGGGGCTTCGACGAATCCTACATCATTGGCGATTTTGAGGATTCGGATCTTTGCCTCCGGCTGCACCAGATGGGATTGGACAGCGCCGTCGATCTGGACGTCGAGTTGTACCATCTGGAACGCAAGTCGCAGGCGTCCTCGGCGCTTTCCTGGCGGATGAATCTGACCCTCTACAATGCCTGGGTGCACCAGAAGCGTTGGGCCGGGGTGATTGCCAACCATCCGCTGCAAGCGAAACCCGTGACCGAAGACAACACCGCCATGGAGCATTCGGACCAATGAGACGGGTCAAGACCACGCCATCCGATCGCATGGTTGAGGATCAGGGGGCAGAGGTCATGACCGCGTCCGCCGAGGCAGACAGGGCACCGCGGATTCTGGTCATCTCGCACAGTCACCCGGAGCTGACCAAAGGCGGCGGGGAGATCGCGGCCTATCAGTTGTATCGCGGCATGGCGGCGCGCAATGGCGACGACACCTGGTTCATGGGCTGCGACCGGCGGCCGACCCGATCGGACATCCCGATTTCCCAGCCGTTCGGGACGCAGGATTATCTTTACTCCGCCGGTGAATTCGATTGGTTCAAGTTCGCCAATCGCGACGCGCGGTTTCCGGAGGCGTTTGCCACCCTGCTGCGGGAATTGTCACCCAATGTGGTGCATTTCCATCATTACGTCGGTGTCGGGGTGGAGGCATTTGCCCTGGTCCGCCGCGTGCTGCCGACGGCGAAGATCGTCGTTACGCTGCATGAGTATCTGGCGATCTGCAACCATCACGGCCAGATGGTCACGCGGCCGGACCGGAACCTGTGCTACCGCGAAACACCGGTCAAATGCGTGGAGTGTTTCCGGGAGAACGACGAGTCGGATTTCTTCCTGCGCAAGAAATACATCCAGCATTTCTTCGGCTTCGTCGACCATTTCATCTCTCCCAGCCAGTTCCTGGCGGATCGCTATGTCGCATGGGGGATCGCGGAAGATCGTATTTCCGTGATCGAAAACGTCGTCCGGCCGGCCGCGGACGGGGACACGGCCGCCGCGACCGCTCCCGCCGGGCATCTGCGGGTCGGGTTCTTCGGGCAGTTGTCGTTCCTGAAGGGTGCGAATGTGCTGTTTGAGGCAGCGCGACTGCTGGACAAGCAGGACCGGGCCGATATCAGTTTCGATATCTTCGGCGACTATCGCAACCAACCGGCGGAGTTCCAGAAGGAGCTGCAGGAGCGGTTGGAAACGGTCGGGCCGAATGTGCGGCTGCATGGGCCGTATGACGAATTCCGCGTCGATACGCTGATGCGGTCGGTGGATGTCGTGATCATTCCGTCCATCTGGTGGGAAAACTCGCCGGTGGTGATCCAGGAAGCCTTTCGGAATGCCCGACCGGTCATCTGCTCCGATATCGGCGGCATGGCGGAGAAGGTGCGTAATGGGGTGGACGGGTTCCATTTCCATGCCGGCAGCGCGCTGGACATCGTCACACTGCTGACCCGGATCGCCGACGATCGGCAGATCCTGCGGGATGTCATGAAGACGGTGCGCCAGCCCCCAGCCGCGGATGAGATCATCGACGAACATCTGAACCTGTATCGGGCGATCCAGGTTCCGACATCGGCGTAAACGCCAAAGGCTCCGTCGTGCCGCGATCGATCAGGGCGGATGGACGATGGCGACCGTCGGATTGTCCTCGACGGCACGAACGATACGACGGGTTTTCACCGCCGCTCACTGTGGCCGTGGTGGGATTGAGTGACGGATAGGAGACCAGGATCATGTCGGTGCGCGGTTCGCTTGATGTCGTCACCATTGGGTATGCGGCCGGATGGGCTTACCCAACGAACACCAAGGGCCGTTTGGTCGTCCAGGCGATGTTGAACCACGCCATCATCGGGGAGGCGGTGGCCGATCTGCATCGCGGCGATCTGGCGGCGGTCGGGATGGGCGACGGCAATTACGGATTTCACATCGATTTCTATAATGCCGTCGACGTGCGCGCGGTGCCGTTTGTCGTGGTGAAGGTGGACGAGGGCGACCTCGACGTGCCGCGGTCCACCCAATCCGGATACTCCGAATTCTTCCAGAGCCTGTACCGCCAATACCCGACCGCCGGCCGCCATCGCAGCGTCTTCGGCGGGCTTTGGACCGATCGGACTGACGCGTCGGCCCTGTTGAGAGGCCGTGTCGCCATCGGTCAGGTGTCCGAAGCCGCGTCGAACGTCCTGTCCGGTTTTCTGCAAAACGGGTTTTCGATCCTGGAGAACGCGTTCTCCCTCGGCGCCTCCATGCCGCCGGGCGCGCGCCTGGCAGAGGACGGAGAGCCATCCGAGGAGGGCAAGCCGAGCCTGTTGGCCGGGGTGGTGGCGGGGCTGTTCATGGCGGGGGCGGTCCACGATATTCTGCGCCCGCTGCTGGAAGATCATCCGCTGGCCCTGAGTGCCAGGATCGTCGATGGCACCAATAACAGCTTCTGCCAGCCCAGCGGGTTGGAACCAATGCCCTCGCCGGCCGAATGCGTTGCCATCATCGTGCCGACCTCCGATGCGCCGGTGGGGTTGGAGGTGGTGCGCGACAGCCATCTGTTCCCCGAATTCACCGCGTCCGGCCAGTCCCGATGGATCAGCCAATCGGCAGTGTTGAACGATGCCACGCTGGTGCAACGCGGCATGGTCGATCGGCATGAACTGCCGGTCGGCAGTGTTGCCGTTGTCGGTCCCGGACTGATGCATCGAGTGCAGTCGGACGCGCCGGTGGCGGCATTGCGGGTGCTGGTCACGCCGTCTCGTCATGCCCCACTGGATCGCCGTCCTGGGGAGCCGGGCCGGGAAATTATTCTGGTCAATGGCGGCAAGATCTGGGTCTGACAGCCGCCCTCCCAGATCGCCGGCTTGTGACGACCGCCCGCTGCGTGCAGCTTATCCCGGTGTAGCGGGGAGGTTGGCTTGGATTACCCTGATGATCTGGTGCTCGAAACGTTCTCGTCGGCGTTTGTCGACGGGGATCTGTTCGCCGAACGGGTCGGTGGCAGCAAGACCGATCCCGACGCCGTGCGCCGCTACCTGACCTTACCGATCCGCTCCCGTCCGGAGATTTCGGTGTTCTTCGATCGGGAGTTCTACTGGCAGAGTTACCCGGATATGAGCGCGGTCGATATCGATCCGATCATCCATTTCATGCGCTGGGGGGTCAGCGAAAAGCTGCAGCCGCACCCGCTGATCGACATAAGATACATGCTGTCGGTGGATGCGGCGGTGATGTCCGACGAACCCACGATCGACGAACTGACAGAGGCTCTGTGCGGCGACCGGGTCGATCCCTGCCCGATCTTTTCTCTGGAATACTACCAGAGCCAGTTGGAAGAGGACGACCGGGTCACCGGCGGCCTGCTGCGTCACTTCCTGGAAACCGGGTTGCTGCGTGGATTGAAGCCCAACCCGTCCTTCGATCCGATCGGCTATTATCGACGGATCGCGGACCGGACGTTCGACATCCGATCCGGCCTGCGCCACTACGTCCTGGCGCGAAACGACGCGGGGGAGGAAATCGGAGACCCGCCATCCGAACCTCAGGCCAAGACTCTGTTCCGGATCAAGGCCGAGGCCCTGCAATTGCACCACGGGTTGAACCCCATCGACTTCGCGGTGACGGGCACACCCGAAATCAGCGTCATCATGGTGCTGCACAACAACTTCGCCCTGACTCTCCAGGCGCTGGGGTCGCTGCGGGCGAACTATGCGGGCGACATCCAGGTCGTTCTGATCGATTCGGGCTCGACCGATGAGACCCGCCATCTCGGACGGTATGTGCGTGGCGCGGATTTGCTGCGGTTCGAGGCCAATATCAGCTTCGTCCGCGGCTGCAATGCGGCGCTGGAATTCGTGACGGCGGACACTCTGCTTTACCTCAACAACGACATGGAACTCGCACCGGGCGCCATCGCGGCGGCGCTGCGTCGGTTGCGGTCGGATCCGAAGATCGGGGAGGTGGGCGCCAAGGTGCTGCGCACGCATGGGGTGTTGCAAGAGGCGGGCTGCATCATCTGGCGTGACGGCTGGACGGTGGGCTATCTGCGGGACCAGTCGCCACTGACGCCGGAAGCGAATTTCGTGCGCGATGTCGATTTCTGTTCGGCGGTGTTTCTGCTGACCCGGACCTCTGTCGTGCGCGATCTGCAGGGCTTCGACGACGCCTTTGCGCCCGCTTATTTTGAAGATGTCGATCTGTGCGTGCGCATCCGCGATGCCGGATACCGCGTCGTCTACGATCCGGCGGTGGTGGTGCATCACCTGGAATACGGCACGTCGGCACGCAGCCACGACGCTCATGCCCGCATGCAGGCGGCACACGGCATCTTCTTCCTGAAGCACCGCCCGCGCCTGAGCCGCTGCTACACCCCCGACAGCCGAGCGCAGGTATTTGCGCGTAGTGTCGATCGGGTAAAGGGACGGGTGCTGCTGATCGAGGATCAGGTGCCGTTGCGCCGGCTGGGGTCTGGCTTCGTCCGATCGAACGATGTGGTCCGCGTCCTGGCGGATATGGGTTATCACGTCACGGTGTATCCGGTGCTGCCCGGCAGCCACAACCTCGCCGCCGTGTATGCCGATTTCCCCGATAATGTGGAGGTCATGCACGACCGAGCCCTGGGCGGCCTGGAGCAGTTTCTGAAGAACCGGCGCGGTTACTACAACATCATCTGGATTGCGCGCACCCACAATCTGGACCGGATCAAACCGATCCTGGAACGTGGGGGTGTGGATGTCCTGGGTGGCGTCCGCCTGGTGTTGGATACCGAGGCGATTGCCGCGACCAGGGAGGCTCATCGCCGGGACCTGGTGGGGGCCGCCGAACCGTTCGACGCGCAGGAGGCGGTCGAGACCGAATTGCGGGATGCCTATTTCTGCCAGCACATCGTCACCGTCAACGACCGCGAAGCCTCCCTCGTCCGCGCGCTCGGCTTTGCCGACGTCCACGTTCTGGGGCATCTGCGGCCTTTGCGGTTGACCCAAAGGGGATGGGAACAGCGCGCGGGTATGCTCTTCGTGGGTGCGTTCCCGAGCATGGACACGCCCAACTACGACTCGCTCTGCTGGTTCGTGGATGAGGTGCTGCCCTTGATCGAGGTCGAGCTGGGCTACGAGACCCGGCTGACCGTGGCGGGCTTTGTCGGGAGGGATATGGAGTTCGACCGCTTCCGCGATCATCCGCGCATCACCTTGCTTGGCCCGGTTGCGGATCTGACCCCGCTGTATGACTCCCATCGTGTGTTCGTGGCGCCGACACGCTATGCGGCGGGTTTGCCGCACAAGATCCACGAGGCGGCCTCCTTCGGCATCCCGGTCGTCGCGACCGAGTTGCTGCGGGCGCAGCTCGACTGGCGGGATGGGCAGGATTTGCTGGTGGCCGATGCCACCGATCCGGCGGGCTTTGCGCGGCATGTGCTGACGCTGTATCGGTCCGAAACGATGTGGCGCAGGGTTCGCGGCGGGGCGGCCGAACGTATCCGCGTCGAATGTGGCCGGGACGTCTATGAGGACGCGCTGGCGGGGGTCTTGTAGAACGATCCCGGGGTCGCGGCATCGGCGCCGCTCTCGCCATGGCAAGCGCCAACACCGAAGCCATGAACGCGCATTTGGCGGCAATCGGCGTCCAGATGGCAGTCTGGATTGCGTTGTGGTGCAGGCCGCATTCGGGTCCGATCCCCCGGCGAACCACCCGCGCGAGACGCACCGCGCCGGGTCCTCTTGCCGCCCGGAGCGCAAGGGTCGATGTTGCCGGACCGAGAACTGATCGCCGATGTCTCCGCCGCATCCACGGGCGTGAGACACGGAAGCACTGAAGCGCGCCGCTCGCGCATTTCCGGGAGGAAGACAGCAATGACGCAACTTGGAACAGGCGGACATTCCTACGACGTGATCCGCGATTTTTTCAAACTGCCCAACGGAGAACGCTTCGGGCTGGTCAGCCGGGTTGCGGCCGACGACCAGGATCGGATTTACGTCTTCCAGCGTAAGGATCCACCCGTGGTGATCTTCGACCGAGAGGGCAAGTATCTCGGTGCCTGGGGCAGCGGTGAGATCAGTGACCCGCACGGCCTGAAAATCGTCGGCGATGTCGTCTACACGACCGATCGCACGGGTTCGGTCGCGAAGTCCTTCACCTTGGACGGCAAACCCCTGCTGGAGTTGGGCGAGCGGGGCGTTTACTCCGACACTGGCTGCACGGGGGCACCTTGGCTCGCCGCGCGTGCGGCAGGGCCGTTTAATCACCCGACTGAAATGATCGTGCACCCCAACGGGGATATTTACGTGACCGACGGCTACCGCAACGCCCGCGTGCATCGCTTCACGCGCGACGGCCAATTGGTCACGTCGTGGGGCGCACCGGGCAAGGGCGAGGGTGAGTTCCATTTGCCGCACAGCATTGCGACCGATCCTGACGGCAAGCTGTACGTCGCGGACCGGTCGAACAAACGCATTCAGATATTCTCGCCGGAGGGTGGGTTTCTGAGCATGTGGACCGGCATGGGTGGGCCGAACGACATCACACGCGGAAAGGACGGCACATTCTACATCGCCGAACAGGAAGACGGCGACAAACCGGCCTATGTCTGTGTGCGGGATTCGAACGGGACGGTGCTCGCCCGGATGGAGAGCAGGCATGTCCACGGTGTCGGTGTGGACTCAAGGGGCGACATCTATGCCGGATTGACCGCGGATCGGGGCGTCGACAAGTTCGTGCGGAAACAATAGGCGACGCCGCCCAACCGCCATCCACCGGTTGCTTACGGGGATGGCGGCGACGGCGCACAACGCTAAGTTTGGGGCGGTCTGCTTCCGACCGGTTCAGCGCGCCATGCCTGTTGCCCCAACCGGAACATCGTAGAACGCCAAGGTCATCGCGACGCTGCTGTAATGGCCCATCAGCGTGATCACATCGGTGATGCCGACGTGATCCAGCGCCTCGACCGCGCGATCAAACAGGCCGCGAGGCACCCAACGGGCATTGGCCAGCGCGACCGCCATCTCGTAGACGACTTGTTCGCGCTTGTCCGGGAATGATGTCGGCAGACCAACGATGATGGCCTCGACCTTGTCTGCCGGCAGCCCAACTTCCTTGCCGCGCCGCTCATGCGCGCTGGTCGGATAGGCAGAGTGGAACTTGCTGGTGATGACGCAGACCGCGATTTCCCGTTCCCGTTCCGTGAGGGAATACTTGCCGGCGTGAAAATGACCGCCGAACGGACCGGCGACCTTGGCCAGCTTCGGATTATGAACCCAGATCTTGCTTGGCCCAGGCAGCCCGCCGCGGCTCTCGATCATCGCGCGATAGCCCTCCTGCTGCTCGGGAGTCATTTGGTCGTACGGGATTTCGGCGTAGCGGCCAAAAGTTGGTGTATCGGACATGTCTGGTTTCCTTCCCTGGTGGAATTTGCGGCGCTTCGCGGGACAGCCGGCGCCGGGTTCGGCAAGGTGCCGTAACAGGTACGCAGACGATCGGGCAAGGATCGGAGGCGGTTCACGACGGGGCACCAACCGTATTTCGCACCCGTTGCGGGATGTCGCGTTGCAGGGTTAACGCGGATTTCCGTTCGTGCGTGGCGGTTGGGACTGACCACTGCCCAAGGTTCACTGTCACCGCAAACTGCGTCACTTCAAACGGTTGCGGTGCGCCCGCGTTGGGAACCGCTGACGAAATCCACGCTGACTTGTCGGCGGGCCGTCGCTGCCATACCGTCCTGTCCCGACCTCAACGGATGCGGCCGCCAACATGAGCACAATCGAACTTGTCGACCCCGAATTGCGCGACGCACTCGCGCAGTGGCCACAGGTGCCGCTGTCCGCCGAGACTTTGCCGCAGCGTCGCGCCGCCGCGCTCGCGCTGCTGAGCGTCGAACCGAAACCAGACCTGCCCGACATCGTGACGGGCGAGATCAACGTCGAGAGCGCGTTCGGCGCGAACCCGATCCGGGTTCTGACCTACCGCCCGATCAGCTCCGACGGTCCGCTTCCCGTCATCGTGCACATCCATGGCGGGGGGTTCGTGATGGGCTCCCCGGAAATGAAGGACGTGGAGAACAGGATTTTCGCGTCAGAACTGAAATGCGCGATCTATTCCGTGGACTATCGCCTCGCGCCGGAAGCGCCGCACCCGGGACCGCTGGAGGACATTTACTCGGTGCTCGTCTGGCTGCACGCGAATGCCGGTCAACTCGGGCTTGATCCCGCCCGCATCGGGATCAAGGGTGAAAGCGGCGGCGGTGGTTTCGCGGCGGGGGCAGCCCTTTATGCCCGCGACCGGCAGGGACCGAAATTCGCCTTCCAGCATCTGATCTACCCGATGATCGACGACCGTTCGGCGGTGGCGAAGGACCTGCACCCTTGCGTCGGTGAATTCGTCTGGACGCAAGCGAATAATCTTTTCGGCTGGCGTTCGCTTCTCGGCCAGGAGCCGGGTGCGGCCGATGTCTCGCCATACGCGGCGGCCTCGCGCGCGGCGGATGTGTCGGGCTTGCCGCCCACCTTTATTTCGGTCGGCGGCCTCGATCTCTTCCTCGAAGAAAATATCGCTTATGCGGATCGATTGAGCCGGGCGGGAGTGGCGGTCGAATTTCATCTTTATCCGCGTGCCTATCACGGTTTCTATCGCGCGACGGATGCGCGGGTGACGAAGCAGGCCGAGCACGACACGCGGGAGGCGTTGCGACGGTTTCTGCATGGGTAGGAACTTCCGGTTCCGGGCTCGACGATGGTGAAACCGGCTGGTTTCGCAATGCATGGGTTCATCGCCAGATCGTGACCATTCCGTGCTCGGCATGCTTCATCGCGGAGCACCAGTCCATTGCCTCGTGCACGCTGTGCTCAATGGACCTGGGGCTTCGGGTCGGCGGCCTTGGTGGCCAACCAGCGCCAGATGATGCCGATCAGGTCATTCACCACGATGCAAGCCAGCGCGGCCCCGGCCGCCTCCGCCAGGCGCGGCAGTCCGACGAGGCGCGAAGCCGAACAAGCCGCGCAACCAGGGCACGGACACCGCGAGTGCCAGGGCGGTAAGGGTCGCGATGACGACAAAGACCAGGGCGCGATTGGGCCGTGTCAGCGTGCGGAACGCACTGGTTTTCAGCGACCGGTTGGTGAGCACCAGGCCCAGATTGCCGATGACCAACGTCACGAACGCCATGCAACGGGCGACCTCCTCTCCGTGCAGATCGCCGATCACCAGTTGGAAAATCCCCAGCGCCGCGATCATCACGACCACGCCTTGCAGCAGTCCGTGCAGCATCAGAGGGGTGTCAAATAACGGCGCATCGGGCTTGCGTGGCGGACGCGCCATGATGCCCTCTTCATCCGGTTCGGCTTCAAACACGATCGAGGACACCGGATCGATCACAAGCTCCAGAAACACCACATGGATCGGGCCGAGCACCATCGGCCAGCCGAACAGCACCGGGAGCAGGGACATGCCGGCGATCGGCACGTGCACCGCAAGAATGTAGCCCATCGCCTTGCGCAGATTGTCGGCGATGCGGCGACCGAGCCGCACCGCGGTCACCAGGCTGGCGAAGTTGTCGTCGAGCAGCACCAGCGAAGCCGCTTCCCGTGCGACATCGGTGCCGCGTCCGCCCATGGCGACCCCAATATGTGCGGCCTTAGGCGATGGCGCGTCGTTCACGCCGTCTCCGGTCATCGCCGACGATACCAGCCTGTCTGGCAATCGCCAGCGCGGTCGCCGGATGATCGCCCGTGATCATGACGACCCGAATGCCGCCACTGGTGCAGGCGGCGACGGTGGCGGGCACCTCTGGGCGCAACGGGTCCGCCAGACCGACCAGGCCCACGAATTCGAAGTCGAAATCATGCTGCGTTCCGGGCCACGCGTCGTTGGCGGTCTCGACCCGAGCGACAGCCTGGATCGTGGGCCACATCGACCATCTTTGCGGCGAGCCAGCCCCGGCTCGCGTTCGACCGAGCTTGTGGATCACCGGTTACCGCACCCCCCACTGCACCGATGGGCACGGACCGGTTATCGTCGGCGCAATCGAAGAAGACAGGGGAGAAAACGATGGCCCGCATGCTGCTCAAGAACTGCCGCGTCTGGGATGGTTCCGGCGCCCCATCCTATCCCGCCGACGTGTTGATCGAGGGCGAGCGCATCCGCGCCGTCGCCACCACGCTCGGTCAGCTTGAAGCCGCCGGTGCCGAGGTGATCGATGCCAAGGGCATGACCCTGATGCCGGGTCTGGTCGAAGGCCACGCCCATATCACCTTCATCAACGGGGCCCGCACGGTGGATCTGGGCGACACCCCGCCCGAAGAACACACCCTGATCGCCGCCCGGAATGCGCGCCTGCTGCTGGATCATGGCTTCACCAGCGCCTACAGCGCGGCCAGCGCCAAGCTGCGGATCGATGTCGTGATCCGCAACGCGATCGACGCCGGGGAATTGCCCGGGCCTCGGCTGCGCGCCAGCGGGCCGGAGATCACCGTCACCGGCGGGCTGGGCGACGAACGGCGCGCGCACCAGTTCCGCGACAGTTTCGCGATGTTCGCGGATGGGCCGATCGAGGTTCTGAAACTCGCGCGCCTGTGCATTCGGGAAGGCGTGGACAGCATCAAGCTGAACATCTCTGGCGACGACCACACCCGTTCCGGTGATCTGCCGCGCACGGTGATGAACGAGGATGAGATTCGGGCCGGTGTCATGGCGGCGCATGATTTCAACCGGATGGCCAACGCGCATTGCCGCGGGGCGGAAAGCGTCAAGCGGGCGGTCCGTTGTGGTGTCGATGTGATCTATCACTGCGAGCATGCCGACGAAGAGGCGTTGGACATGCTGGAATCGGTGAAGGATCGAATCTTCGTCGGTCCTGCCATCGGGTTGCTGCATACGGGCGCGTTGGAGGCTCCCGAAGGGTCTCTGCACCAAGGCGTTCGCCGCGGCATCACGATGGGATTGGAAGCAGCATCCCGCGCCTATCCCGAAATGCGTAAACGCGGCATCAAGGTCGTGATCGGTGGCGATTACGGGTTTGCCCGCACGCCGCAGGGGGAGAATGCTCGGGATATCGCGCATTTCGTCCAGCATCTGGGTTACAGCCCGTCGGAGGCGCTGGTCTGTGCCACAAGATATGGCGCCGACTTGATGGGCCTGGGCGATCAGGCCGGGCAGGTGCGCGAAGGCTTCCTCGCGGACTTGCTGCTGGTGGATGGCGATCCGGTCGCCGATGTCGGGGTGTTGCAGCATCGGGACCGCCTGGTCGGCATCTTCAAAGGCGGCGAGGCCTACAAGCTGGACCGGCAGAGCTTGGAACGGCGGGAATTACGCGCGGCGGAGTAGACACGCCGATCTGAAGACATTGCAAGAAGACGGAGAATAAATCGAAGGAGACGTGTCATGAGATGGACGGCTCGCGTATTGACCACGATGGTGGCGTTGCTGCTGACGGTTACGATGGCGGGTGCGGCTTACGCCCAGAAGGCGGGAGGCGTGCTGCGGATCTACCACCGTGATAGCCCCGCGAGCATGTCCATCCATGAGGAAGGCACCGTTGGCGTCCTGCTGCCCATGATGGGGGTGTTCAGCAACCTGATGCTGTACGATCAGCATGTCGCACAGAATAGCACGCAGTCGATTGTCCCGGAACTCGCCACGAAATGGACCTGGAATGCTGATTATACAGCGCTGACCTTCACGTTGCGGGAAGGTGTCAAATGGCATGACGGCCAGAATTTCACCGCGGACGACGTGAAATGCACGTTCGATCTGCTGATCGGCCAGGGGAAGGACAGGCTGCGGCTGAATTATCGTGAAAGCTGGTGGGTGAACGTCGAAGGCACCACCGTCAACGGCCCGCTGGAGGCCACGGTGCGACTGAAACGACCGCAGCCGGGACTGCTGGCCCTGTTGGCTTCCGGCGAGACGCCGATGTATCCATGCCATGTCCCGACTCGCGTCATGCGTCAGGCGCCGATCGGGACCGGGCCGTTCAAATTCGTCGAATACAAGCCGAACCAGTCGATCAAGCTGGCTCGCAACCCGGATTACTGGAAACCGGGACGGCCGTATCTGGATGCGGTGGAATATACGATCATCCCGAACCGCTCGACCGCTCTGCTGGGTTTCATCGCCGGCAAGTTCGACATGACGTTTCCGAACGAGGTGACGGTGCCGCTGATGGCCGACGTCAAGGCGCAGGCGCCGCATGCGATCTGCCAAATGACCCCGACCAGCGAGACCGTCGGCATGCTGATCAACCGCACGGTGCCGCCCTTCGACAATGCCGAATTGCGGCGGGCCATGGCTTTGACCCTGGATCGGAAGAGCTTCATCGATATTCTTGGCCAGGGATTTGGCGATATGGGCGGCATGATGCTGCCGCCGCCGGAAGGTGTCTGGGGGATGGGGCCGGAGATGCTGGCGACATTGCCTGGCTATGACGGCAATGTCCGGAAGAACCGGGAAGAAGCGCGTGCCATCATGCACAGACTTGGATATGGGCCGGACAAGCGGATCGCGGTGAAGATGGCGGTGCGGAATATTCCGGTCTATCGCGATCCGGGCACGATCCTGATCGACCAGCTCAAGGAAATCTATATCGATGCGGAGTTGGACACGACCGAGACCGCGACCTGGGTGCCGAAGCTGATCAAGAAGGACTATGTGATCGGGTTGAACGTGCTGGGTAATCCGGTGGACGACCCGGACGTGGTCTTCTATCAGAACCATGTGTGCGATTCGAAGCGGAACTACACCGGTCACTGCAACCGCGATCTGGATCGGAAGATCGACCAGCAGTCGATGGAACCCGACCCTGTGAAGCGCAAGCAACTGGTCCTCGAAATCGACCAAACCCTGCAAGTCGAAATGGCGCGCCCCATCATCTATCACCGGCGGGCGGCGACCTGTTGGCAGCCAGAGGTCAAGGGGCTCACGATGATGGTCAACAGCCAGTATAATGGCTGGCGGATGGAGGATGTCTGGCTGGACCGGTAGCATCGGAAAGCAGCGGGCCGATCAATCGACCGATGCAGGTCCACCCCGAGTCACGATCCGGGGAGGACGGCCCGACGCTCCCGGACGGGTTGATGGTCACAAAGGTCGCTACAAGACGAAGCTCTAAAACGCGATCTCATACTCAAGCTTCCATCGAACCGCTCCCCGTGCGCTGGCGGTCGTCAACCCGAACAGGTAACCCAATTCGTATCTGAGTTTGCCGAAGCCGGAAAAAGCGACCGTGCCGGCAAACATCGGACCGACATTGTATCGCTGGTCGTTGAATTTTCCAGCATGCGAGAGATCGTCGATCGCCCCATAGATCTCAATGCCCGGCTCAAAATACGGGTTGAGCAGGACACGGCTTTGCCAGGCCGGCTGAAACCCGGTTTGCGTGGTGCTGTTCGGGCCGACCTCCCGCGTGAAGAACAGATTGAGTGTGTGCAACAATGGGTAGCCCCCAAAACCCGGGGTTTCTTTTTGCACGATTGGGCCAAGTTTGATCTCGTTGGTTGAGCCACGTTGCGCCCCATGCGAGTATTCAACGAAGAGACCAAGGTCGGCCCAGTATTTTCGGCTCCTCGCTGTTTGGAGTGGGTGGTAACGATTTCATACTGGCAGCCTGAGGTCGAGCTTTCCGGCGATGAGATAGACCATGGCTTTGAGGTTACGGGTTGATCGATATCCGCGCGCCTTTGCCTTCGCGGCCTGGACCAGGCT
>CALQHT020000138.1 GCA_943330455.2 Nitrosovibrio sp. Nv4 | reverse complement strand
ATTCATCGATAGACGGCGGCATCAGGAAGCCGGTTAGGCGATCGGTGGGGCGGAAGTTGCTCATTGGCGGCATCCGGGGAGGGAGCGAATCGACGTTACGATTCTAACATGAGCCTCCGGTGGGCGTAAGTCCGACAGGCTGCTAGGCGTGGAAGGCGAAGTCCACCGCGAGCAGGCTGCCGACGGTTACGTTCTTCAGGGTGATCGAGTCGGCGCCAGCGGTGATAAGGGTATCCTTGCTGTTCAACTGCGTAGCGGCGGCCTTCAAGGCGACAAAGTCCGCAAACACGCCCGAGAAATCAATCACGTCGTGGCTGGAGCCAGAGCCCGCCGAGAAGTCGGCGATGATGTCCTTACCGAACCCGGCCGCGAACTTGAATATGTCGGCATCGTTGCCACCGGTCAGGATGTCGGCCCCCAGTCCTCCGATGATCGTGTCAGCCCCGGCGCCGCCGCGCAGATCGTCGGCGAAGCCGCTGCCGATGATGATGTCAGCGCCGGCCCCGCTATCCAGGAAGCCCATGCCCGACCCGGCGAACAGATTGATGCCGCTCAGGTCGAATGTCTCCCCGGCCGAGGTGCCGGAAATGCCCTTGCCGTTGCCTTCGATGACCTCGACCGAGGCCGTGGTGGCGTTGAAGCCGCTCAGCACCATCGATGCCGAACCTGAAGCCACCAGCGTATCGGTCCCGGCGCCACCATTGACCACGTCGCCGGTGCCCTCCGAGCCGGAAATGATGATCCGGTCGTTGCCGGCGCCGCCGCTGACGGTATCCGCGCCGGCACCGCCGGTCAGGATGTCGTCGTCGGCACCGCCGATCAGGGTGTCATTGCCGGAGCCGCCGTTCAGAGTGTCGGCACCGGCGCCGCCATCGATCGTGTCGTCACCGTTGTTGCCGTTGACGGTGTCTTCTTCCGAGGTCGTCGCCACGGCCGAAGTCGTCGTATAGATGTCGTTGGCACTGCCGCCATTGAGGGTCACGCCGGATTTGTTGTCGATTGCGATGGTGACGTTGGAGGTCGCCGAGCCGCCGGCCGAGTCCGTGACCCGAAGGCTGATGGCATCGGAGGTGACTGCCTCGTAGTCGATCGCGGCGCCCGCGGCCACGACCAGGGTGTTGCCGCTGATCGCGAAGAAGCCTTTCGCATCGCCCAACAGTTGATAGGTGAAGGTATCCGCCCGGTCCGGATCGATCGGGGCAAGCTGCGCCACGACGCTGCCGCCGACCGTGTTCTCGGCGACATGGGTTGCGGACAGGGTAATACCGGTCGGCGCGTTGTTCTTGCCGGCGATGACGACATGGGCACTGGCAGCAATGGACCCGGTGTTTCCGGCATTTCCGCCGGCGCCGCCGGCGCCACCACCACCGCCTCCCGTGCCGGTGACGGAATTTCCGTCCGTCACCAGGTAGTTGAAGGTCAGATCGACGACCTCGTTTGCGCTCAGGGTCTTGAACTGACCCGGGTTCAAGGTGAGCTGGTTGTTGGCGACCGTGAAGGTGACCGGTGCCGCCCAGTTGCCGGAGGTGACCATGGCCGTAACGGTGTTGCTGCCGGACAGGTCGACCTTGAGAACATCCAGGTGGTCCACGTCGGTGGTCGCGGCCAGCAGGGACACAATCAGCGGTGCGCTGTCTTCGGCGACCGTGCCGCCCTGCACGACACCGGCAACCACCGGTGCGTCGTTCTTGCCCTGCACGCTGAACGTCGTGGACGTCGGCAAGGAGACGTAGGCGTCGAACACATTGTAGGTCACGACGACATCGAGGCTCTCCCCGATGGAGAGGCTGTTGAAAGCCTGGTTGTCGGTGTCGATCAGCAGGCGCTGGTTGATCGCGTCATAGGTCACGCCGGCGGGCAGATTGGCTTGCAGACCGGTCAGTTGCAGGCCCTGATGGGCATCGACGTCGCTGGCGTTGCCCAGAGGGTTGACGGCGACGATGCCGGAGCCCTCGTTGGGGGTCGATGTCACCGGCGCGGAAATCACCGGCGCATCGTTGGTGCCGGTCACGGTGAACCAGAGGCTCGCCGCGGTGGTCACCGTGCCATCGGTCACACCATAGCTTACCAGCACGGACTGGCTTTCGCCCGCCGCGAGCTGCTGGAAGGACGCGTCGGCCGGATCAATGCGGAAGCTGTGCGTTGCAGCGTCATAGGTCACGCCGGGCGGCAGCACCGCTTGGACATTCACCACGCTCATCGCGTCGGCGTCGGCATCGGTTGCATGGGCCAGAGCGTCCACGGTCACCACGGCGGCGTCTTCCATCACCGCGACGACCGGATTGGCGACGATCGGCGCGTCATTGACGCCGGTCACGGTGAACACCGCGCTGTCATGCACCGTCGCGGTGCCGTCGGTCACGTCGTAGTTCCAGGTGTAGGTCCCGACCTGACCCGCCGCGAGCGAGCGGAACACGGCCGCGCTCGGATCGAACTGGGTGATCTGGATGTCCGGCATGTAGTAGCCGCCCGGAATGAACGCGGTGCGGATGCCGCTGCCCAACGGCGCGGCGACCAGACGCAGGCTGTCCCTGGTGTCGATGTCGGTGACATTGGCCAGCGGGTCGATTGTGAACGCGGCCGTATTGGCGATGGCACTGAAAGCCTGGGGCGTGGTCACGATCGGAACATCGTTGGTTCCGGTCACGGTGAACACGACCCGGGCCGCGGTAACGGTGAACCCGTCGGCGACGCCATAGTTGACGGTCACGGTCGTCGTCTCGCCCTGCGCCAGGTGCTGGTAGGCCGGGTCGGAGGCATCCAGGGTGAAGCTGTGCGTGGCGGCATCGAAGGTGACGCCCGCCGGCAGGGTCGTCGGATCGAAGGGCAGGATCGGCACCGGCGCGGCGGCGGCAAGAGCCGCAGCTTCCGCCAGATCGGCGGCGCTGTCGGTACCGCTGCCAACCGGGATGGTGACGGGAGGCGGTGCGGCAACCAGGGACAACACGGCACCGTGATCGACATCGGTTGCGTTCGCCAGGCCATCCACGGTCACCGCGACGCCGTCTTCGGTCGCCGCCGCGATCACCGGTCCGGCGACAATCGGTGCGTCGTTCATGCCGTTGACGACGAACACCGCCTGCGCGTCCGCTGAAACCGTGCCGTCGGTGACCTTGTAGTTGACGACGATTTCGCGTTCCTCGCCCTGCGCCAGGCTCTGGAAGACCGCGTTCGTCGGATCGATCGACAATTCGCTGTGGCTCGGCGTGACCTGCTCCGGCACGTATTGGTCGGGGATGTATTGGGCCGGATAGATGTAGCCGCCCCAACTGGTGCCGCGCGGTCCCGCCGGAATGACATGGGCCGGAATGATATGCGCGGGTTCGACCTGCTCGGGTGTCACCACATACGTCACGCCATCCGGCAGATCCGCGGGGTCGAGCGTGACATTCAACACGTCCAACTGGTCGATATCCTGCGCCTGGGCGATCAGAGCCGGCAGGTCGTAGTAGCCGCCGGTGCCGTCCTCGTTAACGATCAGTCCGGTGACCGGACCGGATACGGTGGGTGCGTCGTTGGTGCCGGTGACGGTGAAAACCGCCTGGCCGGCGGTCACGGCGATGCCGTCCGTGACGCCGTAATCGACGACGACCTGCTGGGTCTGACCGGCCGAAAGATGCTGGTAGGCCGCGTTGGTCGGATCGATCGAGAACTGGTTGGTGGCTGCGTCGAAGCTGACGCCGGCGGGCAAGGTGGCGGGATCGAGCGGAGCCCCGATCGGCGGGATCGATCCGGGCGGCGGCGCTTCGCTCTGATCGTTGGCGCTGTCGCCCCCCGAGATGCCGCCGACGACCGGCGCATTGGTGACCGAAAGGACCGCGCCGTGGTCGATGTCGGTGGCGTTTGCCAGGGCGTCGATCGTCCCCGGACCTCCGTCTTCGGTCGCCGTCCCGGTCACGATGCCGGCCACGATCGGTGCATCATTGGTGCCGACAACATGGAAGATCGCGGTGGCGGCAACCGATACGTCGCCGTCGGTGACAGTGTATTGGACCTCGACATCCTCGGACTCGCCCTGGGCGAGCGCCTGGTAGCGCGGATGCGACGGGTCGATCGTCAGGTCGTTGAGCCCCGGGATGACATGCGCCGGGATGGTATGGGCGGGAATCACCGTCACCTCCGGGGTGTATCCACCCCAGACGGGACCGACGATGATCTGCGCCGGCACGAAGATTTCCGGCACGAATTCGTCCGGCGTCGAGACATGGGTGACGCTTTCCGGCAGGTCCGCGTCAACGATCGAGACCGACAACTGGTCGCCCTGGTCGACATCCTGTGTCGCGGAGAGCAACCCGGCGAGGTGATAGGAACCGACCGACCCGTCTTCCTGCACCGTGACACCGGTGGCCGGGCCGCTGACGACCGGCGCGTCGTTGGTTCCCGTGACGGTGAAGGTCAGCGAGGTGGCAGTCACCGCGGTGCCGTCCGAAATCCCGTAATTTACAACCACCTGCGTGGTCTGACCCGCCGCGAGCGACTGATAGGCCGGATCCGTCGGGTCGATGGAGAACCTGTTGGTCGCCGCGTCGAACGTCACGCCCGCCGGCAGGCCAAGGTCAGGCGTGGGGACGGTCGTCGGTGTCGTGCCGGTTTCGTCGGCGCCGCCATGCTTGCCGTTGCTATTGGAATTGGACGGGTCGGCGGCTGGGTCCGGTGTCGTCGCCGGGGTTTCGGCCGCGGCCGGCAACGTGGTGACCGTCAGCACCGCGCCCTGATCGATATCCGTCGCATTGGCCAATGCATCGACCGTGACCGCGGCGCCGTCTTCGGTCGCGGCGGCGGCCAGTGCGACCGAGACCACCGGCGCATCGTTGGTGCCCGACACGATGAACGCGACGGAAGCCGGGGTTTGCACCACGCCGTCCTGGATCGCATAGTCGACGGAAACCGTCACCTGCTGCCCCGCGGCCAGGCTTTGATACGCCGCACCCGTCGGGTCGAGCGAAAACCTATGGCTCGCCGCGTCATAGGTGACACCGTCCGGCAGGTCGGCGGGCAAATTCACGACGCTCCACTCGGAATCATCGAACCCGCTCGGCATGTTGGCGAAGGCATCGGCGGATGCAGTGGCGCCATCCTCGATGGCGCCGGCCGTGACCGGGGCCAGACTGTCAGTGGCCGTGGTGAGCCCCGTTGGCGCCATCGCCGCCAGATCCAGGGTCGTATCGGCGAATTGCGCGTATTCCATATTGGCCAGCCGATCGGCGCCGTCCGGGCGTCCGAGCCGCTTGTCAGTGACCGTGATGCTGCCGTCGGCGCGTTTGACCACGGTGTAATCGCTGCTGGCGCCCGCATAAACCGCGGTATCGCTGCCCGCCTCGCCATCAAGGTAGTCGTTGCCAGCACCACCCGAGATCAGATCGTCCCCGGCGCCCGCCTGGATGATGTCGTCGCCGCCATGGCCGTCGATCGTATCGTTGCCACCATATCCATAGCCGGACTCGGAGGCATCGGTGCCTTGCAGGTCGTCATCGGCTTCCGTGCCATCCATCGGCAATGTGATGCCGGAAACCGGGACGTCGGTGCCTCTCATGTTGGAAATAAACAGGCCGCTATCATAGATATGATCGCCGGTGTCGGCGATGGCGATCTTCAGCGTGTTGATCCCCATATGCACCGGTGCGAACACGGTCAGCGGTGCGCTGACACCGTCATATTCGATCGGCAGAGTGCTCGCGACGCCCGGACGCGCGACGCCGCCGAAGCTGGGGGTCGTCAGGTTGCCGGTATTGTTGATGAAATAGTTGTTGGCAAGGTTCGAGCCGATGACGCTGAGCGGCGAATTAATGTCGTGGTTGAAATACGCAACGTTGACGCCGTTCACGAAGATCGCGGCGATATCGACGAACGCGTTGACCCACTCGGGAAACTCGTCGCTGCCGAAGACGATATTGAAGCTGACACCCTTCATCGTCGGGTCGGTGACCGTGAAGCTGACGCTGAGCGACGTCGCGTCATATGACATGGTGTGAAACACCTTGTTCACGACGGCATCCAGGTCGGGGTCGCCAACCATGTTGTTGCTGATACCAAAATACCCGGCGCTGTTCGACGTGCCGGGCATGGTGCCCGTGGTCAGCAGAATGCCGGCGCCGATCCCGAGTGCGGTCAGGCTGCCGTCATAGAGCCCGATGGATGAGGCTCCACCGATCGTCGTCAACGTGGTTGGATCGAAGGACAGGCCCAGGGTCTGTGCCAGCAACACATCGGTAATCACCGACGGGTCGAGCGCGATCGCGTTCTTGGAGAGCGTCGTGAAAACGGGCATGCGATATGGTTCCTTGCGCTCGGTTCGGTGCGATGCGACGCGGTGCGGACGCCGTTCGGGGGGGGGGCGTTGCATCGATAACAGTCGGCGCGCGCGGTTTTTTCCCGGGAATATTTTTTAATCGACATGGAATAGATCGAACGTCGAACTGGATCAGGCGGTTCGCGGCACCGCCGTTACGGGTGAATTCACAAAATGGAACAAGTAATTTCTTTCCATTTATTTTGCATCAATTTTTATATTACTGACTGACATCTACCGGACGCAATTCCGCTTTTGCACGCGGGTTCGGCTGACGTGCTGATTGCTCGGAATCGAAGGCGCCACCGCAACCCGCGCGCTTCCTGATGGATAAAATCCGGGAGAATGAGAGGTGACGTGGCGCGCGCGGTCTATTGCCGCATCGGACGAACCTGGTCGGCCGGGACGAGAGCAGGGGAGTAGGTCGCGAAACTGCGAACCCTGGCCGCATCGTCACAATTCAGGGAAACCGCGATGCGGGTCGTATCAACCCGGCATCGAGGCCTCGGTCCTATCAGGTCCGCTTCAGAAGACCGGGCATCGCGTCCGCGATCGGGGCGAGAACGGGGCTGTCCTTGGGGCCGACGACGATGAACACGTGCCGGCCGATCCCTTGGCCGAACAGGGTCAGCGCGTCGTCCTCATACCGTTGCACCGGAGAGGTGGCATCGAATTCGGTCAGGGCGATGCATAGCGCCACGGGTGAACCGGCTTTGTCGGTGTACATCAGTTGCGCAACCGGCTGGCGGTCGACGCCCAACAAGCGGCCGCCTTTGAATTCGAGATCGTAGGCTCGCAGGTCGGGCACCTGGAAGGCAAGTTGCAGGCGTCCGCCGAGCCAGGTTTCCAGATGTTCCTTGCCGGCGGCGGGGACTTCGACGAGGTGTTCCCGCTCCCCGACATAGACCGTATGGTAATCGGCGATTTCGTTCAGGACATGCGCAACGGTCGGGTTGGGTGCGGACGCGAATGGCACGCTCCGGAGCAGACCGCTGCTGCCGATGGCGAACCCGGCAACCGCGGCGGCCGCGGCGACCGACATCCACAACCGCCGCCCATAACGCGCGCTTCGATCGGCCGACGGAGCGTTGGCGACCAAGCGAGCGACATTCGAGGCAAGCGCCGGAGGAACCTCCAATTGCTCGGGTACGGAAAGGGCGGCACGCAGCAGTTCCGTCGTCTGGCGGAACATCGCGGCCCTTTCGGCGAGTGCCGGATCGCTCTGAATTTGGTCCAGCACCATGCGTCGGGTCGTGGGGTCGAGTTCCCCATCCACGAAGGCGACGAGCAGGGTGTCATCGATTGCCAGACTTTGCATGGTCAGATGCGCTCACGCCGAAGGATGGTTACGTTACTGGTACTCGGGGACAGGCGGTCGGCCAGGGCGGCACGGCCACGCGCGAGACGGCTGATGACCGTGCCTATCGGAAGATCGAGGATAGCGGCGGCCTCCTTGTATGAGTAGCCCTCGACACTGACGAGCAGTAGCGCCCGCTGTTGATCGGCCGGCAGGCGGCCGAAGGCGGCCCGAACCTCATCCAGGGTGATCCGGGCTTCCATGGCCGCGGAACCATCCGTCGACAATGTATCCTCCTGCCCCTCCAGCGATTCGGTGCGTCGCACGGATGCCGATTTGAGACCGTTGAGCCAGACCGACTTGATGATCTGGAAAAGCCAAAGATCCAGGCGAGACCCTTCGATCCACTGCGACTGCCGTTCGAGGGCGCGGGTAACGGCCCCTTGGACGAGATCGTCCGCCGCGTCAGACGAGCGGGTCAGCACGAGGGCAAAGCGCCGCATACGCGGGAGCAGCGCCACCAATTGCTGCCTCATCTCTGATGTTCCGACGGGCACGCGCATGTCTCTCCCTACGCTGGCTCCCGGCGGGATTGTCGTCGGGTGCATGGTTAACAGTTGAGGGGGGTGATTTTATCCCACACAGGGGTTCCGCCATGAATTATTTGGCGTCGGCACCGCTTGCCGCTCGTACCGGCCCACCATTTCAACCCGTTCCGGTCGATCATGGTGCAGGCCAGGCGTCCCCGGTCTGGGTGTGGAACGGGGCGGCGGCTGGGAGGTGAGGCTCGGCCGTTCCCAGCGTACCGTGTGACCGTGTCGGTGACAGGTCGGGCCGTCGGTGCGATCGGCGCGACCGAGTTACGGCCTTTGCTCGATCTCGGTGCGCTCGCACTGATGGCAGGAGCCGTGCCCGTTGGTGGGGCATTGGAGGCGGATTCCGCCTACGCTCCAGATCGGGCTCGGACGGTGACCCCGCCAGTTGCCTATTCTGGTGGGAGCCATTTCACGGTTTATGGGGCGATCCGCGGATAGCGCGCGTGCTGGGATCAACAGAACTCATCGCAATCCTCGCATGGTCCGGCGTCCCATACGTTGGGATCATTGCCCCCATACCTGGAGACGAACCGCCTCCCCTCCCCGCGTCAAGATGCGCACGGGAATATCGGCACAGGTTTCCGGTGCCTGTTCTTGCGGTGTTCACGTTGACCGTGCCGCGCCGGACGGTCGCCCTTTCCGGGAAAACCCACACATTATGAGGGGTTACATCCGGGAGGGGTGGTGCTGCTGGAGGGGATTGAACTCTCGACCTCTCCCTTACCAAGGGAGTGCTCTACCACTGAGCTACAGCAGCGCCGGACGTCTGCGGGCCGCGCGGTATAACCGTGGTTGCCGCCTGGGCGCAAGCCACATTGAGCCAACCCACGGCGAAACCGGTCGGCCCGCGCCTGGACGACGTTCCGCTCCAACCACCGATCCCGTTCGGACCGCTTGACGGCACCACGCCAAGACCGATCTTTACCCCATGGACAGCCCGTCTTCCGAATCGTCTCCGCCGCCACGCAAGCCAGACTCCAAGCCGGGCAACAACGCCCAGCAGGATCGGATGCAGCGTGAGGCGGAAGCCTTGCGTGCCAATCTTCGCAAGCGCAAGGATCAGGCGAGGCAACGGGCCGCCACATCCGAACCACCCGGAAAGGAATAGGCGGCTCGGACCCGGCCGCCGGGCCACCACACCCGCCATGCCGTCGCCGCGCACCTGATACGCATCACCCCGGACGGTTCCGCCGTCGAACCGGCAAACCCCCGACCAATTAGCCCCTGACCGCCGCGGCGGCCAAAGGCGGCACGTTCTTGTCTCGGTCCAGCCACTTGGCAAACAGCAGCAACGCGAAGCACCCCGACGTCAGCAGCACCGGGTCCAGCCACCAGCGCATCGTCGGCAACAACCGGAAAGCAGCCGTGACACCCCAGGCCAGAAACAGCCCCAGGCAGAAAATCTGCAGGCTGTATCGCCCACCGGTCGCCAGCCACCGCCCCACCACGCCATGCATCCACGGCCGCTCCCGCGGCACCAGGCACGACACCAGCCACGCCAACGCCAGCGCGTGCAGCAGGCGCAGCGGCGCCAGGTCATTCTTGTTCCAAATGACCTCCAGATCCGGCAACGGCGCCCCCCACGGCAGAAACCCATGCCAGCCGAGACGCAACCACAGCGCAAACAGCACCACGGCCACGGCAGCCACCGTCAGCCAGCGCATCGCCGGCAGCGCCTGACCGAGCAGCAGAGTCCGCCGGCCAAGCCAGGCGCCAAACATGAACAGAACCTGCCAGGCAAACGGATTGAAACCCAACCCCATATCCGGCGCCGGGCTCACCAGCCGAAGACCGAAAACCCAGACCGCCGCGTAAATCCCACCCGGCACCAGCAGCGACCAGGCGCCATAACGAGCCTCCAGCCAGGCGAACAGCGGCAATGTCAGCATGCACCAGACGAAAACCGGCAGGATATTGACGTATTGCGGCAGATAGAGCGTCGCCAACGCCGCCGGGATCGCCTTCAGCGGATCGGTCAGCATGTAGCCCCAGCCCAGACGCACCATCTCGTTCGGCAGCAATCCGGTCTTGCAGGCCAGCGCGATCATCACGCCAAACAGACAGAACACCAGCAGATGCGTGCGATACAGATCCACCGCCCGCTTCAGCATGTCACGGCTCGCCACCCACCATCCCTGCAGCAGCGACTTGCGGGCGAACACGCTGCCCAGCATGTAGCCGGACAGGAATAGGAACTGCTCGGAGCTGTCGGACAGCCCCCAGGCCTTGTGAATCAGCCACGCCCCGATAAAGGAGCCGTCGGAGTGACTGGCGAAGATCGTCAGTTGCAGGATGCCACGCGTGATATCCACACGGGTGTCGCGCGGTGGTCGAGGCGGGATGGCCGGGGAAATGGCCTTGGATGACTGGGTCATGTCGGGTCCGTCAATGGCGGCAAATCTATCGGGTCAGTCTCAGCACACATGCCCGCGTTACAACGGAAACGAGCGAATCATCGACGCGCCGTCGCCCTCGATGAGACATGGTTTGCGGCAGCTCGGCGGTTCGGGCTAGACGATGGGTTCCTCGGCCCGCTTGGAGTCCTTTCCCGACATGCCCGTTCTGTCCGATCGCTGGATTCGCCGTATGGCACAGGACCACGGGATGATCGAACCATTTGTCGAATCGCAAAAACGCGATGGCGTGATCAGCTACGGATTGTCCAGCTACGGCTACGACGCCCGCATCGCCGATGAGTTCAAGATTTTCACCAACATCGACTCCGCGGTGGTGGACCCCAAGGCCTTCGCCCCGACCAGCTTCGTCGATCGCAAGACCGATATCTGCATCATCCCGCCCAACAGCTTCGCCCTGGGCCACACGGTCGAGTATTTCCGCATCCCGCGCGACGTGCTGGTGATTTGCCTCGGCAAAAGCACCTATGCCCGCTGCGGCATCATCGTGAACGTCACCCCGCTGGAACCCGAATGGGAAGGCCAGGTGACGATCGAGATCTCCAACACCACCCCCCTGCCCGCGCGCATCCATGCCCATGAGGGGATCTGCCAGTTCCTTTTCCTGCAGGGCAATGAGCCCTGCGAAACCAGCTACGCCGACAAGGCGGGCAAATATATGGGCCAGCGCGGCGTCGCGCTGCCGAGGATGTAACGCGATGGACCGCATTCGTATTCGCGGCGGCCGCCCCTTGTCCGGCGAAATCGCCATCGGTGGCGCCAAGAACGCCGCCCTGCCGTTGATGGCCGCCGGCCTGCTGACCGAGGACCGGCTGGTCCTGTCCAACGTGCCGCGCCTGGCCGATATCCTGACCATGACCCAGTTGCTGTCCCAGCACGGCATCGCGGTCGAGCCCGTCGGCAACGCCGGCCGCCAACTGTCCCTCGGCGGCCCCATCACCAACACCGAAGCCCCCTACGACATCGTCCGCAAAATGCGTGCCTCCGTCCTCGTGCTCGGCCCCCTCCTGGCCCGCGTGGGGGAAGCCCGGGTCTCGCTTCCCGGCGGCTGCGCTATCGGGACCCGCCCGGTCGACCTGCACCTGAAAGGGCTGGAGCAGATGGGCGCCCGCTTCAACCTCGACAGCGGCTATATCGACGGCAAGGTGGATGGACGCTTGCGCGGCGCCTCGATCGTCTTCCCCTTCGTGTCCGTCGGCGCCACCGAGAACCTGCTGATGGCCGCCGCGCTCGCGGATGGACGCACGGTACTGGCCAACGCGGCCCGGGAGCCGGAAATCGGCGACCTGGCCGCCTGCCTGGTCGCGATGGGGGCCCGGATCGAGGGCATCGGCGGCGACAAACTGACCATCGACGGCGTGGACCGGCTGCACGGCGCGGACCACGCCATCATCCCGGATCGGATCGAAACCGGCAGCTATGCCTGCGCCGCCGCCATCTCCGGCGGGTCCGTGTTCCTGCGCCATGCCCGCCTAGACCACCTGGGCGCCACGGTGCGCATCCTGCGAGAGGCCGGGGTCGACATCCAGGAACAGGACGACGGCCTGATGGTGAAACGGCTGAACGGGTTGCACGGCGCGGACGTGATGACAGAACCCTATCCCGGCTTCCCCACCGACATGCAGGCTCAGTTCATGGCGCTGATGTCGGTGGCCGAGGGGGCCTCCATGGTCACCGAAACCATCTTCGAGAACCGCTTCATGCATGTGCCGGAACTGAACCGCATGGGCGCACGAATCAACGTGCACGGCGCATCCGCCATTGTGCGCGGTGTGCCGTCACTGTCGGGCGCTCCGGTCATGGCGACCGACTTGCGGGCGTCTCTGTCGCTGATCCTGGCCGGGCTGGCGGCGAAGGGGGAAACGGTGGTGAACCGCGTCTACCACCTGGACCGCGGCTATGAGGCGGTGGAGCAGAAGCTGGCCGCATGCGGGGCGGATATCGAGCGGATTGGGGGGTAATACCAACCCGCCAAAACAATGACCCATAGGCGTCCCCTCATCGTCATTGCCGGACTCGATCCGGCAACCCACCCCCTGCCGTTGAGGCGCGGGTTGCCGGGTCAAGCCCGGCAATGACGGAGAGGGCGGTTCATAGGTCATTGTTTCGGCCGGTTGGTATAAGGTATTCCGGCGACCGATTGGTCCAAACGGATCACACGGCCAAATGGAAGCCCGATCATAGAGGGACCGGGCGGGTGACCCGCCGCGATGCTCCTACCGTGACCGGTCCAGCGGACTGAGTAGCTGTCCGATCAGGCCCTCGGGGATCGGTGTGTCCGCGCCGTAGCTCGCGGGGGCGGACTGTCCAGGAAGATACAACGTCCCGAACAACCGATCGTAAATCGGCAGGGTGGATGCGTAATTGTGGTTCCGATGCGCGTCGTTGGTATGGTGCCAGCGATGAAAGGCTGGGGTTGCGATCAGCGCCTCCAGCCACCCGAAACGCCATTTCAGGTTGGCGTGGATGAAGAACCCCCACATCGTGGTCAGCAACATCAGCAGCGGGGCGGTCAGTCCTTGTGGTCCGATCCCGGCGTCGGCAAGGCCGAGCAGATAGAGGGGCAAGAGGGCGGATAGGCGGGTGATAATGAGGTCGACGGGATGGGCTCGGGTATTCGTCAGCCAGTCAACCTGCTCGGGGCTATGGTGGATGACATGAAACCGCCACAGCAGCGGCAGTTCGTGCGACCAGCGATGGCCCCAGTAGGACCCGAACTCGCTGACGAGCAGAATCAGTGCCAGACGCGCGCCCAGCGGTAGGTCGGCAATCGCGGCGACCAAATCGACAGGCGTCAACCGGCGCAGCAGCACGGCGATTACCGCGGTCGCGCTGGACAACACCGCGGCCGTCACGGTGGCGTTGCCGATGAAATACCCCAGATCGACGAAAAACTGCGGGCGCAGGATCCGTTGTCGCTTCTCGGCGAACAGACGCTCCAGCGGGACGAAGACAAGGGTCAGTAAACATAGCCAGGCCGCCACCCGTCCCACATCGATCGAGAACGAGACCAGTTGGGCCTGAAACGCCGAGATCATGGTCGGACTCCGACCGGCGAAGCGTGGCGCACGTCGCCGCACCGAACAGGCCGCCCCGCGCCGAAAAGCATCTCGGGACGACCCGGCAATACCGGCTCGCCGGCTGACACTCGACGCAGTGGCACGCCTATTTCTGCGTTTGGACGGACGCCTGTTTTCCGACCAAGCCGTGATACGTCACGCTGGCATTGTCCAGCGCCTGCCGCCGTAATTGCGGCACGCCGGCATGAACGACATCCCGTTCCAACGCGGTCCGGGCCACGTCGAAGCTCGGGGTTGGCAGCTGGCTGCGGCCTTCGACCTTGATGATGAACCAATAATTGCCGCTCCTGACCGGAAATGCGGTCACCTGACCCGGGGCCAGAGCGAACATAACCGCGCCAAGTTCGGGCGTCAGCATGTCGAGACGGGCATAGCCCAGGTCCCCGCCATCGGTCGCCGTGGCGTCACGGCTGAAGTCGCGGGCCAGGGCGCTGAAATCGGCCCCCAGTCGCAGCCGCTGAATCAGCCCGGAGGCTGTCTCCTGCGACTCCACCATGATGACCCTGGCACGCACCTGGTCCGGCCCGGGCTTGCCCGCCACGGCACCGTCATAGATCGCGCGCAGGGAATTCTCCGCGGTATTCGGAGCCAAGGATCGCCGCAGAAGCTCGGTGCCGAGGGCATCGTCAGCCGCGTTTTGCATGCGCCTCTGCACCGACGGCAGCTTGTGCAGCCCAGCCTTTTCGGCGGCCAGGGCCAGCGCCTTTTGCTGCATCAATTGCGCGGTTGCGTTTTGATAGATCTGCTGCACCGGCAGGCCGCTGACGATGGCGGGCATGACTCGGATGGCGTCCGCAACGTCCCCCCAGGTCACCGTGCGGGTGCCGACTTCGGCGACGATGGTCCCCGCAAACTGATCGAACATCGCCAGCGTGGCATTCAGGGACGCGTCGGCCTGGATGGCGGGCAGGGGCAAGCCGACCAACGGTTGCGCCGTAACCTGGGCCAGGCCGCAGGCCGGGGAGATGCTCGCCACGACCGTCAGAACCAGTCGCAGCCGCCGAACCAGATGGGTGACAAAGGCCTGGGGCATGATCAACCTACCCGGTGTTCGGCAGGAACCACCGGTCCGCGCCGACGCCAGGCCAGCAACAACAGGCCCATCATCCCGGTCAGAAGGATCGACACCCCCGCCGGTTCCGGAACCTGCGTGATCGACACATTGGCCAACAGCGCGAACGGCGGGACGCCGGACGGGGTCCCGGTGGCCAGGAATGACAGCACCTGCGAAGAACTGGAGGCCACATACTGAAAGGTCTGGTTCATCCAGCCGCTGAAACCCTTATCGGCAACGTTGACGGTCGAGGTCGTCTGCGTCTGGGTGCCGAACGTGACGGACCAGAAATCGGTCGTCGGCCCGTTGAAGCCAGACTGCTGCGCACCAGCCCAGGCAAACGACGCCCGATAGGTCGCGCCCACTGTCAGGCCACTGATGGTCTGCGTGATGGCCTGGGTTCCAAAGGCGCCATCCGCGGCGATGAAGTTTCCGCCGGTCGGGCTGGCATTCGTGAAGCCATTGGCCGAAGTCGGGGAACTCGCCGGACTCCAAAGGCTCAGATTGCCGTAATTCCCGGTCGCCACCACATCGGACGGCACAAATACGTAGTTGTATCCGTTCGGGCTCGACCAACCGGCGAGCGATGAAGTCGAGGACGTGTAGCCGCCATAGGTGCCGAACTGGAAAGACTGGTTCACGCCCGTCACCGCGAAGGTGCCGTTGGTCACCAGGTTAGCTTGCGCCATGGCTGGTTGAGGAACGCCGACCAGCAGCCAGCCCACCAGCGCCAAAGCGGACATGACCGGCCTCCGGACCTCTAGCAGCCTGTCGGACTTACGCCCACCGGAGGCTCATGTTAGAATCGTAACGTCGATTCGCTCCCTCCCCGGATGCCGCCAATGAGCAACTTCCGCCCCACCGATCGCCTAACCGGCTTCCTGATGCCGCCGTCTATCGATGAAT
>CALQHT020000137.1 GCA_943330455.2 Nitrosovibrio sp. Nv4 | reverse complement strand
TTTTCCGACGCAAAGTGAACTCGTACTCAGCGGATGAAGGGTGAAGCTGGGCGTCCTGGTGTCGTGAACGCGAGACGAAGTCCGCAGGGCCAATGACCGACCGATCCGCTAGATCATCGAATGATCAAACCTCGCGTCGGCGGCGACCCACGACACCGCATGACCGGTCGTGTCGCGGGGCCTGCCGACAAGGAAAGGCGTGTCCGTGGAGCCTTTGGTCGGGCCGATCCCAATGCCACCGGCACCAATGACGGCTCTGCACATCGCTTGTGTCTCCTGATCCCGGTCCGGCTGAGCCCCGGCAACGGTTGATGATAGTGCGTTGGACCTCTGCCCTGCCGGCCGGGGAGTACTCAGGTTCGGACACGTCTTGACCTGCCGCGTGCGGTTCTCGGCCGCGGTCGTCGGATCCTCAGGCAGGGTCGAATTCCCGGTCCTTCTTGGGGATCAGGTCGTAGGGCAGCGCGAACCCTGGCATGGCGGCCAGGCGGCGCGACCAGGCCAGCACGTTGGGCCAGCGGTTGATGTCCAACCCGCCCTCGGCCATGAACACCATGCGGCCCCAGCAGCCGATATCGGCGATGGTCGGGCCGTCCCCCACCAGCCAGTCCCGGCCTTCCAGAGCCGAGTCGACAAACCCGATCGCCGCTTCCGCGGGCGGGCGGAAATAGTCCATCACCGCCGGATCCACGGTGCGGAAGCGGCTGTAATGGCGGACTTTCGCGACATTGGTGATCGCGTCGGCCTCCCAGGACAGCCATTCCCGGGTCGTCCACTGGTCCTGCTCGGTCTTGCCCGCGAAATGGCCGGTGGTTCGGGCCAGATAGTCCAGGATGATGTTGGACTGCACGATGGTCAGGCCTTGATGCCGCAGGGTCGGCACCTGGCCGTAGCGGTTGATCGCCAGATACTCGGGCTGCTTCTGCACGCCGAATTTCAGGTTCACGGTCCGGAAGCTGAACGGCACACGCGCCAACGAGAGATAGAGCATCGGCTTGTAGGAGGAGGACGAGGTGAAGCTGCCATACAAGGTCAGCCGGTCATCGGCCCCGCTCATCGTCCGCCCGTCCTCTGTCGGTTCAACCCCAACACGCCGTGTGGTCCCCGCATTTGAAACCCTCCCCTGATCTCGCCTCGTTCAAACAGGCCCACGTCCGTGGTGTCGAGGGCGGGCGAGGGTAGGGCAGGCGGCGGCCGGATACCAGGGAGGTCGCGCGGTCGCTCATACACGTCCTCTGTCCTTCTATTCTGGCCAGGAAGTCGGTCATAGCCGGCCGCAACGTTGTCCTCATCCGGGAAGACCAAGCTCCGGGGTGGGGCTGGTTAGGTGGATGGTCCGCGTCGGGAAGGCGAACGCGATCGCGAGGTCCGTTGCCTGGTCCATAATCCGCAGCAGGATTTCCTCCCGAGCCTCAAGTTCGGCGGCGTAGGTCTCCACGGACAAATGGAACATCACCAGGATGTCGAGACTGCTGTCGCCGAACGCGTTCAGCCGGACCTGTGCATTGGCATCGTTCACCTGGGGATGGTCCCCCAGCAGAGCACGGATGCCATCGATGAATTGTTGCAGTCGATCCCGCGGCGTGTCGTAGGACACCTGGACCAGAAAGCGCTGCCGCCGCAGCGGGCGGAGAGTCAGGTTCTCAACGGTCGTATTGACCACGACGCTGCTCGGGATCGACACGACCGAATTATCCGCCGTGCGGATGCGTGTGCTGCGGAACCCGACATTTTCCACCGTCCCTTCCGTGCCGCTGACGCGGATGAGATGACCGACCCGGAAGGGCTTCTCCAGAATGATCAGCATCGAGCCAATGAAGTTCGCCACCGTGTCGCGGGCCGCTAATGCGACCGCAAGGCCGCCGATACCCAAACCGGCGATGACGGAATAGGCTGGAAAACCCAGATCGTCCGCGCCCTGGATTATGCATCCGGCAGCGATCAGAACCCCGGCGCTGCGCGTGGCGAGCATGACGAGCTGACTGTCAAGGCTGCCGCTCTTGAGCTGCTCGGAGGCAATGATGATTTCGCCCAGGATGATCGAACCGACGACCGCCAGCCACGCGATGGCGAGAAAGAACACGCCAGTCTCGGCGTAGGTCAGCAGGACACGGGGCGTGCCGCCGATCCGCAGGAGCGTGCAAAGCAGCGGCACCAGCAGGCCCGATATCAAGAAAATCGTCAGCGGTATGGGCAGCGCGTGCCACTTCAGGCTGTTTTCAGCCACCTCGTTTTTCGCCAGCCACCCGGCCGCGAGCCGAGCGCTTTGTAGGATCAGCCAGGTGAGGCCGGCACCGATCGTCAACCCAAACCATTGCCAGGACGCCGTTCCGGCAACCCTGAATCTGGCCCAGTCCGGGAGGCTCAACATCCAGCGCACCGGCACGACGATCGCAAGGCCGATGGGGGAGCTCAGCAAGGCCTCGTAGATCGTGTCCGTCTGCTCGCCGCTCAACGTCCGATAAACATTGTTCAGCCGCATGGCGGGGCCGGGCCTGTAGGGCAGGTCTCTGATTTTGTCGTAGTACTCCGGCAGCCTGTCGATCGTATCCGCCGATACCAGGTATTCGCCGCGCTGCGGTCCAGTCTCGATCAGCACGAAATCGATCTCGGTGTTCGGTATCCGCCATCTCTTCAACCCAGTCGCGGCGGCTGTCGTTGCATTGGGAACGCCGTCCGTGGCGGGCAGCGGAATGCGGTCAAGCACTTCCTTGAGCTGAACCAGCCGTTCGAGCGCGACGAGGTCGCGCAGGACTGGCGATATCCGGGACAGGTCGAGGTATCCGGAGATCCCGCTTGCCCGCCGCAGGGCGTCGATCCGCATGCGGCGTTCCTCTGAGCTGAGATACAGGCGGCCGGAGATGGCGTAGGATTCCAGAGCGTCGGCCAGACGACCATAGGTCCCATCCAGTGTCGTCACAAAACCATAGAGGGAAGCCTGGGGGCTGGAGCGGTCCGCCGGGCGCAGACGATCGAATTCGTCCGCGGATGCCAGGAACGGCAGGAGCAGCATCAGGCCGAGGACGGCCGCAAATGTCAGGCATCCCTGCCGATGGCTGGGGCGCCCCGTGCCTTCGGATCCGCGCCTAGGGTTGAGTGTGCGTGCACTCAAAGCGCCGATATACCTTCCGAATGGCTTGACGATGTCGGTGTCGCGGCCCGATCGACGTAGCGATTGACCGGCTGTATGAGGCGAGCGGTCCACGTCAACAGGCGGAAAGAGAGATTGGGTCGCCGACGGGGGTGTGGCCCCTTGGTTGCACCCACATGGACAAAGTATCCCGCGCGACCGGGATAGGCTTTTCGTTCGTTTTCCACATGTCGCGGAAAACGAACGAAAACATAGCAATCGGTTGCAGAACTCAGCGCTTGCTGAACTGGAAGCTCCTACGGGCCTTGGCACGGCCGTATTTCTTACGCTCGACCGCACGGGAGTCACGGGTCAGGAACCCGGACACCTTCAGGATCGGCCGCAAATCCGGCTCATAATACGTCAGCGCTCGGCTGATCCCGTGGCGCACCGCGCCGGCCTGGCCGGACAGACCGCCGCCGTTCACCGTGCAAAACACGTCGAACTGGTTGTAGCGGTCGGCCACCAGGAAGGGTTGGGTCAGCAACATGCGCAGCACGGGCCGAGCGAAATACTCCAGCACCTTCTTGCCGTTCACCAGGATCTCCCCCTTGCCGGGCTTGATCCAAACGCGGGCTACGGATTCCTTGCGTCGGCCGGTAGCGTAGGAGCGGCCGAACGCATCGCGCTTGGGCTCCACCTTCGGGCGGTCGGCGGCAAGGGCGGCCGGCATCGGCTGGCCGGTCGCGGCGGCTTCCTCCGCGGCGGCGGTCTGGCGGGCGGCGAGGGCATCCCTCAGGTCGGCAAGCGTGCCGGTCTGGTTTCCTGACATCGGTCAGACCCTCTTGTTCTTGGGATTGAGCGAGGCAACGTCGAACGGCTTGGGCGCCTGGCCATCATGCGGGTGGCTGGCACCGGCATAGACATACAGGTGCTTCATCTGCGCCCGCTGCAGGGGGCCGCGCGTGATCATGCGTTCCACGGCCTTTTCCAGCACCCGCTCCGGATGCTTGGAATCGAGGCGCTGGCGGATCGAACGGCCCTTGATCCCACCCGCATACCCGGTGTGGTAATACAGGATCGCCTGCTCGGCCTTGTTGCCCGTGACATGCACCTTGTCGGCGTTGATCACGACGACATTGTCGCCGCAATCGACATGCGGGGTGAATTGCGGCTTGTGCTTGCCGCGCAGGCGGTTGGCGATCAGGACGGCGAGGCGGCCAAGAACGACGCCTTCCGCGTCGATCAGCAACCAGTCCTTCTTCACCTCCGACGGTTTGATGGAGGGGGTGGATTTCAACATGGGTCCGGTGACGTCCGATGGTTAAAGGCAGCGTATAAGGCGCACATGCGTCTTGAAGCGCGGACTTATGGGCGGAAGCGTCGGTCAGGTCAAGCGTTTAGGTGTGTGGTAATATGATACCACACACCAAACCACCCGATCGAGACTATCGCCCGATGCCCTTCAACGCCGCGTCCACCGCGTCGCCCAATCGCTCAACGATCATGTCCACGTCTGCTTCCGTCACGATATAGGGCGGCGCCACGATCACATGATCGCCCTGCTTGCCGTCGATCGTCCCGCCCATCGGATAGGTGGCGACGCCGCGCGCGATGCCCTCGGCCTTCACGCGTTCGTTCAGTTTCAGGCTGGGATCGAACACGCCCTTGGAGCCGCGGTCGGTGACGAACTCCAGCGCCCAGAACAGGCCACGACCGCGGATGTCGCCGACATGGCGATGGTTGCCGAAACGCTCGGTCAGCGCGGTTTCCAGGCGCTGGCCCATGAGGCGGACGTTGTCGACCAGATGGTCTTCCCGGATGATCCGCTGGACCTCCAGCGCGGCGGCGCAGGCAACCGGATGCGCCTGGTAGGTCTGCCCGTGCAGGAACCCGCCCGAGCCGTTGTGCAGCGCCTGGACCACGCGATCGGCGATCAGGATACCGCCGATCGGCTGGTAGCCGCCGCCGAGGCCCTTGGCGATCACCTGGATGTCGGGCGTGATGCCCTCCTGCTCCCACGCGTGCATGGTGCCGGTGCGGCCCATCCCGCACATCACCTCGTCCAGGATCAGCAGGGCGCCGTGGCGGTCGCAGATATCCCGCACCCGCTTGAAATAGCCGGGGATCGCCGTGACGCAGCCGGTGGTGGCGCCGACAACCGGTTCCGCCAGGAAGGCGGTGACGGTATCGGGGCCGAGGCGTTGGAATTCGGCTTCCAACTCGGCCGACAGCCGGTCCAGGTATTGTGAGTCCGATTCCCCGTCTTCCTTGAAGCGATAGGCAAAGCAGGGCGACACCAGGCTGTGGGCCTGGGACAGGATCGGCTCGAATTTCTCCCGCCGCATCATATTGCCGCCGGCGGCGAGGGCGCCCAGCGTGGTGCCGTGATAGCTCTGCCGGCGAGCAATGGTGCGCACGCGCTGGGGCTGGCCGATTTCCAGGAAATACTGGCGCGCGAGCTTGATCGCGGCCTCGTTGCCCTCGGACCCGGAGGAACAGAACCACGCCCGCGTCAGCCCGCCGGGTGCGCCGTCCAGGATGAGGTCGGCCAGGTCCTCGGCGGGTTGGTTGGAGAAGGTGCCGGTATGGGCATAGGCCATGGTCGCGGCCTGCCGACCGATGGCCTCCGCGATGCGGCGATTGCCGTGACCCAGACAGGCGACGGCGGCCCCGCCCGAGGCGTCGATGATGGCGGCACCGGCAGCGGTGTGGAGATAGATGCCTTCGCCGCGCACCGCGACGGGGGGAATGGCACCAGAGCGGTGGAGGACGCGGCTCATCGTGTGTGCTCGTCGATCAGATCGAAGCGACGTTCGATGCGTTCGACCCGCATGTCCAGCGAGTCCATGCGACGCGAAATGCTCGCGTAACGCTCCTCAAGCGCGCCGATGCGTCCCTTGATCTCGCGAACATCGTCCGCCATGCGGTCGAATTTCGTGTCCAGTGAGCGCATGAAGCGCAAGACAAGGCTGTCGGGTCCGTCACTCATGCGAGGCTCCATCCTCGGGTCCAGATTGCAGACTACCGGAAATCATCGTGCCGCTCCAACAATCCAATGCCGCCAGAGCGAAATCGGGCCACCAGCACGTCCGACGGGCCAACCGCCGGACGCGTGGCCTCAACCCAACGGTCAGTTCGTGGCGAAGCAGTAGAACAACCCGTTCCCGCCCGTGCTGTTCAGATCGGTCGGGCTGCACCCGCCGCCCGGACCGCGAGACGGGTGGGAGGTGTTCCACGACTTCGACTCGGCATCGTCGCGGAGTCCGATGCGGTCGATATGGCCGACCATCGCCGAACCCTGTGTGCTGCTCGTCCAGTTCTTGCATGTCCGGTCTTCGCCGGGTGGGAAGGCGCGCCCGTCCGGCTGCGATCCGGTCAGCACGTCGTGGTAGTTCGGCGTGTAGCCACGGCCGGCGACGATGGTGCCGCGCTCGGTCAGTGACGTCGGGCTGCCCAGCTTGTTGTTGGCGCTGTGCAGGTCATCGACGTTCTGAGCGACCACGACGCCGCCGAAATTCTGCCACGGGCCGGCGCCGATCCGGTCGCGGGCATTGACCGCCGGCTTTCCGTCCACGGCCTGGCTGCTCAGATACGCGCGCCAGGTCTTGCCGCCCGCACCGGCTGCTTGCGCCAGAGCCTGACACCGTGCGTCCGCGCCCTCCAGGCCGCCCAGATCCGCCCCCTTGCCGGACCCGGCGCTTGTCACGAAGAACGTCATATTCGGCGCCTGCGGCTGCTGCGCGTGCCCTTGCGACGCACCGAGCGTCACGGCGGCGAGAAGTGCGGCGAGAGCCAGTTTGTTTGCTTGAACCAATGGAGCCTCCAAATCCTGTTGAACTCACGACGTGCGTCGTTGCTTGAAGTGGCGACAGTCCGCCTTTCGAGGCCGGGAAGGTCGCCCCGCGACCCTCGCCGGCCGGTCGATCAGGCCGGTTTCAGATGCGCGATCCGCGGCGCCACTTCCTCTGCCAGCAATCGCAGAGAGGTGTGCCAGGCGTCCGGATTTTCCGCGTAATCGAACCCGAACACCAGAATGCCGCCGAACCCGCCGACATCGTTGTAGACTTTCTCCAGCTTCTTCGCGACCGTCTCCGGGGAGCCGATCAGCCAGTTATGCTTGGCGCAGTATTCCGGGGTGACATCCGCGTCCGGCACCGACGGGTCATGCTTCAGATATTGCTTGAAGCCGAACTGATCGAGCAGCGGCAGGAAGTATTCCCGCATCATGCGGCCCATCATGCCGTTCACCGACAATTCGTAGGCTTGCTCATCTGTTTCCGCGACGAACACTTCCCGGAAGATCCGCCAGTCCGACCGCTTCGGGGTCCGCCCGGTGCGGCGCGCGCCTTCCTCCACCGCGGCCCAGTGAGTCACCAGGTGCCCCGCGTTCAGGTTCAGCGACAGCGGCATAAACCCGTGCTCGCCGGCCATCTTCAACGTGTCGGAGTTGGGCGACAATCCCGCCACCCCGATCGGCGGGTGCGGCTGTTGTAGCGGCTTGATATGCGGCTTCAGGAACCCGTACATCAGCTCGGGCTTGGCGACGTTCCAGTATTTGCCCTTGAACTCGAAGGACGGTTCGTCGGACCAGAGCCGCAGGATGATATCCAGTGCCTCCCGCGTCATTTCGCGGTTTTGGCCGGACATGCCGTCGACGCCGAACATGGCCCAGTCGCTGGGCAGGCCCGATGCGGCGACGCCGAACAGCAGGCGGCCTTCCGACAGGTGATCCAGCATCGCCACCCGGTTCGCGAGTTCCGCGGGGTGGTGATACGGCAGCAGGAACCCGCCGGGGCCGATTTTCAGCCGCTTGGTCTGCAACAGGGCTTGGGCGATCAGCAGGTCGGGGGCGGGATGCGGTTCCCACGGGGCGGTGTGGTGTTCGCCGATCCAGGCTTCCTCGAAGCCGAGTTCGTCCAGCCAGCGCAGGGTTTGCAGGTCCCAGTCATGGCCGGCTTTCAGGCCGCGCTCGGGCGGATGGGATGGCATGGCGAAATAGCCGAGCTTCATGGGGGTCCTCCGGGTTTGTTGGTTGGACGTTGGGGGGAGCCTACGCTGGGTGTGGGCGTGTTGTCATCGGCCTTGGGGGGCGTGGTTGATATCGCCCGTGGAGGGCGTGGTCGACATACTGGCCGGTCGAACAAAGACCCACCGGAGTCCCCCCCTCGTCATTGCCGGACTTGATCCGGCAACCCGCCCCCCGCCGTTGAAGCGTGGGTTGCCGGGACAAGCCCGGCGATAACGAGGGGGGCGACGGGGCCGAGGAGGGGCGATTATATCGGCAGGTTGGCACATCGCCCGTGCCGACCGGTCTCGCGCGCCTTTCGCGACCGAGCGGAATGGGCTTCAAAGTCCCCCACAGCACGGAGACCGAACCCATGGCCGACGATATTGAGCAGCGCATGCAACACTGGCTGACCCTGTGCCAGGCTCCGGATCAGGACCCGTTGCAGGGGATGGCGGAGGCCGGGCTGTTCGCACCCCCGCTCGATTACGCCACCATTGCCGGCCTCAAGGCCGCCTTCGTGCAACACACCGGCCTGCTGGGCGTCGGCGGCATCGGCGGCGGGCGCCATCTGGTGGGCCGGCATTTCATCGAGGGCTTTGGCACTGCCGAACAGAAAGCCACCTGGCTGGGGCAGGCGATCTCGGTCGCGATTTCCGAGCCGGATGTCGGCGCTCATCCCAAACTGCTGCGCACCACGGCGACCGAGACAGCGGACGGGTTCCGGATCACGGGTGAGAAAGCCTGGGTCAGCAACGGCCCGAACGCGGACGCGATCATCGTCGTCGCGATCACGTCCGAGGAGGCCGGCCGCAAGCGCTACAGCGCCTTCCTGGTCCCGCGCGAAACGCCCGGCCTCACCATGACCGACATGCCGGGCTTCCACGCGCTGCGTCCGTCCCGTCACTGCCGCCTTCTTCTCGACAACTGTCTCCTCCCAACCTCCGCTCTCCTCGGTCCGCTCGGCGTTGCCTATGAACGTATGGCGATGCCGTTCCGTGACGTGGAAGACGCGGTCGGCACGTTCGGCACTCTGGGCGCTTTCCGCTACCTGGTCCGGCGTCTGGCCGAGGGTGGATCGCCCAGCGAGGCCCGCTCCCTGTCGCTCGGCACGTTGGTGGCCCTGACCGCGGTGTTCGAGGCCGGGGCACGGGATGTCGTTGCGACCTTGGACGCGGGACGGCTGGATTCCGGGTCCGCGGTTCTGTCCGGATTGCGGGTGTTGGCGTTGGACCTGCTGGCCCGGGCGAAAACCCATGTCGAAACGCATGGTCCGGTCGATAGTCCGGCGATCCAGTCCATCCTGGACGATCTGGGGGCGACTTTGGGAATCGCGCGCGGCCCGCGGATGGCGCGTCTGGTCCGGTTGGGAGAGGGGGCGATCTCCGCCTGACCATCCCGGCCCGTTCGTACAGCCTGCCATAACGCCTTCCCGGGGAAGCGGTCAGGCGCGTTTCCGGCACTTGATTTACCTCATGGTAAGTATCCGTGGCCTATCTTCCGGTAGCGGGCGTCAATGTCGTGGGGCCGTGCCCACGGAGTCCGCGATGGAAGGTGCAGCGTCATGGACCTGACGACCCTCGCGACGATTCTCGGATTCCTGCTCGCGACGCTGGGCATCGACACCTACCTGCACCCCAAGGATGTCATCCTGGAGACGACCGTCGTCGCCCGATCGGAAGACGGCGCCCTGAACGTCGACATGCTGCGCGATATCCTGAGGGATGAGGTCAATCGGATCTCCTCGACCCCGACCATATCGACCAAGCCGGTGATTTCGGTGGGCCAACCGCCCGGCTTGGCTGTCTCGATCGCCGAATCGTTGCATGTGCCCGGGATCGCCTACGCCTTGCAGAGCCAGTTTGCCAACCAACCGGCCACGATCAAGCTGAGCATGTTCATGGAGGGGACCAAGGCCAAGGTCTTGGTCAGTGGCGCGGGTCAATCGCGCGCCGATCCGTTCCGCCAGGAAGTCACACAAGAGGACGGGGAGAGTGTCACCAGCGTCGCTCGGCGCGCGTCGATCGTGGCGATGGCACAGGTCGATCCTTACAGCACGGCTCTTAACCTGATGCAGCGCCATGCCGGCGACCTTGAGTTTCAAGACGCCGAGTCCGTCATCGGGTTCGCTTTGGCTCGGATGCCACCACGTCCGATCCATCCCGAGCGGGCCTTGTTCGAGAACCTGCAAGGCATGATCGCGCTCTTCCACAAGGATTTGCCACTGGCGTTGAGCCAGTTCCAGAAGGCGATCGCGTCCAACCCCAACAATGTCGCGCCTGCCCTGAACGCGGCTTTCGTGAAGATGAACCTGGACCAGGACCGAGAGGTGGTTGCCGACATGGAGGCGTTGTTGAAGCGCAATCCATCCACCGATCCGATTCTGCAAGCGGGCGTTTATCTGACACTCGGGGCAGCCTGGGTCGGACTGGATGTGTTCGATGCCGCCGAACGCAGTGTCGCCCGCGCCATGGAACTGCATCCCACCAGTTCGACGGGCTTTGAACTCTGGTCCGAAATCCGCCGCGACCAGGGCGACCTGGAAGGCGCACGGCGGTATCACGAGCAGGCCTTGGCCGTGAGCGGCCATTTTGAGAACTACGCTGAACTGGCCGCGCTGTATTTTCGGATGGCCTGGCGGGACGGGGAGCCGTTGATGCGAAGCCCGTTCATCAACCCATCCAATGTGACCGTTCGCGGCGGCGCGTCCTGAGCGCGCGGTCCTCGGGAGGTTTCGCGGGAGCGTGCTCGGGGGCTGGTCAAGCCTGCGGCCATTCGCCAGAGTGTCGGCAGGAAACGGCAAGACCGAACAAAAATGGATTTTCCCCTGGACCTTTTGGTCAACGCGCTGGTGTCCGGCCTGTTGCTGGGCGGCTTTTACGCGGCTGTGACCATCGGCGTGTCGATCTCCTTCGGCATGCTCGACATCGTCAACATCGCGCATCCGGCCTTTATCATCCTCGGTTCCTACATCGCCTATATCGCCAACAGCGTGCTTGGGCTGGACCCGATCGTGGCCAGTATCCTCGTGCTGCCGGGCTTCTACCTGCTGGGGATGGCGATCTACCATGTCTACGACGTGTCGTTCGAGCGGCGGGGCGATGCCTCCATGCGCGGCCTGGCGTTCTTTTTCGGGCTGCTGTTCATCACCGAGGTGACCCTGGTCCTGGTGTTCGGGGTCGATTACCGGCTGGTTGAGGCGCGTTATCTCGGCACCACCCTGCATTTCGGGTTCATCGACCTGCCGATGCGCCTCGTGGTGCCGTTCCTGGTGTCCATCGTCATGCTGGTCGGTCTGCAACTGTTCATGGCGCGGACCTTTATCGGTCGAGCGATCCAGGCGGTCGCGCAGGATCCGCTGGCATTGCGGCTGATGGCGGCCAATCCCAGCCAGATCAAGCGGATCGCGTTCGGGATGTCCATCGCCACCGCGTCCATCGCCGGGGCGGTCCTGATCATCATCCAGCCGGTCGAGCCGTCCATCGGACGCGAGTATATCGGCCGCGTCTTCGCGATCTGCGTCATGGGCGGGTTGGGCAGTTTCCCGGGCATGCTGGCCGCGGCGGTGCTGCTGGGCGTGGTCGAGAGCATCACCTCCACCTTCTTTGGCCCGTCCTGGTCTCCGGCCGTGGCGTTCGGCTTCTTGCTGCTGACATTGGCGGTAAGGCCGAGCGGAATATTCGGGCGGGCGTGATGCGGAATTGGAGTTTTGTCAGTGTGCTGGTCCTGGTTGCGTTCGCGACCTTCTTTGGCACCAAGATGGTCGGCAATTCCTATGCGTTTTTCGCGGGTTACGTCGTCCTGCAATATGTCGTGCTGGCGACCGCATGGAACATTCTGGGTGGCTATACCGGGTATGTGAACTTTGGCACGGCGGCGTTCTTCGCGCTCGGAGCCTATAGCACCGTGGTGCTGCACAAGACGCTGCCGGAACTGCCTCTGCCGCTGATGATCGCGGTCGGCGGTGTGGTGTCGGGCGCGGTCGGCCTCGGCACCGGGTATCTGACCTTGCGGCTGCGCGGCACGTTCTTTTCCATCGCCACCCTGGCCATGGCCGTGGTCATGCAGACCCTGATCACCAATTGGAGCTTTGTCGGTGGCGCCCGCGGCGTCTACGTCATCCGGCCCGACGAATCCCCGATCTTCGATGGCGACTACATCGAGTATCTGTTCCTGCTCATGCTTGCCCTGTCGGTCATTGCCGTCGCCGTGGCCCGCGCCATCGAGCATTCCCGCCTGGGCTACGGCTTCGCCGCCATCCGCGACGACGAACTCGCGGCCGAGGCGTCCGGTGTGCCGACCCTGCGCCTGAAGCTGATCGCGACCGCCTTGTCCGGCGGTTTCATGGGGATGGCCGGCGCTCCGTTGCCCTATTACGTGACCTATCTCGATCCCTCCTCCGGTTTCAGCCTGAGCTATGCCGTTAACACCATCGCCATGCCGCTGATCGGTGGCACATCCAGTTGGCTCGGCCCCGTTCTGGGCGCGGTGCTGCTGGGGACGTTGCAGCAGGCGGCGACGGTGACGATTTCCTCGGCCTTGTCGCTGTTGATCGTGGGCGTCCTGCTGGTCGTGTTCGTGATCGTGGCACCCAAGGGCATCATCGGGTGGTTCCGCCGATGAGCGATCCCATCCTGACCGTCTCCGGCCTCGGCAAGCGGTTCGGCGGCTTCGTCGCCCTGGCCGACATCGAATTGCAGGTCGAACGGGGGGAGCGGCTGGGGCTGATCGGCCCCAACGGCTCCGGCAAGAGCACCCTGGTCAACTGCCTGTGCGGCACCTTGCGCAACGAAACCGGCAAGGTGGCCTTCGACGGACGGGTGTTGGATGGGCTGCCAGCATACAAGCGCATCCGGATGGGACTGGCGCGCAGTTTCCAACTGCCTCGGCCGTTCGCCAGCCTGACCCTGGCCGAAAATCTGCGCGTGCCGATCCTGTATGCGACCGGCGGGCAGGGGCGCGGCGTGGACGTCGAGCGCCGCTGCGGGGACCTGCTGCAGATGGTCAGCCTGGCCGAAAAAGCCCAGAAATTGCCGGGCGACCTGACGCAGATCGAAATGCGGAAGCTGGAACTGGCCCGCGCCATGGCCTCCGACCCGCGGCTGCTGATCGCCGACGAAGCCATGGCCGGCCTGTCCCCCGGGGAGGTCGATGACATCCTGGCCTTGCTGATCCGGCTGAACGAACAAGGCGTCACGATCATCATGATCGAGCATATCATGCGGGCCGTCCTGGCTTTTTCCCAACGGCTGGTCGTCCTGGTGGCCGGACGCAAGATCGCCGACGGAGACCCCCAGGACGTGGTGCGCCAACCGGATGTCGTCGAGGCGTATCTTGGCAGCTAGTCTCTCGATCACCGGCCTCGATGCCGGCTATGGCGCGGTCAGCATCCTGCACGGCGTTGGGTTGACCGTCGGCGAGGGCGAAACCGTCGCCCTGCTCGGCACCAACGGCAACGGCAAATCCACCCTGATGAAGTGCATCATGGGGATGGTGCGGCCGTCCGCCGGGACCGTGGTGGCGGTCATCGACGGGGTGCGCCACGACCTGGTCGGGCTGTCCACCGAGGCGATCGTCGATCTGGGGATCGCCTTTGTGCCGGAGGGGCGGCGGTTGTTTCCTCGGCTGACCGTGACCGAGAACCTGCTGATGGGGGCGTTTAGGCGAGCGGCTCGACCGTCGATTGAACGGAATTTGGCGTTCTGTTTTGAGATTTTCCCGCGTCTGGCGGAACGGCGGAAGCAGTTGGCGGGGTCCATGAGCGGGGGGGAGCAGCAGATGCTGGCCCTGGCGCGGGCGCTGATGTCGGCGCCGCGGATGCTGCTGATCGATGAGCCTTCGGTGGGGCTGGCGCCGCTTCTGGTGGCTCGGACGATCGATAAGATCAAGGAGTTGAAGGAGGGGTATCAGCTTTCGGTGCTGATGGCGGAGCAGAATTTCACCCAGGCGATCCGGATTGCCGATCGGGGGTACGTGATCGTGCACGGGCGGATTGAGTTTGAGGGCGGGTCGGCGGAGGCTTTGAACAACAATGAGCTGATCCGGGAGTTTTATTTGGGGGGTTGAGGGGCGGGGGCGGTGTTGCGGGGTGGGGTCTGGGGGCGGTTGGGTGGTGGATTGTGCGGGTTTGGGGTGGCGTGTTCGATTAATGTTCTAATCTGAATTGCTGGTTGGTGGCAAGATAATTGTCGCGGCGTTGGATTTTTGGTCCAGGACGGGCTTGTAAGTCATTGAATTGGCGCTGTTTGTATAAGGGTTGGGCAGTGGTTAACGGGGTTCGTCTCAATCCGGAGACGGCAGTTCTGGAGGCTTTGTGCGGTGCGGCCGGACTTGAGATGGCGAGGCAAGGTCGGGGTGTACTGCGTTGAGACCCTTGTTAGTTTTGGGTTCTCTTGAGATTCTACATTAACTGAGGCGTTTCGCGGACTTGTTGCAAATCCACTGGATAACGGGGGGTTTTGTTACGGTTCCATGCAGGAAACCGGGGTATTCGTTCCGGACAGGCGCGGTTAACCATTTGTTCCATTTCTGATCAGGGGCTCTCGCGTGCCCAAGTTCGAGGCAGCCCACCCCAACGTCACACCTATCGATCATGGTCCCGCTTTGGCGTGGTGGGTTCGTCCTGGACCGCTTGTTCGGGTCCGCTCGTCCTCCCCGGTTCGGCGTTCCCGGTGACCCAGGCGTTTTCCGTTGGCCCTTGCGCCCCATTTCGGTTTGGGGCGTCGGGGTAGGGGGCGGACGCGCACCACGTTCGCCCGGCCGGAAAAATCAGGTTGTTGGTTGCCCAAGCACCGGCACACCCAAGCCCGCGGCTGCACTGCATAGTTCCTTGTCGAGCGAGGCGAGTGCCAGGTTCTTGCGCTGCGCCAGTTCCAGATAGATCGCGTCGTAGACCGTCAGCCGGAAGCGTTCGGCCAGGCGTTGCGTCGCGTCCCATAGCTGGGTCGTCGTTTCGGGATCGACCGCCAGCGGCAGATCACGCAAGAAATCCGCCAGTTGGCGCCGCCGTGCCGCGTCAACCCGTTGCCGGCGCTCCGCCATCATCAGTCCGTTGAGCACTTCGGCCGGCCAATGCTGCGGGACGACGGCACCGACCTCGGCGACACGTTCCAGCAAAGCGAGGGTGGCCGGAGTGCGCTCATCTTCAAAGCACCAGGACAGCGCGACTGAACTGTCGACGACGAAGCTCACGGGCGGCCTTCATCGATGAGGTCTTTGATCTTCAGTCCGCCGAGGGTGACGCCCTTGCTGAGTGCGAGGATCCCCGCGACCGCTCGGCGCGCTTTGTCGCGATCGAACCCAGGCTCCGCGGGCACAAGTTTCGCCACCGCCTTGCCGCGGCGGGTGATGACGATTTCCTCGCCATGCTCCACCTGATCGAGCAACTGGCCGAATTTGCTTTTTGCCTCGAAGGCGCCCACTTCGCGCATCACTCTCTCCAACGGACCGTACCATCGACTAGTGCCCCGAGTCGTTCATAATGTGGGGTAAAGCCTCTTCAGCTTAACGCGGGCCTCGGCTGTGGTGAATTGCCAATCCGCCTTGGCGTGGTGTTTGTTTCGTCTGGCTTCCCAGGCGGCGACTTCCTCAATGAGGTTTTGCTTG
>CALQHT020000136.1 GCA_943330455.2 Nitrosovibrio sp. Nv4 | reverse complement strand
CCCCCGCCCCACCGCTGCTATACCCGCCCCGCCGCCCGCAGCGGGCGGACCGCCAAGGGGAACCCATTATGGCTCGCCGCCGCCAGCTCTACGAAGGCAAGGCCAAAATCCTGTTCGAGGGACCGGAACCCGGCACCCTCGTGCAGTACTTCAAGGACGACGCCACGTCGGGGAACGGTGCCAAGAAGGGTATCATCACCGGCAAGGGCGTTCTGAACAACCGCATCAGCGAATACCTGATGATGCGGCTGGGAGAGATCGGCATCCCCACCCATTTCGTCCGCCGGCTCAACATGCGGGAGCAGTTGATCCGGGAGGTCGAGATCATCCCGCTCGAAGTCGTGGTGCGCAACGTCGCCGCCGGCAGCCTGGCGACCCGCCTGGGCCTGGCCGAGGGCACCCGCCTACCGCGCTCCATCATCGAGTACTATTTCAAGAATGACGCCCTGAACGACCCGATGGTGTCGGAGGAGCATATCACCTGCTTCGGTTGGGCCAACACGGCGGACCTGGACGATATCGTCGCGCTGACCTTGCGCATCAACGATTTCCTGTCCGGTTTGCTGCTCGGTGTCGGCATCACCCTGGTCGATTTCAAGCTGGAATTCGGCCGGCTGTGGGAAAACGAGGAAATGCGGATCATCCTGGCCGACGAGATCAGCCCGGACAATTGCCGCCTCTGGGACAGCAAGACCAACGAGAAGATGGACAAAGACCGCTTCCGCAAGGACCTCGGCAAGGTCGAGGAAGCCTACCAGGAAGTCGCCAAACGCCTGGGAATCCTGCCGGAAGCCGGCATGCGCGACCTGAAGGGTCCGGAGTTGATGCAGTGAAGGCCATTGTCACCGTCATGCTGAAATCCGGCGTGCTCGATCCGCAGGGCAAGGCGATCGCCCATGCGCTGGGCACGTTGGGCTTTACCAGTGTCAACGACGTGCGCGCCGGCAAGATCATCGAACTGGACCTTGCCGAAACCGACCCCGACAAGGCGCGCGCGATGGCCGAGGACATGGCCCGCAAGCTGCTGGCCAACACGGTGATCGAGAGCTTCCGGGTGTCGCTGGATGGTTGACCGCTGCCACCAGACCCTGAGGCCCGCACCATGAAGGCCGGCATCGTCGTTTTCCCCGGCATCAACCGGGAACGGGATATGGCGATCGCGCTGGAGCAATCCTCCGGCGCGAAACCGCGCATGATCTGGCACCAGGAAACCGACCTGTCCGGCCTGGACCTGGTGGTGATCCCTGGCGGATTCAGTTTTGGCGACTATCTGCGCTGCGGCGCCATGGCGGCGCAATCGCCGGTGATGGCCTCGATCCGCGCCCATGCCGATCGCGGCGGCTATATCCTGGGCGTCTGCAACGGGTTCCAGATCCTGACCGAGGCCGGCATCCTCCCCGGCGCCCTGCTGCGCAACGCCGCTTTGCGCTTCCTGTCCATGGACTGCCATCTGCGGGTGGAGCGGTCCGACACCGTGTTCACCGCCCGCTACCAGAAGGGACAGACCTTCCGCGCCGTCATGGCGCATGGCGACGGCAACTATTTCGCGGATGACGCGACCCTGGACCGGCTGGAAGGCCAGGGCCTGGTTGCTCTCCGCTACGCCTCCCCACAGGGCAACATCCCACTGGGCAACATCCCACTGGGCAACATCCCACAGGGAGACGTCACCAAGGACGCCAACCGCAATGGCAGCGCGCGCTCCATTGCCGGCATCTACACACCGAATCTGCGAGTGCTGGGGCTGATGCCGCATCCGGAAGACCTGGTCGATCCGTTGATGGGCAGCACCGATGGGAAGCCCCTGTTCGACGCGCTCGCCGCCGCCTGATGCAAAAAGAAGTCAACCAGAGTCTCGCCCGTGAATTCGGCCTCAGTGCCGAGGAATACGGTAAAGTCCTTGAAATCATGGGCCGTACGCCCTCTTTGACCGAGCTTGGCGTGTTCAGCGTCATGTGGTCGGAGCATTGCAGCTACAAATCCTCCCGCGTCTGGCTGCGGCAACTGCCGACCAAGGCGCCGTGGGTGATCCACGGGCCGGGCGAAAACGCCGGTGTCGTCGATATCGGCGACGGGCTGGCGGCCATCTTCAAGATGGAAAGCCACAACCACCCGAGCTTCATCGAGCCCTACCAGGGCGCCGCGACCGGCGTCGGCGGCATTCTGCGCGATGTGTTCACCATGGGCGCTCGTCCCATCGCCAACCTGAACGCGTTGCGCTTCGGCAGTCCGAATCATCCGCGGACGCGCCGGATCGTCGATGGCGTGGTGCGCGGCATCGGCGGCTACGGCAATTGCGTCGGCGTGCCGACCGTGGGCGGGGAGATCAACTTCCATCCCGCCTATGACGGCAACCCGCTGGTCAATGCCATGACCGTCGGCATCGCGCCGAAGGACCGCATCTTCCTGTCCGCCGCCGCCGGGATCGGCAATCCGGTGGTCTATGTCGGCTCGAAAACCGGGCGCGACGGCATACACGGCGCCACCATGGCCAGCGCCGAGTTCGGCGCCGATTCCGAGGAAAAGCGTCCCACCGTGCAGGTCGGCGACCCGTTCACGGAAAAGCTGCTGATCGAGGCCTGCCTGGAGCTGATGGCCACCGACGCCATCGTCGCCATCCAGGACATGGGCGCGGCCGGCCTGACCAGTTCGTCCGTCGAAATGGCCGCCAAGGGCGGCGTTGGCATCGAACTGGACCTGAACATGGTCCCCGCCCGCGAAACCGGCATGACCGCCTATGAGTTCATGCTGTCGGAAAGCCAGGAACGCATGCTGATGGTGCTGCGCCCGGATCGGGAATCCGTGGCACGCGCCATCTTCGAGAAATGGGACCTCGATTTCGCGATCATCGGCCACATCACCGACACCGGCCGGATCGTCGTGCGCCATAACGGCGTGGTCGAGGCCGATATCCCGTTGGCACCGCTGAACGACGAGGCGCCGCTCTACACCCGCCCGACCACCGAAACGCCGAAAGGCGAGAAGCTGAACCCGGCGCGGGTCGAATCGCGGGTCGGGCTGGCCTCGGCGCTACAGACATTGGTCGGATGCCCCGATTTGTGCTCGCGCGCCTGGGTCTGGGACCAGTACGACAGCACCGTCGGCGGTCAGACGGTGAAACGCCCCGGCGCCGCCGATGCCGCGGTCGTGAAGCTGGAAGGGCTGAAACGCGCTTTGGCGCTGACCACAGACTGCACGCCGCGTTACTGCGCCGCCGATCCAGAAACCGGTGGACGCCAGGCCGTCGCCGAAGCCTGGCGCAACCTGACCGCGGTGGGCGCTCGCCCGCTTGCCATCACCGACAACCTGAATTTCGGCAATCCGGAAAAGCCCGAGATCATGGGCCAGTTTGCCGCCGCGATCCGTGGCATGGCCGCGGCGTGTGAGGCGCTGGATTTCCCCGTCGTGTCCGGCAATGTGAGCCTCTACAACGAGACCGAACGGCGCGCGATCCTGCCAACCCCGGCCATCGGCGGCCTGGGCGTGCTGGACGACGCGGCCCAGGCGGTCGGGCTCGCCCTTCCCCCCTGGCTGGATATTGTGCTGATCGGCGCCACCACGGGCTGGCTGGGCCAGTCGCTGTGGCTGCGCGAGATTGCCGGACGCGAGGACGGTGCGCCGCCGCCGGTCGATCTGGTGGCCGAACGCACCAATGGCGATTTCGTCCGTGCTCAGATTTTGGCGGGGCATGTGCGCGCCTGCCATGACGTGTCCGACGGCGGCATCCTGGTGGCACTGGCCGAAATGGCGATGGCCAGCGGCATCGGTCTGCGCATTTCCACCCATCCGCGCGACATCCCCGGCCATGCCTATTGGTTCGGAGAGGATCAGGCCCGCTACCTGCTGGCGGTGCCCGATTCGATTGCCATGGTCAAGGCGGCCGAGGCAGCCGGTGTTCCGGCGCTGCGAATAGCCGTGTCCGGCGGTCAGGATTTGACACTTCCGGACGGCAGTACAATATCCGTCCAAGCGCTGCGGGATTCGCATGAGCGTTTCTTCCCGGCGTGGATGGATGGCGAGACAAAAAAGGACTGACCGCATGGCAATGGCCGCGAACGAGATCGAGTCCCTGATCAAGGCAGCCCTGCCCGATGCCAAGGTCACGGTGGAGGATCTGGCAGGTGACGGCGACCACTACGCCGCCACCGTGGTCAGCGAGCAGTTCCGTGGCCTGTCGCGCGTGCGCCAGCATCAGATCGTCTACGCCGCCTTGCGTGGTCGCATGGGCAATGAACTACACGCCCTCGCGTTGCAGACCACCGCTCCGGACTAATCAGGAAGCCTCCAACCCACTCACGACCCCAAGGAGTTAGACACATGGCCGACAGCGTGAATACCCGCATCCAGGGCGAAATCGAGCAGAACCAAGTTATGCTCTACATGAAGGGCACCCCGATCTTTCCGCAATGCGGGTTCTCGGCGCGGATCGTGCAGATCCTGACCCATATGGGCGTCCCGTTCCAGTCGGCGAACGTGCTGGAAGACGACCAACTGCGTGATGGGATCAAGGAATTCTCGCAGTGGCCGACCATCCCGCAGCTTTATGTGAAGGGCGAGTTCGTCGGCGGCTGCGACATCGTCACCGAGATGTTCCAGTCCGGCGAGCTTGAGACGCTGCTGGCCGAGAAGGGCGTCGCCCAGAAGACGGGCGCCTGATCGGGGCTGACGACAACAAAGACGACCCTCCCCTTCCCGACCCTAGCGCACGCGAGGATCTCGAAATGGGGTGACGGACGGAGAAAGTTCTCCCCCTCCCCTTGCGGGAGGGGGCTAGGGGGAGGGGTTTCACGCAGTATTCGTGCGGTATCACCCCCTCCCCCCGCCCCCTCCCGCAAGGGGAGGGGGAGAGTTTTCTCCAGCGCCGAGGTGTGTGGCCACCGTAGCCCCTTCCCCGTCGGAGCTTGGACCGCGGCACGAGCGAGATTGAGTGGGGAAAGGGGCGATGGTGAACCCAACGGACTTCACCGCCCAATTCATCATTGCCGGGCTTGATCCGGCAACCCGCGCTTCAGCGGCGGGGGGTGGGTTGCCGGGTCAAGCCCGGCAATGACGATAAGCGCGCGACGGCAAGAACCAGACGCCCGCCTCAACTCCGCCGATGCGACTGGCTGGCCGTGTTCCGATAGGCCAGCGACAGGGACAGTCCGGCAAACACGATCCCCAGCGACGCCGGCAGCAGCCAGGCAGGCCGCACCAGCAGCGGCACCACCATTTCGGTCCACACCCAGGGCCCGAACACGCCCAGGACCCACCCTTTCAGCGTATCTTCCACCCTGCCGTCCCAGTTCGCCAACGCGCGACCAAGCGAGACCGACCGCGGCCCGATCATCGCGAGGGCCGCGGCACAGACCAGCATGACAGCGGCCAGAACCGCCAGGGTGCGTTGCGCGATCACATAAACAGCTTTTCGGACTTTCGGTCGGTATATAGCCCGGCGACGAAATCACCATAGCCATTATAGATCTGCGTGGGCACCATTTCATCATCGCCGAGCAGACGTTCGCGCGATTGGCTCCAGCGAGGGTGGGAAACGGCGGGATTCACATTGGCCCAAAACCCATATTCGCGGGACTGCAGCCCTTCCCAGAAGGTTTTCGGCCGCTTGTCGGTAAAGGTGATCCGCGCGAGCGACTTGGCACCCTTGAAGCCGTATTTCCATGGCACCGTCAGCCGGATCGGCCCGCCATTCTGCCCCTGCAAGGGCTTGCCGTAGAGGCCCGTCGACAGAAAGGCCAGATCGTTCATCGCCTCGTCGATCGCCAGCCCCTCGACATAGGGCCAGGAATAGAACGGAGACGCGAGCCCCTTCATCGTCGCCTTGTCCTGCGCGGTTTCGAAGACGAGGTATTTGGCCGCGGATAACGGTTCGGCCAGCGCCACGAGCTGGCTCAGTGGGAAACCCATCCACGGCACTGTCATCGCCCAGGCTTCCACGCAGCGATGGCGATAGACGCGCTCCTCGACCTGGACCTGTTTCAGCAGGTCGTCGATGTCGATGGTGCGGGCCTGCTTGACCATGCCGTCGATCTGGATCGCCCAGGGACGCTGTTTCAGTTTCTGCGCCTCTCGCCAGACGTTCTTGCTTTCGCCGAATTCATAATAATTGTTATAGGTCGTCGCGAATTTTTCGTCGGTCAGCGCTCGGCCGGCCTCGAATTTCGGGTTGCGCGCCACAGCACCAGGGGAGGCGGCCGCGGGCGATGCGCCTTGGGCCAACGCCGACCCTCCGGCAGCCATCATGCCCAGACCAATCGTGCCCAATCCGGCTGCCCCGGACAGGACACTGCGTCGGTTCACGACCAGATGTTCGGCCGTCACCTGGCTTTCGGCGATTTCCCATCCGCGGCGTTTGACGATGTGCATAACTCTCTCCTTTCGGCCAGATTACGGGGCCTGTCCGGCGCCTGCGTCGGCATATCGGCCCGCCGCGCCGTTCCTGGTTGCCCGTTCTTGTTGTATGACGCCGCATGATCGGGGACATTACACCGCCCCACTCGACATGGGCCAAGAATCCTTCGCCCTCTTTTGTACCGGAGCTCGTCCATGCATCTCGCCCGTTTCCCGCGCGTCCGGCTTTTCCCGACGCCGACCCCGCTGGAGAAGCTGGACAACCTGACCCAGCATCTGGGCGGCCCGGAGATCTGGATCAAGCGGGACGACTGCACCGTGGTCGCAACCGGCGGCAACAAGGTGCGCAAGCTGGAATGGCTGATCGGGGAAGCCCGCGCCCAGGGCGCCACGCATATCGTGACCCAGGGCGCCGTGCAGTCCAACCATGTCCGCCAGACCGCGGCGGTGGCGGCGAAGTTCGGCATGAAATGCACCGCACTGCTGGAACACCGGATCGAAACCAACGACCGGGACTACCTGAACAGCGGCAACGTCCTGCTGGACAAGCTGTTCAACTGCGCCATCGAGTATCGACCCTCCGGCCTGGATATGAACGAGGAAGCCGAGAAGAAGGGCGCCGAACTGCGCGCCACCGGCGTCGCCACCTATGTCATCCCGGGCGGCGGTTCCAACCGCGTCGGTGCGCTGGGCTACGTGTCCTGCGCTCAGGAGTTAATGCAGCAGGCCGATGAGATGGGATTGCGGATCGACCGCCTGGTGACCGCGACCGGCAGTGCCGGCACACATGCGGGGCTGGTGGTCGGCCTGCAGGGGATCAACGCCAATGTGCCCGTGCTGGGCATCGGCGTGCGGCTGCCGAAAGATCGGCAGGAGGCAAATGTGTTTCGCCTCGCCGAGGCCACCGCCGAATATTGCGGCATGCGTGGCGGCATCCCGCGAGATTCTGTTGTCGCCAATTGCGACTATGTCGGCGCGGGCTACGGCATCCCGACCGACGGCATGGCCGAAGCGGTGCAGATGCTGGCCAACATGGAGGGGATCCTGCTGGACCCGGTCTACTCCGGCAAGGCGATGGCGGGCATGATCGACCTGATCCGCAAGGGCGAAATCGGCAAGCAGGAGACGGTGGTGTTCCTGCATACCGGCGGCGCGGTCGGCCTGTTTGGCTACACCGGGTATCTGGAAACGGCGATGGGGGACGTTGGAGGGTGAGTGCCATTCGACCGCGACTCGACGACGGAGGCCGCGACCATGGCTGATACAGGTTCGGCCCATCGGCGCGTCATCGACGTGCTGTGGCGCGGGGAAGATCCGTTCGCCGGTTTCCCCCGGTCTCTCTATATTCACGACCCCAGTGGCTGGAACTCCAATCACGAGTATCTGGGCCAGGAAGTTGCCAAGATCAGACCCGATATCAACGTCGAGGTCGGGGTCTGGAAAGGCGGCTCCACTCTGACCCTGGCGCGCCACCTTCAGGCCACCAAGACCGACGGCGTCGTCATCGCCGTAGACACCTGGCTCGGCTCCTCCGAGCACTGGGTGGATGCGACCCGGTCCACCGACCTGTCGCCGTCATATGGCTATCCGCAGTTGTACTACAAATTCTTGAACAATGTTATCGTTGCTGGGCTGCAGGATTATGTCGTGCCTTTGTCGCTGGATTCGGCCAACGCCGCGATCGTCGTGGCCAAACTCGACCTGCGGCCGTCTCTGGTGCACATCGACGCAGCCCACGACTACGAAGGGGTCATCGCGGACCTGACTCGGTGGTGGGCCGTGCTGCGACCGGGTGGCGTCATGATCTGCGACGACTACGATATCACCTTGAAAGTGTGGGGAACCGTCGGAATGGCGGTTAACGACTTCCTGGCCCGCAACCGCCATACCGATTTCGCCGCCATTCCCTACAAGTGCCGATTTACGAAGCCGGCCTGATTGTCTCGCCCCCTCACCGTCAATGCCGGACTTGATCCGGCAACCCGCCCCCCGCCGTTGAAGCGCGGGTTGCCGGGTCGAGCCCGGCAATGACGGTAAGAAGGGCGGTGGTTCGGGCGGGCGGGCGGACTGCCCCGCCGATACTCGTTCCGACCGGTTGCCACCGGGACTGGTCTACAGGCTTGACCAATGACGCCAAGTGAAGGTCGAACCCATGCTGCATAGCGAACACCGCATCCTGACCACCCATACCGGCAGCCTGCCCCGGCCGGCATCCCTAACCGCGCTGTATGCGAAACGCGCCGCCGGAGAGGCCGTTGACGAAGCCGCCATCACGGCCGAGGGCAAAGTCGCCACCCGCCACGTCGTGCGCAAGCAGATCGAAGCCGGCATCGATGTCGGCAACAATGGCGAGCAGATGCGCGAGGCGTTCTTCCTTTATGTCCGCCACCGCATGAGCGGCTTCGGCGGCTCCTGGCATCGCAAGCCGTTTGCCGACGTGGCGCGCTATCCCGGCTTCCGGGCGTGGGGCGACGTGCTGGCGACCGGGCGTCCGTCGGTCAGCAACCGCGACGGCGTGCCGGAGGCGATCGGGGCGGTGGAATACCTCGATCCGGCGCTGGTGCAGGCCGAATGCGACGAAGTCCGCGCGACGTTGCAGGAAGTCGGGGCGCCCGGGTTTGCCGAACCGTTCATGACCGCGCCATCGCCCGGCATCATCGCCGCCGCCATGCGCAACGCGTGGTACGACTCGGAAGACGCCTATCTCGCCGCGCTGGGACGCGCGCTGCGGGTGGAATATGAGGCGATCGTGAGCAGCGGCTTCCTGTTGCAGATCGACGCGCCGGACCTGGCGTTGGAACGGCATGTGTCGTTCCAGGACCGACCTTTGGGCGATTTCATCGACTTCGCCGAACGGGTGGTGGGGACGATCAACGACGCACTGGTGAATGTCCCGCGCGATCGGGTGCGCATCCATGCGTGCTGGGGCAATTACGAGGCGCCGCATGACTGCGACGTGGCGATGCACGAGATCCTGCCAGCCATCAGTCGCGCCAAGGTCGGTGGCTGGGTGCTGCCGATCGCCAATCCTCGGCACGCGCATGAATACCGGTGTCTGAAGGACCTGCCGCTGGATGACGGGCAGGTCGTGGTTGCCGGCGTCATCGACCCGTTGACCAACTTCGTGGAGCATCCGGAAGTCGTGGCCGACCGGTTGGAGCTTGTGGCACGCACGATCGGCGATCCCAGGAGGGTTCTGGCGGGCACGGATTGCGGTTTTGATACCTCCGCCGGGCGTGGTCGGGTGGCCGAGGATGTCGTGTGGGCGAAGCTGACCTCCATGGCGGAGGGGGCGAAGATCGCGTCGAAGCGGTTGGGGATGGGTGGGTAGGGACGTCAGGCCGGCCAGGACGCCCATTCCAATCGGTGTAAAGATCACCCCTCCCGCCAACACCCCGTCATGCCGACGCCGGCCGGCATCCGCGACTTTCCCAGGGCTGCGCTGACAGAAGCCGCGGATTGCGGCCCGGCGGGCAGGCAAGCAGCGGTGTCCACCGCGGTTATGGTTTCCGGGCGGTCACGAAGAGAATCTCCATTTGTGGCGTATCGTTCGGATCCAGCCGGCGCAGCAGCCAGCCGAACGCGCGGATGCGCCATCCCGAAAAGATCGACCCTTCCCGTACGCCAACCGATGACACAACCGGCGGCTCGAACCCCGTCTCCCGCAGTGCCGCCCTAAGCACGAAAAGCGGCACCGGGGTAATATGCCCATCCACCTGGTAATGCCCATGATCGAACCACCGGAACGATCCACTTCTGATAAGAACCGCTCGACCGAACCCGCTATCGACATTCGGTGTCGTCAGGATCAACGTGCCGCCCGGCTTCAGCAGGGCAAAGCATTCGCGCAGAAAGTGCCTCGGATTTTCAACATGTTCTATTATTTCTGTCGCGGTTATACCGTCATATCTCTGGCCGAATTTCTCGGAAAACGGCAGATTGAGATTGACCTCGACGAACGGAAGTTGATCGCGTAACCGGAAGTTCTCCGTAACGAGATCGCAGCCGGTCAACCTGAAGCCTCGGTCATGCAGTCGCAAGCACAGCGCGCCCGAACCCGATGCAATGTCGAGCACGCCTCCATTGGGCGGGAACGTACGAACCGCGGCCTTCTCAACCTCTTCATGGATCGCGGGCAGGGCGTGAATCTTGAGGCCCTTGTAGTTCGCACCGGCAGCCGTGTCGTCCTGAGCGGCGCTCCGGTAGGCATCGAGAATGAGCAATCCGGTGTCTCGCGCCATCGGTGTCGATCCTTCGTCCAATCTCATCGCGGCGCGTTTCTGGCCAGTCGTTTCATCTCACCTCACAGCCAGCCGATCTTGTATGACGCAAATCCGAGAGAGCCAGGGCAATGTGCAGCGAGAACGGTGCCCACGCGAGCGCATGATTGCGCTGTAATCTTGGCAATCGTGTCAATCGTCAAGGCCGAGGAAACAGGGAATCACCCGTGGCGCGGTCCGTTGTTCGTGTGGTGATACCAGAACACCGGCGAAACGCGTCGCCAGCGGTTCAGCCCGGCGGCTTGCGTCCCACCACCAGGTTCAGTTCTCCTGGTACCGCGAGCCCGTCCGGACCCTCGAACCGCCTCAAAGCGTTCTCCACGTCCGCCCAGGCCGCTTCCTGCCCTTGGGGCGGAAGTTTGCCGACGAGCGCCTTGAAGAAGGCGAACCCGTCACGGATCATCGCGGTCGCCGTCGCCGCGGTGTCCAGGCGACGGAGCGTGGGCTCCGCACTGACAGCGACATCGACGAATCCCGCTGACTGGAACAGGGTGGAAAGCCGATCCGGATCGACGAGAGAACGAAAACTGCCGGGAGTGTGAGGGGATACCGTCGTGCCGCCATGACGCGCCAGAATATCCAACGCGGTGGAGGCAAATATATCCCGCTCCGGGTTGCCCGGGACAATCGCCGCAAACGATCCGCCCGGGCGCAGCACCGTCCACACAGCGCGGACCGCGGCCAACGGATCGGGGATCAACATCAGTACCAGGCGGCTGATCGCGGTGTCGAAGAGCGTGTCATCCGTCAACGCCTCGGCCGAACAGACGCGGGTGGATACGTTTGTCAGCCCGGCCACGGCGAGGGTCTTTTCGGTCGCCGCAATCATCGGGGCGGCAATATCGATCGCCAGAACATGGCCGGTGGCGCCAACCCGATGCGCCACGAGAACGGTTTGCTCACCGGATCCGCAGCCGACATCCAAGGCTCGGTTGCCCGGTGCGACTCCGGCCAGATCGAGCATCTTCTCCGTCGCCGGCCCTATATAATCCCCCGCCCGCTCGGCCCATCGCGCCCAGCCGCTGGCGGCGGCGTTCCATTGTTCGGCCGGAGTCTGATCGCTCATCTTATGGCTCCTCACACCGAGCAAGAGAGCGCTATTCGCACCTGATACTGGCTGCAAGGCCGGTGCCTGTCGGGGGCTGGCCGGGGGACCTAACCAGCCCCCCGGAAGCCCCCGGCCAAACCGTCAGCCAACCTTGGCAAGCGCCCGCTTCGCCACCACGCCAACCAGATGCGCCCGATACTCGGCGCTGGCGTGGATGTCGCCGTTCAGATCGTCGGGCGCGGTCTTCACGCCGGCAATCGCGGATGATGAGAAATTCCCCACCAGGACGTCTTCCATCGCCTTATGACGGAACACACCGCCCTGCCCCGCCCCGGTCACCGCAACGCGCGTGCCCGCCACTGGCCCCTGGGCCACGAACACCCCGACGATCGCGTAACGAGACGCCGGATTGCGGAACTTCTCATAGGCAGCCCGGATCGGGATCGGGAACTCGATCCCGGTGATCACCTCGCCCAGTTCCAGCGCCGTCGAGAACATGCCGGTGAAGAAATCATCGGCCTTGATCCCGCGCTTGTTGGTGCGGATCGTCGCCCCCATCGCCAGTGCCGCGGCCGGATAGTCGGCAGCCGGGTCGTTGTTGGCGATGGACCCGCCGATGGTGCCGCGATGACGCACCGCTTCGTCGCCGATGCCGCCGGCCAAAGCCGCCAGCGCCGGAATCGCCGCCTTGACCGCCGCGCTCGACGCGACGTCGGCATGCCGGGTCATCGCGCCGATGCTTACCACGCCACCGGCCACGTTGATGCCGGACAGGCCGAGACCGGACAGGTCAACGACGGTGGTGGGCTTCGCCAGGCGCTGTTTCAGCACCGGAATATAGGTCATGCCGCCAGCCAGCGGGCGAGCCTCTCCGTCCGCCGACAGCGTCGCGACCGCGTCCGCCAGGCTGCCGGGCTTTTGATATGCGAAATCGTACATCTCTCTGTTCCCTTTGCCTTGCCTCAGTCGGCCGCCAGTTTCGCCTGGCCGGCCTGGATGATCGACCACAATTTCGGCGCGGTCGCCGGCATTTCCAGATGCCGCACGCCGTAGTCCTTCAACGCGTCCACCACCGCGTTGATGATCGCGGGTGGGGAGCCGATGGCTCCGACCTCCCCGCAGCCTTTCACGCCCAGCGGATTATGCGTGCACAGGGTCACTTCCGTCTCCACCGAGATGTTCGGCAGATTGTCGGCGCGCGGCATGGTGTAGTCCATGAACGAGCCGGACAGGAGTTGACCCTGATCGTCGTAGATGGCGCTTTCCAGCAGCGCTTGGCCGATGCCCTGGGCAACCCCGCCCTGCACCTGCCCTTCCACGATCATCGGGTTGATGACGCGGCCCACGTCGTCGACCGCGGTGAAGCGGATCACCTCCACCGTGCCGGTGTCGGGATCGATCTCGATCTCGGCGATATGGCAGCCGGCGGGGAAGGTGAAGTTCTTCGGATCGTAGAACGCGGTTTCGTCGAGGCCGGGTTCCAGTTCCTCGATCGGGTAGTTGTGCGGAATATAGGCGGCCAGGGAGATCTCGGTCAGCGACTTGGTCTTGTCGGTGCCCGCGACCTTGAAGGTGTTGTCGGCGAACTCGATGTCCTCGACCGCGGCTTCCATCAGATGGGCGGCGATCTTCTTGCCCTTGGCGATGATCTTGTCCATCGCCTTGACCATGGCGGACCCGCCGACGGCGAGGCTGCGGCTGCCATAGGTGCCCATGCCGAACGGGATTTTCGCCGTATCGCCATGCACCACTTCCACCTGGCTCATCGGCACGCCGAGTTGGTCGCAGACAAGCTGCGCCAGGGTGGTTTCGTGGCCCTGGCCGTGGCTGTGGGTGCCGGTGAACACGGTGACGCTGCCGGTCGGGTGGACGCGGATGTTTGCCACTTCGTACAAGCCGGCGCGGGCGCCTAGCGATCCGACCACGGCCGAGGGTGCGATGCCGCAGGCCTCGATATAGGTCGAAATGCCGATGCCGCGCAGCTTGCCTTGCGCCTTGGCGGCGGCGCGACGTGCTTCGAACCCGGCCCAGTCGGAGGATTTCAGGCAGATATCCAGGGTCGCCTGATAGTTGCCGCTGTCGTAGGCCAGGGCGACCGGGGTCTGGTAGGGGAACGCGTCGGCGGGGATGAAGTTGCGCCGGCGGAGTTCGACCTTGTCGATACCGGTGTCATGCGCGATGACATCGACCAGGCGTTCCAGCAGATAGGTCGCTTCCGGACGGCCGGCGCCGCGATAGGCATCGACCGGGACCGTGTTGGTGAAGACGGCCTTCACCTCGCAGTAGATCGCCGGGGTCTTGTAAACGCCCGCCAGCAGGGTCGCGTACAGGTAGGTCGGGATGCACGGCGCGAAGGTGGACAGATAGGCGCCCATGTTCGCCAACGTGGAAATCCGCAGCCCCAGGAAGTGACCTTGCGCATCCAGCGCCATCTCGGCAGTGCTGATATGGTCGCGGCCATGCGCGTCGGACATGAAGCTTTCGTTGCGCTCCGCGGTCCACTTGACCGGCCGGCGCACCTTGCCGGATGCCCAGGTGACGATGGCTTCTTCGGCGTAATGGTAGATCTTGGAGCCGAAGCCGCCGCCCACATCGGGCGCGAACACCCGCAGCTTGTTTTCCGGGATGTGTAGCACGAAGGCGCCCATCAGCAGCCGGATCACATGCGGGTTCTGGCTGGTGGTGTACAGCGTGAAGTCGCCCGACGAGGTATCGAAATCGCCCAAAGCCGCGCGCGGCTCCATGGCATTCGGCACCAGGCGGTTGTTGGTCAGGTCCAGCTTCACGACCTTCGCGGCGCCGGCAAAAATGCCGTCCACGATCGCCTTGTCGCCGATATGCCAGTCGTAGCAGAGGTTGGACGGCACGTCGTCGTGCACCGTCGGCGCCCCCGCGGCCAAGGCCTGCGGCATGGTGGCGGCGGACGGCAGGTCGGCGTAGTCGATTTCCAGCAGCTCGGACGCATCCTTCGCCTGCTGGCCGGTTTCCGCGATCACCACCGCGACCGGATCGCCGACATGGCGCACCTTGCCGATCGCCAGCACCGGGTGCGGCGGTTCGGCCATCGGCGAGCCGTCCTTGTTGTGGATCTGCCAGCCGCAGGGCAATCCGCCGACTCCGTCAGCCGCCAGATCCTCGCCCACGAACACCGCGACCACACCCGGCGCCGCTTTCGCAGCCGCGGTGTCAAGGCTGTTGATCGTCGCGTGCGGCCGGTCGGAGCGTTTGATGAACGCATGCAACTGGTACGGGCGGTTGATGTCGTCAGTATAATTGCCGTGTCCGCTGAGGAACCGCACATCCTCTTTGCGCCGGACCGAGGCGCCGATGCCTTCGAAGGCCATCACGTTTCTCCCTTGGTTCTTGCCGGCGACTTATTCGGCCGCCTTGGCATGCATCAGCGGATGCGCCGCGGCGATCGCCTTGACGATGTTGTGGTAGCCGGTGCAACGGCAGAGATTGCCCTCCAGCCCTTCGCGGATTTCCTTTTCCGTGATGCCGTCGGGATGCGCGTTGACCAGGTCGATCGCGCTCATGACCATGCCCGGGGTGCAGAAGCCGCATTGCAGGGCGTGATGCTCGCGGAACATCTCCTGCATCGGGTGCAGGGTGCCGTCGGCCGCGGCCAGGCCCTCGATCGTGGTGACGGCCGAACCGTTGGCCTGCAAGGCGAGCATGGTGCAGGATTTCACCGCTTCGCCGCCGACATGGACGACGCAGGCGCCACACTGGCTGGTGTCGCAGCCGATATGGGTGCCGGTCATGCCCAGTTTCTCGCGCAGGACTTCGACGAGGAGGGTGCGTCCCTCGACCTCGACCGTGTGCTGCTTGCCGTTCACCGTCAGGGTTACCTGAGGCATCGTGCTTCCTCCCGCTATCGCCGTTCCACAACAGATCGGGCCGCCTCCTGGGGGGCGGTCCGATTGGGCGGAGTGTGGGCGGGAGGGCGGGATGCGGTCAAGCGGGGGGTGGGGAAGGACGGGGCTTCCGCCCCGGACCCCGACCAGGGCTCTGCCCCTGGACCCCACCAAAGGCGCGGCCTTTGGAATGCGATTCATTTGTCGTTTGAATTCCTGGG
>CALQHT020000135.1 GCA_943330455.2 Nitrosovibrio sp. Nv4 | reverse complement strand
TGTATGACTGTATTCCTGTGCGGTTCCATGTGATTCGACCCTGTCCCGATTCGCGGTGTTGCGATGGGTTCGAGTCGAATCCATAAATATGGAAAGTACAAGTTATTTAAACCGGACAGCCGTGGATCAAGTCCGGCAATGACGGTGAGGTTAGTCTATCTGTCGATGGTTAGAGGCGTCGATATCGATCCGCACAATGTTGAACCGCACCCCCAACTGACTGAAACATTGACCCTCCAAGTTATGCCTCCCCGTCTTGGCGGCAGCAGGGCCGCCATCCACGACTTCGATTGTCGCACCTTGGGAAAGTCGTGAATGCCGGCCTGCGCCGGCAAGACGGGGAGGCCCGGTCAGAGGGTCAATCGTTCCGTCGGTTGGTGTGACGCATCATCGTTCGATCAGGCTTATTGCCTCCGTGGACCCCCGTGGTCCTTCGTGTCCTCCGTGGTTGACCTTGCGGACCCCGAAACCGGCACAAACCCGCGATTTGACCGCGCTGCCGCTCGACGGGGGCCATCTGGCAGCGTTCGGTCGGAATTTGACTCCGCAAGATCAACCACGGAGGACACGAAGGACCACGGTGATCCACGGAGGTTCTTTTCGCCGCAACTGGGTGCCTAGTCGCCAAACAGACGACCAGCGCGCGTCGCCGAGAAGTCCGAAGCCGCCGCACGTCCGAATCGGGAAGCCGCCAGGGCGGCCAGCAGAGCCAGAGCATCGCTGTCGTCTGGCGTGGCCGACCCTCGGTTGAGTAAACCCGCCCGCCTACTTCCCCTTGGCCGGCACCGGCGCCACCTCCGGCAACGCGGTCTCCCAACCGCCACCCAGTGCCTTGTAAAGCGACACCAAATTCTCCGACACATTCGTCGTGCTCAGCGCCAATTGCTGCTGCGTCGACAGCGAAATCCGTTCGGCATCCAGCACGGACAGGAAGTCCGCCACCCCCTGCTCATACCGGCTTTGCGCCAGGCCGACCGCGCGCTTGCTGTCGATCACCGCCAGCACAAGCTGATCCCGCCGCGCCTGTTCAGCCTGATAGGCGGTCAGTGAATCATCAACCTCATGCCACGCCTGCAACAGCACCCGCTGAAAGGTCAAAGCCGCGCTCTGCTGCTGCGATTCCCGCAACTCCAACGTCGCCCGCAGTCTTCCCCCCTCAAACAACGGAATCGTGATGCTCGGCCCCACCGCGAACTGACGAGCGTTCAGATTGAACAACTGCCCTATCTGCAGGGCCTGCAAGCCCATGCTGCCGGACAGTCGGACGGACGGATAGAAATCCGCCTCCGCCACGCCGATTTGCGCCGTCGCGACATGCAGTTCCGCCTCCGCCTGGCGCAGGTCGGGCCGCCGGCGCACCAGGTCGGACGGCACCCCGACCGGCACTTTCGGTGGCACCGGCGGCACCGGCTTCTTGGTCTCCAACTCCTCCCGCAGCGCGTTCGGGGGCTGGCCAAGGAGAAGGCTGATCGCGTTGATCAGCGCGGCCTCGCGTTGCAGCAGGAAGGGGATTTCCGCCGCGGTCCGCCGCACCTGGGCCGAGGCGTTGGCCACGTCCAGGTCGGTCGTTACTCCACCCGCCGCGCGCGCCTGGGTCAGTTGCTGGCTGCGTTGCGCGGATCGCAGATTGTCCCGCGCGATCTGAAGCTGAGTCTGGATGCCGCGCAGCCGGATATAATCGCGCACCACCTCCGCCGTGGTGGTTATCAGAACCCCGCGTTGCGCCTCGGCCGCCGCTTCGGTGTTGGCGGTCGCGGCTTCGACGGAGCGTGCCACGCCACCCCATAGATCGACCTCCCAGGAGGCATCGAAGCCGCCCTGGAAAATGTCATAGGGCGTGAACCGGCGAGTCGGCGATCCCTGCACGGTATTGCCGATGCCACCATTCGCCGCGCTGGTCGTCGTGGGATTGGCGGTCAGGATGCCATACTGGCTGGATTTCTGACGGGCATAGGACGCGCGCGCGTCCAGCCTTGGCAGTTCGGCGGCCTCGGCGATGCCAAGCTGGGCGCGCGACTGGTCCAGGCGGAAGGAGGCCGCCTTGACGTCCAGGTTCTCGGACGCGACGCGCTGGGCCAGAGCGGTCAGTTGCGGATCGTTGAAGATCGTCCACCAATTGGGATCCACCGGTTCGGCCGCCGGCATGCTGGGCGCCGCCTTCAATTGCGGCCGGGACGGCGCAACCCATGTGGTCGGCGACAGCCACTCCGGCCGCTTGAAATCCGGCCCGACCGGAGAGCATCCCGCCAGCACCAGGGCCGCCAGAATGCCGAGCGGTGCGCGCGGGAGGGAAGTCACGGTCGGCGCGTTCCATCGTTGCCCGTCGGACCTGGTCCGGCGCTTCGTCACCTGCGTCATGCGTTGCGTCTGTTCCCAACTGACCGTGGAGACCTTTCTACGCCTCGGGTGGCATTGGTCCAGTGCGCATGCGCGCCGTCAACGCGTTGCTGACCTGTCCGAGCGCGTTTTTCGCACGCGATCGCGCTGCTCAATCTCCCGACTTGGCCAGGCGGTCGAATTGCGCCAACCGGGTCACCAACGCCTCCATCTCCCGCAGCGGGATCATGTTCGGGCCGTCGCTGGGGGCCTTGTCCGGGTCCTGATGGGTTTCGATGAACACCGCCGCGACGCCGACGGCCAGGGCCGCGCGCGCAAGAACGGGCGCAAACTCCCGCTGACCGCCGGACGATGCCCCCTGCCCGCCCGGTTGCTGCACCGAATGGGTCGCGTCGAACACGATCGGATAGCCGGTGCGCGCCATGATCGGCAGCGCGCGCATATCGCTGACCAGGGTGTTGTAGCCGAAGCTGGCCCCACGCTCACACAGCAGGATGTTGTGATTGCCGGTGCTGGCGATCTTGGCGGCGACATGCTGCATGTCCCAGGGCGCCAGGAACTGCCCCTTCTTCACGTTGATCGCCTTCCCGGTCTCTCCCGCGGCGAGCAGCAGGTCGGTCTGGCGGCAAAGAAACGCCGGGATCTGCAGGACATCGACGGCCTGCGCCGCCACCGCGCATTGTTCGGCGGTGTGCACATCGGTCAGGACCGGCATGCCCGTCCGCTCCCGCACCTCCGCCAGGATTGCCAGGCCACGCTCCATCCCGACGCCACGTTCGGCGGAGGCGCTGGTGCGGTTGGCCTTGTCGTAGCTGGATTTATAGATGATCGGCACGCCGGTGCGATCGCTGATCTCCCGCAGCGCGATGGCCATTTCCATCGCATGATCGCGGGACTCGATCTGGCATGGGCCGGCAATCAGGACAAAGGGGCGCGCATTGCCGACTTCGATCGCGCCGATCCGCACGATGCGTCCATTATCCTGTTGCATGCCGCCTCCAGACGCCCGGGTTGGACAGAGCCCAGCATAGGCCGCAAGCGACCCGGCGAGGTCAAGGATCGGATTGCTCCCTGTACTGTGCACGGAGCTCGTCGCCGGCATTTTCCCGAGCCGCGGGCCGATTCTGGCTTTCGCGCGACACGCTATGATCCAAATCACCGGGATGCATTAACCAATCGTTATCATTTAGCCCTTATTAGGACAATCTTCCCGCTTAAGGGGGTTATGCACACCCCGGTATCAGGGAAATGAATTGTTACCTGCGGAACAGTCGCCTGCGTGGGTTGTCAGGAATGCAACCCTGCTGCTACCGCCCATCAGGTCTGGAACAGCTCAGGAGACGGCATCATGCGGGAATGGAGAGCCAGAACAACGGCCTTGCTACTTGGGTCCACGCTCTTGGTCGGTCTCTCACTGATTCCATCGCAAGCCGACGCCGCTCCGACGAAACCGACAGGCCAGCACGCCGCTGCGCCCAACACGACGAAAACCGCCGCGAAATCGACCCCGTTCGCACAAAACGGCCGAACGGGAATGGTCCGCGAGACACCGATGTCGCTCTACAAGGCGCGGGTGATGGCGCATCGGGGGGGTGGCACGCGAGCCGGTATGACCGTCGCGCGCTATGGCGGCATGTCCTGCGTGCCCTACGCCCGGATGGCCACCGGGATCAGCGTCAGCGGCAATGCCTGGCAGTGGTGGGACAACTCCGCCGGCACCTATGCGCGCGGCAAGATGCCCGAAGCCGGCAGCATCCTTTCGTTCCGGGCCAACCACAGCATGCGGATGGGCCACGTGGCCGTCGTCAGCCGTGTGGTCAACGCACGCCAGGTGCTGATCGATCATGCCAATTGGCCGACGAGCGGCGGACGTGGCGGGGTCGCCCGCGGTGTTGCCGTCGTCGATGTCTCCGAATCCAACGACTGGTCCGCCGTCCGCGTGCAACTCGGCCGCGGTGAGGATTTTGGATCGGTCTACCCGACCCATGGCTTCATCTACGACCGTCCCGACTCCGGATACATGCGGACCGCGGTTGCCATCCCGGCCCCGCAACAGTCGCTCAACCCGGCGCCGCGCGACCTGCGCCCAGCCTCCGAGCGGATGTGGAGCAGCTATGACGAGGTCGCGGAAGCGCCGATGTCCTACGGACGCGCCCGGACGACGACCTACGCAACCCACGCCACCCCGCCCAAGCAGCGCAACACCGCTCGGCGTCCCTGATAACGGCCTGAAACGCGAGGCAGCCCGGCCAGGGAACACCGCCTTCTCGCCGGGAGCCCAGGCGGCCCCCCGCGCTCCGTCCTATCCACCCCAGATCGCGTTCAGCCCCCCGGTCTCCCCGGTCACGGGGTCGGCGAGCGGCATCGCCACCCGCGCCACATTCGCCGTCACCGTCCGATGGTCCGAGACTCGGCCGCGATGCATATCCGGCCGGTCGGCATTGTCGGGATAGGCTCCCACGATCAGCAGGTCGTCGGATTGACCCTGGTTGCAATGACCGACTCCGGCCGGGATCACAACGACGTCACCGGCCTTGACCGTCAGCACCTGACCGCCCGGACCTCCGAACAGCACTGTCGCCTCCCCACGCGCCACCCCCAGCGCCTCATGCGCATTGCTGTGGAAATGGTGGAACGGGTGCACGCCATCGCGCCAGGCGGGAGGCCAGCGATGGGCGGCGAACGCACGCTCGATCGCCACCGGGTCGGCGGGCATGGCGGATCGGTAGACGAGGAGCGGCAGCGCGGAATTCGGGATCGCGCCGTCATCGGCGAAGGCGAAGGTGAGCGGCTGGGTCATTAGGTCTTCCCGGCAACAGCGGCCAGTTCCCGGTCCAGGGTCACGAGATCGACGCCCAGTTCCCTCGCCAGCCAGAGATAGCTGGAGTCATAGATGGTCAGACCCGTCGCCTCCGCCAGGGGCAACAGTGCGCGATGGTCGACGCTCACGGTTTCGACCCGCGGGCCGGGCATCGCCAGGGCCGCCAGCAGAGCCTCCCGCGGCGCACTGCGCCGGCGAATCTTCACCAGGCACACATTGGCCATCTCATAGGCCAGCAACTCGGGCGCGACCAACTCGCAGCCACGGATGAGGTCGGCGATGGCGGCGCCGGACGATTCGTTGAAGACAATCGCCGCCAGAGCGGACGCGTCGATGACCTTAACCGCCATGGTCTGCGATCCGCGAGACCGAATGGGCCAAGCGGTCAGCGATGGCCGAGCGCGTCACGATCGGCGCGGACGATCGCGGCGGATTCGTCCGGGGTGTTGAAGCCAAGCGCCGCGATCCGCGCGCGGTACTCGTCCACGGTCAGGGATCGGGTGGACACGGGGTTGGTGGCTTCCTGGATGATGGCCATGAGTTCGCCTTGCAAGGACCGGTGGTTGCGAGACGCCCGCTCCCGCAGGCGCGCCACGACATCATCGGGCGCATTCTTTATCGACAGGTTAACGGACATGGGATTTTTCCGATGTGGGTGTTTTTCAGTGGATGCATTATGGAGCCGATTTAGATCAAATCTGGTTCCAGTGCAACATCGCCCTCATCGTCGTAACCGATCAACCGCAAGGCACGCCCTCGTATTCCGCGCAGGCCGGCGGCGTGAATCAGCGCTTCCTCCCGCCCATGGGTGACCCAGACTTCCGGCGCTCCGACATCGTCCAGGGTCGCGTTCAGCTCGTTCCAATCGGCATGGTCGGAGATCACCAGGGGCAGCTCGACCCCGCGCGATTTGGCACGCTGGCGCACCCGCATCCAGCCGGAGGCGACCGCCACCACCGGGTCTTCCAGCCGGCGCGCCCAGCGGTCGTTGATTGACCCAGGCGGTGCCAGGACGATGGCGCCGACCATATCCCCCTTCCCCGCTGTTGTGGCCGGCCGAAGGTCGCCAAGTTCGATCCCGCGGGCTCGATAGACCTCGCACATGGCCAGCAGCGCGCCGTGCAGCCAGATCGGCCGGTCCCAGCCGGCCTGGCGCAGCAGGGCGATCAGGCGCTGGCATTTCCCCAGGGCATAGCAACCCACCACATGCGTGCGCTCTGGAAACAGTGCCACGCTGTCCAGCAGGCGGCGGATTTCATCGCCCGGCGGCGGGTGCACGAAGACCGGCAGGGCGAACGTCGCCTCGGTCACGAACACGTCGCATGGGATGGGCTCGAACCCGTCGCAGGTCGGATCCGCCACGCGTTTGTAGTCGCCGCTGACCACGGCGCGCACGCCTTGGTATTCCATCGCGACCTGAGCGCTACCCAGCACATGCCCGGCCGGCCGCAGCCAGACCCGCACATCGCCGATCGTCAACGCCTCCCCCCAACCGAGGTCCTGATGCGTGTGCCCGGCACCGGGAGGCCCCAGGCGCGCCCGCATAATCGCCAAGGTGTCCGCGGTGGCCAGGACGGCGCGGTGACCCGGACGCGCATGATCGGAATGCGCGTGGGTGATCACCGCACGATCGACCACGCGGAGTGGATCGATATGAAAGCCGCCGGGTTCGCAAAAGAGACCCTCCGGGCGGACTTTCAGCCAATGCTCGGGGTGGGAGGACATAGAACCCAGGGTGGGCGAAGACGCGGCGGACGACCAGGGGGATGACCAATGGGGATGACCAATGGGGATGACCAATGGGGATGACCAAAGGGACGATCGGGGGTATGATCAGGGGCTCGACCCGGGCGACGATCACGGGCCGAGCACCGCAACCCGCACGAAATGGTTCCCTTCGGCGCGCGGGCATGCGACATCCACCCCGCGCAACCGTTTGCGTCCAGTCCCGATTAAGATGTGATAACCCGCGACATGAGCATGACCCTTTTCGATGTCTCAGCGTCGATCGCTGGACTGGTGGAATCCGCGGCCCCCTTGGTCGCCGCAATCCGGGTGGGGCAGAACCGCCATATCACCGGCATACACTGGCAATCCGGCGTGATCGTAACGTCCGATCAGTCCCTGCCCGCGCAGGACACCTACACCCTCATTCTCGCCAATGGCGCCCTCGCCTCCGCGCGTCCCGAATCGCGCGACCCCTCTGCCAATCTGGCGTCGCTGCGGCTGGACAATCCGGCCTTCGCCCCAGGGATCGAGCCCGGCCCGGACGCTCCGGTCGGCAGTCTGGTCCTCCTCCTCGGCGCCGATCTGGACGGTTCGCCCACCGTCCGCCTGACCGCCGTGCACCGACGCGCTCGCGGCGGGGACACGACCGGATCGTGGATGGTGCTCGATATGCCGCTCAACCAGGCAGACCAGGGCGGGCCGGCGCTGGACGCGAGCGGACGCCTGCTCGGGATGACCAGCCTGGGGCCGCGGGGCGAGGCGGTTGTCGTACCCCATGGCGTGATCGATCGCTTCGCCACCCCAGCCGGATCGTCCGACGGGACGGAGCGGCACATGGATCAACCGGCGGGCATGCCGGGGTCCATGTCCGCCTCCTTGTCCACCTCGATGTCCGGACAGGGCATGATGACATCCGCACCTGCCACCTCAATCCCTTTGGCCGCCGCAAACGGGCGGCGTGGCTGGCTCGGCGTCGCCCTGCAACCGATCACGGTGCCCGACCAACTGGTGCAGAAAGCGGGACAGACATCGGGACGCATGGTGGTGAGCGTCTCCGTCTCCGGCCCCGCCGATCGTGCCGGCCTGCGGGTCGGCGATGTGCTGTTGGCGCTGGATGGCTACAGTACAAGCGGCTCCCACGCGCTGCGGGCGTTTCTCGGCGCTGACCGAATCGGGCGCCAGGTGGAGGTCCGCCTGATGCGCGACGGCTCGATCCTGTCCTCGTTCCTGACCGTCGCGGCGCAACCCGCTGGCCAATCGAGCGGCTCCGGCAGCGGTTCCCGCTAGACGATCATGGTGGCAGAGCCGAAAATCCTGTGCCAAACCCTGTTTCTGGACGACATTGGCGGTTTGAACTGAAACAATTGGCCTGACAGGCGCCGAACGCCTTGCGACGGGGGCGGTGCTCTGCTAGACGGCGCGGCTCACGTAATGTCCGGAATGTGACCGCCTCTCGCTCCCCGTCAGGGCCGCGGGGCCTCACCAGATTGAAGAGGGGCGCTGGCCCATGGCTGTACCGAAGAGAAAAACGTCGCCCTCACGCCGGGGCATGCGACGTAGTCATCAGGCGCTGACGCATCAGGCGCATTCCGAGTGCAAGAACTGCGGCGAACTGAAGCGCCCGCATCACGTTTGCAGCCATTGCGGCCATTATGATGGGCGGGAGGTCGTGACGGCCGGAAAGGCGCTGCGAGGCGCGGTCCGAACCTGAACGCCGGCCGCGGCGTGCGTTAGGCCCGTCCTTGAGCGGTCCCTTTACGCTGGCGGTAGACGCCATGGGTGGCGATAAAGCCCCCGCCATGGTGATCGATGGCCTCGAAATCGCCGCGGAACGCCATCCGACGGCGCGCTTCCTGTTGGTCGGCGACGAACCAACCCTGACCGAGCACCTCTCCCGGCGCCGACGCGCGCGGGCGGCGTGCACGATCAGGCATGCGTCACAGACCATCAGCAGCGACATGAAGCCGACGGCGGCCTTGCGCAGTCGGCAGTCGTCCATGCGCCTGGCGATCGATGCCGTGGCCACCGGAGAGGCGTCCGGCGTGGTGTCCGCCGGCAACACGGGTGCCTTGCTGGCCTTGGCGAAGATCATCATCAAGTCCCTGCCCGGGATCGACCGGCCGGCGATGGCCGCGATCGGTCCGTCGGCCCGCGGCGATGTGGTGATGCTCGACCTTGGTGCCAATGTACAGTGTGACGCCCGCAACCTGGTCGAATTCGCGGTGATGGGCGATGTGTTCGCCCGCACCGTTCTCGGCCTGACCGCGCCCACCATCGGCCTGCTGAATGTCGGGTCGGAGGAGTTGAAGGGCGACGACAAGCTTCGCATGGCCGCGGAAATCCTGCGCGCCAGTCATATCGGCCCGCAATTCCATGGCTTCGTGGAAGGCCACGACATCGCCGCCGGCACCACCGACGTGATCGTGACCGATGGGTTCACCGGTAATGTCGCCCTGAAAACCGGAGAGGGCGCGCTGAAGCTGATCGGCGACATGCTGAAACAGGTGTTCGGCCGCAACCTCGCTTCCAAGATCGCCTATATGCTGGCCAAGCCCGGGCTCGACCGCCTGCGGGAATGGCTGGATCCGCGCCGCTACAACGGGGCCGTGATGGTGGGTCTGAACGGTGTCGTGGTGAAGTCGCATGGCGGCACCGACGCGCAAGGCTTCGCTCATGCGCTGGACGTCGCGATGGACATGGTCGTGCATCGCTTCAACGACCATATCCGGGAAGATCTGGCCCGCATCGGTCTGGACAAGCGTACCACGCGGGAGAAAACCGGGCGCCTGGACAAGAACGACGACCCACAACTGGCGACCGCCTGAGCAGGAAATTCGATGTCTCTACGCTCCATCCTCTCCGGTGTCGGCGGTTATTTGCCTGAGCGCGTCGTGACCAATGATGAGTTGGCGCGCACGGTCGACACGTCCGACGCCTGGATTCAGGAGCGGACCGGGATCCGCCAACGCCATTTTGCCGCGCCGCACGAAACCGCGTGTTTCATGGGAGCCGCCGCCGCGCGCGCCGCACTGGCCCATGCCGGCGCCACCGCCGACGACGTCGATGCCATCATCGTGGCGACCAGCACGCCGGACCAGGCCTTCCCCTCCACCGCGGTGCGCGTGCAGGCCCAGCTCGGCATGACCCGCGGCTTCGGGTTCGATCTGGCCGCCGCCTGCACCGGGTTCGTCTATGGGCTTTCGGTCGCCGATGCGATGATCCGCGCCGGCCAGGTGTCCGGCGTCCTGGTGATTGGCAGCGAGGTCTATTCGCGCATCCTCAATTGGCAGGACCGAGGCACCTGCGTGCTGTTCGGCGATGGCGCCGGCGCCGTGTTCCTGCGCGCCGGCCAGGGCAACGGCACCGACCAGGGGATACTGTCCACGCATCTGCATGCCCAGGGCAGCCTGGGTGATATCCTTTACGTGGATGGCGCCGTGGGCCAGCCGGACCGCCCCGGGCATCTGGTGATGCACGGCAAGGAAGTGTTCCGTCATGCGGTCACCCGGCTGGCCGGCGCCGTCGAGGAAGCTTTGGCCGCCAACAACCTGACCCATCGCGATATCGACTGGCTGGTCCCGCATCAGGCCAACCGCCGGATCATCGATGCCATGGGCAAGCGGCTGGGCCTGGCGGCGGACCGGGTCGTGGTGACCGTGGACCGGCATGCCAACACATCAGCGGCCTCGGTCCCGCTGGCCCTGGCCGAGGCGTGCCAGGACGGGCGTATCAAGCGCGGCCAGTTGGTGCTGCTGGAAGCTCTGGGCGGCGGCCTGACCTGGGGCTCCGCCCTGGTCCGCATGTAAGTCCAATCGCCCGAAGCGTTGGCCGATAGCGTCCCACTCCGGCATTGAGAATCCCTCTCCGTCATTTAGAGTCCCTCACCGTCATTGCCGGACTTGATCCGGCAACCCGCCCCCTGCCGTTGAAGCGTGGGTTGCCGGATCAAGCTCGGCGGTGACGAGGAGAGCCGATCATCGGTCAACCGTTCGGGCCGTTGGGATAAGACTGTGCGCATGTGAAAACGGATCACAAACGGCACCCAGTATTGGACCCAACCGACTGATCCTGAGACATTTTTTTCAAGACATGCTTGACGAGGCGACACGGTCTGCATAGCGTCGGGCCATGCTGACCATCACTCGCGCTCACCTCGCCGAAACGATCTACACCCAGGTAGGGTTGTCGCGGAATGAATCCGCCGACCTGTTGGAGATGGTGTTAGGCCGGATTTCAACCGAACTGGAAGCCGGACAATCTGTTAAAATCAGTGGGTTCGGGACCTTTTCTGTCAGACAGAAGGGCCGCCGGATTGGGCGCAATCCGAAGACCGGGGAAGAGGTGCCGATCCTGCCGCGCCGGGTTCTGGTGTTCCGCCCCAGCCACGTGCTGAAAGCCCGGATCAACGGCAAGACCCCCGGCCCGGATAGCGATGAATGATTTCTCCGCGGCGTGACGCTGTTCCGTGCCCTCGGCATCGGTGCCCTCGGCGCAGGCGGATGCCGGGACCATGAGCGATCAGGCGAGCCGCGAAGCCTCGACCGATATGACGCCCGATCTGGCCCCCGGTCTGGCCCCAGATCTGGCCCCTGGTCTGTCCCCTGGTCTGGCCGAACGTCCCCGGCTCAAGAAAGCCCCGAATGCGTTTCGCACGATCAGTGAGGTAGCGGACGAACTTCACATCCCGCAGCATGTCCTGCGGTTCTGGGAAACCAAATTCGCCCAGGTCAAGCCGCTGAAGCGCGGCGGCGGGCGGCGCTATTATCGCCCGGACGATATCCAGTTGCTGCGGCGGATTTCCGATCTGCTGTATAATCAGGGCTATACGATCAAAGGCGTGCAGCGGCTGCTCCGCGAAGGCGGCGGCAAGCTGTCCGACAACATCCCACCGCCGACCGCGGAAGAAAGGGCGGCAGCCGAGGCCGAAATGGCGGAAGCCGAACAGGAGATGCTGATCCCGGGATTGGACTTGCCTCCGACCCCACCGCAGGCGCCGGTGCGCCCGCCCCCGCGGCAAAAGACCGACCCGGAGGTCGAACGGTTGCGCGCCGCCCTGCGGGAGACCTTGCAGGAACTGGAATGGCTGCGGAGCTTGCTGCCGTAGCGCTGCCGACAAAACGGGATTATCCAAGATTCTGGTGGCGTTTGCTGCCAGGAACGCATGCTGCTCGCCCGTCCGGGAACACGCGGCAATGACGTTGCCCGCTTGACCGACTTCGAGCCTTCGTGGTGGAGCATCGCGGCCCCGCCCCTCCTCGCTGCCTCTCCTGTAAGGTTGTCCCGGACGGGCAAAGTGTCGTCGGCGACGTCCAATAGTCTCCATCGGTCGCATATGAGGAAAGACGCGGTGTCACCCAAGCGACCGGCTCCCCTCCCCCGATCGTCCGCCTCCCGGCGATAACCGTCCCCGCGAAACCCACCCCTCGGGCGCGCGCGCCCGATTGCGCACCGGCCCCGCGCACGCCTAAACTTACCCGCCAGTAGGAGGGAACCACCCAATGGATCTTCGCTTTACCCCGGAAGAGATCGCCTTCCGTGAGGAAGTCCGCGCTTTCATCCGCGACAACCTGCCCACCGATATTCGCGACCGGATGAAACTCGGTCACAGCCCGCGCAAGGAAGACATCGTCCGCTGGCAGCGAATCCTCAACGCCAAGGGCTGGGCCGGCCTGTCCTGGCCCAAGGAATGGGGCGGGCCCGGCTGGACCGCCATCCAGAAGATGATCTTCCTGGAGGAGAACCAGGTCGCCCCGGCGCCGGAACTGTCCTCCTTCAACATCACCATGATCGGCCCCGTGCTGCTGCAATTCGGCACCGAGGAGCAGAAGAAGCGCTTCCTGCCGCGGGCCGCCAACATCGACGATTGGTGGTGCCAGGGCTTCTCCGAGCCCGGCGCCGGCTCCGACCTCGCGTCGCTGAAGACCGCGGCGAAGCGGGAGGGCGATCATTATATCGTCAACGGCCAGAAGATCTGGACCTCCACCGCGCATGTCGCCGACTGGTGCTTCCTGCTGGTGCGCACCAACCCCAACGCCCGCAAGCGCCAGGAGGGCATTTCCTTCCTGCTGGTCGACATGAAGACGCCGGGCATCACGGTCCGCCCGATCATCTCGATCGACGGCAGCCACCACCTGAACGAGGTGTTCTTCGACGACGTGAAGGTCCCGGTGGACCTGCGCGTGTATGAGGAAAACAAGGGCTGGGACGTCGCCAAGTTCCTGCTGGGCAATGAGCGCACCGGCATCGCGCGCCTCGGCAAGTCCCGCGAACGAGTGAATGCCTCGGTGGAAATGGCGCGTCAGGTCAATAACAACGGCCGCCCGTTGATCGAGGACTCCACCTTCCGCCAACGGGTCGCGCAGTTGGAAATCGACATGAAGGCGCTGGAGATCACCCAGTACCGCGTCGTGTCCGCCTACGACAAGGCCGGCGGCTCCGGTCGGCCGGACCCGCTGTCATCCGTGCTGAAGGTGAAGGGCACCGAGTTGCTGCAGGCGACCACCGAACTGGCGATCGACGTCGCCGGCCCGATGGCGACCCCGATCTGGGCCGAGGAACTCGCCGCGCTGAACGAGCCGGACGATCTGCTGGAAGCCTCCAGCGCCTCGGTCGGCGCCTATCTGTTCCTGCGCGCCGCCTCGATCTATGGCGGCACGAATGAGATCCAAAAGAACATCCTGACCAAAGCTGTGCTGGGGCTGTAATGGACTTCGAACCCTCCGACGACCAACGGCTGCTGCTGGAAAGCGTCAGCCGCATGCTGACCGACACCTACAGCTTCGCGCAACGCAAGACCTACCTGGCGGCTCCGGAAGGCTATTCCACCGCCATGTGGGCCCGGTTCGCCGAACAGGGCCTGCTGGGTGTGCCATTCGCCGAGGAATACGGCGGCTATGGCGGCGGCGCCCAGGAAATCATGCTGGTGATGCAGGCGTTCGGGCGCGTGCTGGTGCTGGAACCCTACCTCGCCACCGTCGTGCTGGGCGGCGGCGCGGTGCGGATCGCGGGAACCGACGCACAGAAAAAGGCGATCCTGCCGGCGATCTGCGAAGGCAACCTGAAAATGGCCTTCGCCCACAGCGAACGCCAGGCCCGCTACGACCTGACCGACGTCGTCACCACCGCCAAGCGCGATGGCGACGCCTGGGTGCTGGACGGGTCCAAGACCGTCGTGCAGCACGGGGATACCGCGGACAAGCTGGTCATCAGCGCCCGCACCTCCGGCGAGCGGTATGACGCCGACGGGATCACCCTGTTCCTGGTCGATACCTCGGCGCCCGGCCTGGCGCGCCGGTCCTACGCGACGCGCGACGAAACCCGCGCGGCCGATATCTCGCTCGGCAATGTCCGCGTGTCCGACGCGGATGTGCTGGGGGAAGTCGGCAAGGGTCTGGCCATCATCCAGGCCGTCATCGATGCCGGCATCGCCGCCACCGCCGCCGAAACCGTCGGCGCCATGGAAGCGATGAACGAGATGACCCTGGAATACAGCAAGACCCGCGTGCAGTTCGGCGCCCCGATCGGCACCTACCAGGTCGTGCAGCACCGCATGTCCGACATGTTCATGACCCAGGAGCAGGGTCGCAGCATGGCCATGCTCGCCACCATGATGATGGATGAGGAAGACCAAGCCACCCGCGCCCACAATATGGCGATGGCGAAGGTCGGCGTCGCCCAGGCCGGCCGCTACGTCTCCCAAAGCGCCGTGCAGATGCATGGCGGCATCGGCATGACCGAGGAATACGCCGTCGGCCATTACTTCCGCCGCTGCATGGTGATGGAACGCCTGTGGGGCGACCCGGCCTACTACCTGCAAAAACTCGCCGATGAGGTGAACTGAACCGCACCGACCAAAGGCCGGAGAGCTTCGGCTCTCCGGCCCCCTTTTTGGCCGCCGGACCATTCCGGTCCCGTGTGGCCCCATAACAGGAGGACACACGCAAATGCGTGGCAATCATCTGAGCGTTCATCCGATCGCCGGCACGGTCGGCGCCGAGCTGCATGGCGTCGATATCTCCCAGGACCTGGATGCGGACACGATCAGCGAAATCCGCTCGGCGTTGCTGGATCACGGGGTGATCTTCTTCCGTGGCCAGACCCTGGACCACGCCCAGCACAAGCGCTTCGCCCGCCGCTTCGGCGACATCTTCATCCAGCCGAATTTCCGCGGCGTCGGCGCGGATGACGAAATCCTGGAAATCCGACGCCAGCCGACCGACACCCGCATCGTCGGCGAGAACTGGCATGCCGACACCACCATGATGGCCGAACCGCCGATGGGCGCCATCCTGTATGGCGTGGAGGTCCCGCCCTATGGCGGCGACACCCAGTTCTCCAGCCTGCATCATGCCTATGAGGCCCTGTCCGACGGCATGAAGTCCCTGCTTCTGGGCCTGCGCGCGGTGCATTCCGACCACATGGTCGCCGGCCCGGCGCACCGCCTGAACGAGAAGCGCTCCACCAAGATCCGCCAGTCCGACGATTGGCAGCCGACCGTGCATCTGCATCCGGTCGTGCGCACCCACCCCGAGACCGGCCGGCGGTCGCTGTTCGTCAACCGCTCCTACGTCGATCGGTTCGATGACATGACCGTCGAGGAAAGCCGCCCGTTGCTGGATTTCCTGTTACGCCACATGGAGCGGCCGGAATTCACCTGCCGATTCCGCTGGGAGAACGGGTCCGTGTCCTTCTGGGACAACCGCGCCGTGCACCATATCGCGGTGAACGACGCCGGGCAGCATTTCCGCCATGTCCGGCGGGTCCAGATCGCGGGGGATCGGCCGTTCCTGACGGCGTGAGCGGTTCGACGGCCCAGGCGCGGGCTCCGCGTTAGGGTCAGCGCCACCGCATTCTACCGCGGAAGAGAAAATTCTCCCCCTCCCCTTGCGGGAGG
>CALQHT020000134.1 GCA_943330455.2 Nitrosovibrio sp. Nv4 | reverse complement strand
CCCTCCCCCCAACCCCCTCCCGCAAGGGGAGGGGGAGAATTTTCTCCGTTGGCCCGATATGCAAGTGCCGTACGGCGGACGACCACGCTCAAGCGTGGATACAGGCGACCCCGTCTCGCAACACGGGGACCTCCTGCGCACACGCCGACGTGGCAATCGCGCAACGGGTCCTGAACACGCATCCCGACGGCGGATCCGAAGGGCTCGGTGGATCCCCCGGAAGCAGCACGCGCGTTCGGCGGGCCAGCGGATCAAGCCGGGGCACGGCCGATAGCAGGGCCTTCGTATAGGGGTGGCGGGGTGCCTCGAAGACCCGCGCCACCGGTCCTTCCTCCATGATCCGTCCCAGATACATCACCACGACCCGGTCGCAGAGACTGCGGACCACCGCCAGATCGTGGCTGATGAACAGCAGCGCCAACCCCAGCCGAGACCGCAGATCGGCCATCAGGGCGAGCACCTGGGCCTGCACCGACACATCCAGCGCGGAAACCGGCTCATCCGCGACCAGGAATTCCGGCCCGGTCGACAGGGCGCGCGCGATGCCGACGCGTTGGCGTTGGCCGCCGGAGAACTCATGCGGATAGCGGTCGGCATGGGCGGGCGGCAGCCCGACCTGGGCCAGCAGTTCCTCGACCCGCGCCCGTCTTTCGCCCGCCGGAAGCAGGCGGTGGATCGCCAGCCCGTCCGCCACCTGGGCACCGATCGGCCGCCGCGGGTCCAGGCTGGAATGCGGGTCCTGGAAGACGATCTGCATCCGCCGTCGCAGCGCTCGTCTTTGCGAGGGTCCGGCCTGCGCCAGATCGATCCCGTCAAACAGCACCCGCCCACCCGACGGCGGCAACAGGCCCAACGCCATACGGCCAAACGTGGATTTACCGGAGCCGCTTTCGCCGACCAGACCCACGGTCTCACCGCGAGCGATGGTCAGCGACACGCCGGTCACCGCCTGCACTGGGCGGGCACGCCGGAACAGCCCGCGGACGGCAAACCGGCGGGTGAGGTCCTCGGCGATGACCAGAGGTTCGCTCATGCCAATTCTCGCCAGCGGAGGCAGCGGGATTGCCGGTTTGGCCCGACATCGACCAGCGGAGGCCGAACCGACTCGCAATCCGGCACGCGATGAGCGCACCGCGGCGCGAAAGCACAGCCAGCCGGCAGGTCGTGCGGTTGCGGAACGGTGCCGGGGATGCCCTCTGGCAGGCCACCATCCTCGGTCGGCGCGCTGCGTAACAGGGCGGCGGTGTAGGGATGGCGAGGGGCGGCGAAGACGTCGGCCGCGGCGCCCTGCTCGACGACCTCCCCGGCATACATCACCACGACGCGGTCGGCGATTTCGGCCACCACGGGCAGGCTGTGAGTGATGAAAACCAGGGCCATCCCGCGTTCCCGCCGCAACGCCGCCAGCAATTCCAGGATTTGCGCCTGGATCGTGACGTCCAGGGCGGTGGTCGGTTCATCGGCGATCAGCAGGCGCGGGTTGTTGGCGATGGCCACGGCGATCATCGCGCGCTGGCGCATGCCGCCGGACATTTCATATGGGAAGGAGCGGGCGCGCCGTTCCGGGTCAGGGATACCGACCATACGCAGCAGTCCGACCGCTCGTGACCATGCGTCCCCTTCCCGGTTCTGCCGCGAGGCATGGGCAGTGATGCCCTCGGCGATCTGGGCGCCGATGCGGTGCACCGGGTTCAGGCTGGACAGCGGGTCCTGGAAGATCATCGCCATCGCGCCACCGCGCAGGGACCGCAGGGTTGCCTCATCGGCGCGCAGCAATTCCCGTCCGTCCAGCCATACCGCGCCCCTGGCAACCCGTGCCGCCGGCGGCAACAGGCCCATGACGGCGAGGCCGGTCAGCGATTTGCCGGACCCGCTCTCCCCCACGATGGCCAGCGTTTCTCCCGCTTCGACGGTCAGCGACAGGTCGCGGACCGGTTGGATCATGCCGTAGGGCGTATCGATCTCGATGGTCAGGTGGTCGATCGCCAGCACCGGACCGGGAGGTGGGCGCAAGCCTGGCAGCAATGCATCCATCGCCGAACGGCGGGCAAACCGAGGCCCCGCATGTGGATCGACCGCATCGCGCAAGGCGTCGCACAGCGCATTCATCGTCAGAATGGTGAGCGACAGCGCCGCGCAGGGCCAAAGCAGCAACAGCGGAGCCTGGTTCATCGTCGCTCGCGCCGATCCGATCATCAGTCCCCAGGACGGGGTCGGCGGCACCACGCCCAGGCCCAGGAAGGACAGGCCGGATTCCAGCACCACGGCGGAGGCGGCGGCCAGGCTGAACTGCACCAGCACCGGGCCGGCCACATTGGGCAGGATGGTGCGCACCATGATCCGTATGGGACCGGCGCCGAGGGCCCGCATCGCCTCCACATAATCCTGGGATCGGACCGTCAGGACACCCGCATAGACGACTCGCACGAAGCCCGGCAGGTAAAGCACCGCGAGCACCGGGATCAAGGTGGTCGCGCCCGGCCCCAGCAGGGTCACCACCAGCAGCGCCAGCAGCAGCGGCGGAAAGCACAGCACGACATCCATGCTGCGCACTGCCAGGAACTCCGTCACGCCACGCAGATAACCGCCGAGAAGGCCCAGAACGATGCCGAAAAAACAGGCCAGAGCGGCCGAGGCGCCGGCGACCAGCAGCGATGTCCGCGCGCCCCATAACAAGCGGGACAGCACATCGCGGCCATACTCGTCCTGCCCCAGCCAGTGAGCGCCCGACGGGGCCGCGAGCTGGTGGGCGACCTCGATGCGCACCGGATCGGGCAGCGGCAGCATCGGCACGATCAGTGCCGTGATGGCGATGCCGGCGACCGCGATGATAAGTCCTCGCCGCAGCCGCGTCATGCGGGACGTACGCGCATCATGAAAGCCGCACCGGTCTCATGCGTGCCGCACCGGTCTCATGCGTGCCGCACCGGTCTCATGCGTGCCGCACCGGTCTCATGCGTGCCGCACCGGTCTCATGCGTGCCGCACCGGTCTCATGCGTGCCGCACCCTGGGATCGAGCGCCGCGTAAATCAGATCGACTAGCAGGTTCAGCAGCACGAACAGCACCGAAATGACCAGCACGACGCCCTCGACCGCCGGATAGTCGCGGGCGTTTACTGCTTCCACCAGCAAGCCGGACAGGCCGGGATAGTTGAAGACGTATTCGACCAGCACGGTGCCGCCCAGCAACGTGCCCATATGCAGCGCCAGGACGGTGACGACCGGCATCAGGGCATTGCGGAGCACATGGCGGACCAGGATCCGCCGCGGCCCGACACCCTTGGCGCGCGCGGTGCGCACGAAGTCGCGCTGCGTCACGTCCAGCATGGAGGCACGGGTCATGCGGAACACGGTCGCCGCCAGCCCGATGCCGATCGCCAGCGACGGCATCGCCAGCAGCAGCAGATGCCGCCCGGGATCGCGCGCCAGCGGCACATAGCCGCCGGCGGGCACCCAACGCAGCGTCTGAGCAAACACCAGCACCAGCACCGTCCCAATCACGAAGACCGGCACCGCCAGCCCGACCGAGGATTGCAACAACGCCCATCGGTCCAGCCACCCGCCCGGCCGGTTCGCGGCCAGCACACCCGTCGGAATCCCCACCACCACGGCGAACAAAGCCGCGGCCAGGATCAGTTCCAAGGTGCGCGGCAGGCGACGCGCGATCTCTCCGGCGATCGGCGCGTTGTCCTGCAACGACCGGCCGAGATCGCCCTGTGCCATCAGGCGGAACCGCTCGACATATTGCACCGGCAAGGGCCGATCCAGGCCGAGTTGCTCCCGCAGTTCGGCCACCGTCGCCGGGTCGGGCGCGACGCCCCCTTGTGACAGCAGCAGTTCGGCCGGATCGCCCGGCACCAGCCGGATCGCCAGGAAGACGATGCTGGCCACGACCCAGATCAGCAGGATCGCCGTGCCGATGCGGCGCAGAAACCAGATCATGGACGATCAGGTGCTGGTCTGCTCGATCGTGGTGCCGGAATAGAAGGTCAGGGCCCCCGGAAGGTTCTTGAACCCCTGGACCCGTTTCGCCATCGCGTAGGCCTGCGCCCGGAAGCACAGCGCCACGATGGGCACCTGTTCGTTGCACATCTGCTGGAGTTGGTCATAGATGACGCGCCGCTTCGCCGGCTCGAACTCCGTCCGCCCCATCGCCAGCAGCCGATCGATGTCCGGTGTGCTGATCCCGGTGCTGCGCACATAGGACGCGGTGACGTTGCTGGCGATGAACGGGGTCAGCCCGTCCGGGTCGTTGCTGTCGGCGGAACTGCCCATGACCGCCAACTCGAACTGGCCGCGATTGCCCAAGGTGACGCGAGTCGGCCAGTCCGGCAGGACCAGTTCGACACCGATTCCAACCGCTGCCAGATGCTGCTGCACCACGGCGGCGGTGTCCTTGTGCATGCCGTATTGCGCGGTCGAGAGCAGCTTGCAGGTGAACCCGCTGCCAACTCCGGCCTCGGCCAGCAGCGCCTTGGCCTTCCCCGGATCATAGGCGAGCGTGTCGGCAAAGCGCGCGTCGTAGAACGGGGTGCCAGCGGCAATCGGCAGGCCGCCGATCGGGGTGCCTCGCCCGAAGAACGCGGCCTTGATCACATCCTCCCGCTTCACCGCATGAGCGACGGCGCGCCGCACCCGGGGGTCGTCGAACGGCTTCACCCGGCCGTTGAAGGTCAGATACATGAACGGGCCTGGCGTGCTCTGCATCGCCAGATTGGCATCGGCCTCGATCGCCGTCATCGACTGCCACGGCACATATTCGATCAAATCGACATCGCCCGCCTGCAACGCCGCAACCCGCAGGTTCTCGTCCGCATAGGCGATCAGGCGCAAGGTCTTCAACTTTGGCAGGCCGGGCCGGTAGAATTTATCGAAAGCGGTGAAGTCGAGCGCGACGCCGCGTTCCTCCCCGGTCAGCATGAAAGGACCGGCGCCGATCCCGTGCGGCGAATCCTTGAACGAGTCCTTGGCGATGATCGGCGCATAAAAGCTGGCGAAATTGAGCGGCAGGGTAACCGAAGGGTCCTTGGTATGGAGCCGGATCGTCTTCGCGTCCGGAATCTCGACCTTAGCGATGTCCTGTAGCTGCGCGCGCAGATACGCGGTGGATTTCTCGGCCGCGATCTGCTCGATGCACCAGGCGACGTCCTCGGCGGTGACTTTCTTGCCATTGTGGAAGAACGCGTCGCGCAGCTTGAACACCCAGGCGCCGTCGGCGGCGCGTTCCCAGCTTTCGGCCAGCTCGCCCCGGACGGACCCGTCCTCGGCATAGCCCAGCAGGCCGCGATGGAACATCAGACGCGCGGTCGCCGCCGCGGTACCCGTATTTGCCCAGGGGGCGAGGCTCGGTGGGTAGGACGACAGGCCGAACACGAGCCGGCCCGGCGTCGTGGCGGCGCGGGTCGGACGAGCCAGGAACGGCAACGCCGCGCCGGCCGCGATCACGGCGCGTCTGGAGAGTGCCGAGCGGTGGGGTGTTCCACTGTGCGCCCGAAGATCGAGAGCGGACATGATTGTGCCATGCGAACCCATTGAAGCCTCCTGCAAGTGCTACGTTCGGGCGTTTTGCCCGTTGTTCTTGGCCGCTATGTCCGGACCAATCCGTCCCTCCACGCTGACGCGGTGGACGGTAGCACGGTCGTATTCGGTAGACCGGCCATAACCACAGGTTACGACCGCGATTATCTCTCCCCGGTTCAGGTCGCTACCGCCGTGACCGAGCGGCACCGGCGCCATGCCGGATAGGCCCGTTGGCGGCAAACGCCGAACCGTGGCCGAACCAGAGGGAATTCCGCCATATGGTGATGCGTCGGTCCCTCATCCTGCCTCTGGAGCAAAGCGTAGCGTCATTTCGCGACGCATGTCAGCCGGATGATTGGCCCTGGCCGACATTTATTACCACATCGATCGGGGGGACGGCCATCGCGCCGGCTCGGCACGCGGCGGACGATCAGGCCGGGCCCCATCAATCCACATGGATGTATCGCGTGGAACCGTGCGTATGGCGCATTGACTGACCGCGACACAGGGATAGGCTGATAACCGCTCTGTCAGACGGAACCGGGAGACGCGCCATGAGCGATCGCTTCGAACTCACGCAGCCGTTGGCCGGTGCGCATTTCGGTGGACGCGTGGCACTTCCCGGGGCCTCCGCCGCGGGCTTTGTTGAAGCAGCGGAACGCGCGCCCGAGGCTTTGCCCGCGATGCTGGCCTCCAGCGGCGGGTTGTTACTGCTGACCGGGCAGGACGGCATGGCGGCCGAACCTGAATTGCTGGTTCGCCTCAGTCGCGTCTTTGGGTCCGAAGTCGAAAACTACCGGCACACGCTAACGCCGCCCAATATGGTGCATGAGACGGTGCCGGAGATTTTCATCGTCTCCAACGTCGCCCCGGTGAACCGCCAGCCGCCGCGCCGGCCGGACCCTCCGCTGACAGACGATGGCCGCCTGCCCATCCGATTTCCCCATCGTCGGGGCTGGCATACGGATCAGAGCTATCGCCGCCCACCGCCGGATATCTCTCTGTTCCTGGCGGTCAGTCCGGTCCCGAAAGGCCAGGGCCAGACCCTGTTCGCCGACGGGACGGCGGCCTACGACGCGCTGCCGCCTGCTCTGCAAGCCCAGGTCGATGGCCTGGAAGGGATCCATGTTGGATCGAGCGCCAAACGATCCCGCGACGACGCGCTGGCCGGAACGCCGCCACGTACGCTGGGCCCGCATGAGCAGCCCCAGCGCCAGCCGCTGGCTCGGGTCCACCCGGTGACCGGACGGCGCGCCCTGTATCTGTGCGAGTATGGACAAATGGACTGGCTGGAAGGCCCAATCGCGGGCCTGTCTCCCGGTCCGGACGGCGACGGTGCCAAACTGCTGCACGAGATCATGTCGCATCTGACGCGTGAGGAGTTTGTCTATGTCCACGAATGGACGATGGGCGATCTGATCGTTTGGGACAACCGATGCCTGGTGCATGCGGCGACCTGGTTCGATACCGCGACGCAGGACCGGGTGATGTGGCGCACCACCGTCAGCGGCAATCCGGGAGCGAGCTATGCCGGCGAGCGCAAAAGTTGGCTCCCGGCATAGCAGAGACCCACCGTCCAGCCGCCAACCGGGCCAACCCGATGGACCCAGGCCGGACGGCCCAGGTCCACCGTCCGATTACTTCGCCACCCAGGCGTTCCAACGCTCCGTCAGTTCCTGCAGCCGATCCACCCAGAATTCGTTCGCCTCGGGGGAGCCACCATAAAGCGCCGTGTTCAGGTTCGCACCGGCCGGAACATTGGCGCGCACCGCATCCGGCAACGCCTTCGCCGCTTCCACCAAAGTCGGGGCATAGGGCAGCAGCTTGGCGCTTTCCACCTGCCGCGCCGCGTTGGAAGCAAAGTTGATGTATTTCAGCCCGGTCGCGGCGTGCGGCGATTTCGCCAGGATCACCCAGCTATCGATGGCATAGACCGCGTTGTCCCAGATCGGCTTCAGGTTCACGCCCGATTTCTGCGCGTTGACGACTCGGGCGGAGTAAGAGATTGCCAGGTCGACATCGCCCGCGGCCAGCCATTCCGGAGCCTGCGCGCCGGCCTTCCACCACTGGACCAGCGGCTTGATCTTATCCAGCTTGGCAAACGCGCGATCGACCCCGGCCTTGGTCGACAGCACCTTGTAGACGTCCGCCGGAGCGACGCCGTCCACCATCAGCGCGATTTCCAGGTTCAGTTTGGGCCCCTGCCGCATGGCGCGCTTGCCGGGCCATTTCTGGGTGTCCCAGAAATCGACCATTCCCTTGGGCTCGTTGCCCTTCAACCGGTCGGCGTTATAGGACAGCAGCACCGCCCACACGATCGTGCCGGCGCCGCATTTCGTCGCGGCATGCTCGATGAATGTTTCTTTCGGCGGCAGCTTGGTCCAGTCCAGTTCGGCGAACACGCCTTCCTCGCAGCCGCGGATCATTTCGGCGGTTTCCACCTGCACCACATCCCACGGCACTTCCCCAGTGGACTGCATCGCCTGGAACTGGCCCCAGCCGCCCAGATAGGTGTCCTCCTTGAACGGGATGTTCTGCTCCTTGGCGAACGGCTCGAAATACAGCAGGCGCTGGCGGTCCTGCGACGCGCCGCCCCAGCCCACCACGGTGAAATCTCGCGCCTCGGCGGTGGAGGCCACGCCGGTCATCAAGACGGCGGCGGCGAGCAGTGTTGAGAGGAGCCTCATCGCATTTCCCTTCTGAAGTCGGTGGTTACGTTCCATTCTGGCCTCGATTGCGCAGCCGGTCGGTGCGCCAGCGCAGCAGTTCGACGGTTCCCAGCAGCAGGACCGAGACCAGGGTCAAAAACACCGCCAGGGCGATGATGCTGGGGTCCAGCTTGTCGCGCAACGCGTTGAACATGCGCCGAGGCACGGTGAATTGCTGCGGCCCGGCCAGGAACAGCGCCACCACGACATCGTCGAAGGATGTCACGAAGGCGAAGACGGCACCGGCCAGCACGCCGGGCGCGGTCAAGGGCAGGGTTACGGTGCGAAACGCGGTCAGCGGGCCGGCGCCCAGGCTGGCGGCAGCGCGCACCATGTTGCGATCGAACCCGTGCAAGGTGGCACCGACCGTGATCACCACGAAGGGCACCGCCAGCACCGTATGCGCCAGCACCAGGCCGGCAAAAGACTGCACCAGCCCGAATTGCGCAAACGCCAGATAGACCGCCAGTGCCGTGATCACGATCGGCACGACCATCGGGCTGATCAGCAAGGCCGCCACCAGCCGCGTCCCCGGGAACGCGGCATAGGCCAGCCCATAGGCCGCCGAGGTGCCAACCGCCGTCGCCAGCACCGTGGTCGCCAATCCGATCGTGATGCTGTTCCACAATGCCGGCATCCAAGGCGTCGGCGCGAACACGGCGCCATACCACTGCCACGACAGGCCGCGCAGCGGATAGCTCAGGTAGCTGACACCGTTGAACGATAACGGCACGATCGCCAGGATCGGCACCAGCATGAACACGAAGCCCAGGCCGGCGATGATCCGGATCGCCGCGGCGCCGCAGCGATGCCCTGCCGAACTATAGGGCGTGCCGCCAACCGCCATGCGCTATCCCAGCTTCAACCCGGTCGCTCCGGCATAGCGGCCGAACACCGGGTAGATGATCGCGATGCAGCACAGCAGCAACAAAGCCAACGCACTGGCAAGCCCCCAGTTGGCGGTGCCCAGCGCCAGTTCCGAAATGATGCCCGAGATCATCTGGTCGCTGCTTCCGCCCACCAGCGCCGGCGTGATGTAAAAGCCGATCGCCAGGATGAACACCAGCAGGCAACCGGCGCCCAGACCGGGGATCGTCTGCGGAAAGTAAACCGTCGCAAACGCCGAGACCGGCCCCGCGCCTAACGACGCCGCGGCGCGCACATGGTCGCGCGGAATGCTCTTCATCACGCTGTAAAGCGGCAGCACCAGGAACGGCAGCAGCACATGCACCATGGCGATATAAACGCCCAGGCGGTTGAAGATCAGTTGCTTCGGCTCCGAGATCAGCCCCACCGCGAGCATGGCGCCGTTCAGAATGCCTTCCTTCTGCAACAACACCACCCAGGCCGCCGTCCGCACCAGCACCGAGACCCAGAACGGCAGCAGCACCAACAGGAACAGCACCCGCCCCACGGTTTTCCCAGCCATCGCCATGACATAGGCCATCGGATAGCCGATCAGCGCCGCCAGCAAGGTGACCACGATGCTGATGGTCAACGTTACCCCCAGCCGATCGACGTAGACACGCTGCTCCGGCGCCACCATGCCGATGCTATCGTCCGGCTGACGTGCAAGATCCACAGCTTGCAGCAAGAATCGGTCGGTGAAGACTCCGGACGCGCCTTTAAGCGCCCGCCAAGTCTCGATCTCCCCCCAGGCGGCATCGACACGGACCAGCGCCTCGGCATAGGGGGGCTTCAGGTCCTTGGCGCGCCGTCCGGTCTTCATCGCCAGGCTGCGCAGGCCGCCTTTCTCATAGTTTAGCCGCGTGCTGGCCACCGCCAGATTCTTGGCGTCCATCGCGGCGCCAAACTCCTCGGCCACCAGCTTGTACGCCGTCTCGTCCGGCATTGAGCGTCCGTCCCAGGTCTGCAACCAAGCCGACAGGTTCGGCATTGCGACGGCGAAATCGGGCGCTCGCACAGAAGCAGTCAGCAGCGAGACGATGGGCCAGACAAACGCCACCAGCATCAGCACCAAAGCCGGCGACAACAACCCGATTGCCGTCAGTTGCTTGCGCCGGCTGGCCCGGCGCAGCTTCCCGATCAGGTCGCCCGCCCCACTCATCCGCGACCACTCATCCCTTGGGGTCAAGCGCTCGGCAATGCTCCGGCTCCACCGCGAGAATCACCGCGGAACCCGGCGAAAGGTCGGCCGCCTGAGCCAACGGCAGCTTCAGCATCACGGGCGTTCTCCCGACCTCGGCATGCAGCCGCAGATGGTCGCCGAAATAGATCGTCTCCCGCACCGTGGCCATCAGTTGGTTCGCGCCATCCGTCGGATCGGACGCCAACCGCATCCGCTCGGGCCGGATCGAGACCAAAGTGCGCCCATCCGGCCCCGGATTGATCCGTAGCGCCTGGAGACTCTCCCCGGTGTCCAGCCGAACCTGGCAGGTCCCCGCGGACGTACCCTCGATGCGGCCTGGCAGCGCGTTGTTCTCGCCGATGAAGTTGGCGACGAAACTGTTCAGCGGCCGCTCGTAGATTTCCTCGGGCGAGGCCAGTTGCTGGATGATGCCTTCATGGAACACCGCGACGCGGTTCGACATGGTCAGCGCCTCGCTCTGGTCGTGCGTCACATAGACGATGGTGGCGCCGAGTTGCGCGTGCAGGTGCTTCAATTCGAGCTGCATCTGCTCCCGCAAATTCTTGTCCAGCGCACCCAGCGGTTCGTCCATCAACACCAACGCCGGCTGGAAGATCAGCGCCCGCGCCACCGCCACGCGCTGCTGCTGGCCGCCGGAGAGTTGCGCGGGATAACGCTGCTCCAACCCGGTCAGCTTCACCATGGCAATCGCCCGTTGCACGGCGGCGGCGATCTCGGGCTTCGGCATGCCCCGCCGGCGCAGCGGATAGGCCAGGTTGTCGGCCACCGTCATGTGGGGGAACAGGGCGTAGTTCTGAAACACCATGCCCATGGAGCGCTTATGCGCCGGCACCGAGGCCAACGACCGCCCATCCAGCAGGATCTCCCCACCGGTGGGAACCTCGAACCCCGCCAGCATCATCAAGGTGGTGGTCTTGCCCGACCCGGAGGGGCCGAGAAGCGTCAGGAATTCGCCGCGTTGGATGTCGAGGTCGAGGGATTGAACGACGTTCACCCGCCCGTCATAAGTCTTCTCGACACGGCGGAAGGAGACGAGCGCGTCGAGGCCCGCGGGCGCCATCGGTCCGGCGCCCGCCTGCTCAGTCCTGCGCGGCATCGCGCTGCTTCCCAAGCTGGAGCAGCGTCAGGAGAAGTCGATTTTCGATAGCGCCCGGTCCAAGGTTTCGACGATGCGGTCGCACTCGGCGCGGGTGATGACCAGCGGCGGCGACATGGTGATCACGCCGCCATACTTGCGGCCACCATTCGAGCGGCCGACCAGAACACCGTTTTCCTTGCAGAAATCGACCACGGCGCCGACCTGCGCGGGGCTCGCCGGCTCCTTGCTTGCACGATCCTTCACCAGTTCGATGCCCACCAGCAGGCCCTTGCCGCGCACCTCTCCGACATGCGGGTGGCGCATCAGAGTGCGCAACCCGTCCATCAGATAGGCGCCCATCTCGGCCGAACGATCGGCGAGTTTTTCCTCCAGCATGATCTCGATGTTGCGCACCGCGACCGCGGCAGCCACCGGATGGCCGCCATAGGTGTTGACCTGTACGACCTGGCGGTTTTCGGATGCCTCGCCCAGGAAGCTTTCGAACACGTTGTTCTTCACGACCGTCGCGGCGATCGGCATGTAGGCACTGGAGATGCCCTTGGCGATGGCGATGATGTCGGGCTTCACCCCGTAATGCTGGTGCGCGAACATCTTGCCGGTGCGGCCAAAGCCGTTGATCACCTCATCGACGTGCAGAAGGATGTCATACTTCCGGCACAGCTTCTCGACCTCGGGCAGGTATTCGTCGGGCGGGACCGCGACACCCACGCCGCTCATGATCGGTTCGACCAGGATGGCGGCGACCGTTTCCGGGCCCTCTCCCAGGATCGCGGTTTCCATGTTCTTCACGCAGGCCAGGTTGCAGCTTGGATATTCCAGGCCGAACGGGCAGCGATAGCAGTGCGGATGCGCGACATGCACGAAATCGCCTGAATAGGGCTCGAACTTCGCCTTGCGCTCCCCCATGCCGCCGGCATCCAAGGTTGCCAAGGTGGTGCCGTGATAGGCGAAGTAGCGGCTGATCGTCTTGAACCGGAACTGGCCCGGCTTTTCCTGCTTCTGATACTGGCGCGCGATCTTGAACCCGGCCTCGTTCGCCTCGGACCCGGAGTTCACGAAATAGGTGTGATAGCCGCCACCCACCAGCCCGTTGATCTGTTCCGCCAGCGCGGCGGCCGGCACGTTCATCGCCGAGTGCGGATAATAGGCCAGTTGCCGCATCTGTTCCGCCGCGACGTCCGCGAGTTCGATGCGCCCATAGCCGATATTCACGCACCACAGGCCGGCCATGGCGTCCAGATAGGCGGTGCCATCGGCGTCATAAATCGTGGAACCCTGCGCACCGGTCACCACGACCTGCCTTGTTTCCAGCAGACGATGCTGAACGATCGGGTGCAGGACATTGTCCAGATCGCGCCGCACGACGGCCTGGCGGAAAGCGGGATCGGGGGCGTTCGTCAGGGACATTCTGGCCTCGCGCGCGGTTGGTCGTTGCGGTTCATGGGAAATCGCCGGACGGCGGCGTGGCCTATCCGGCTGAGAAGGGCGACGATAGGCGCGGTTCGGAGATGCCGTCAAATGGGAAACAGATGCGATTCAACATTGCGTGGGGTGATATCAACGACTCTAACCATGGACCGATGGACTCGCCTCACCGTCATCGCCGGACTTGATCCGGCAACCCGCCCCCTGCCGTTGAAGCGTGGGTTGCCGGGTCAAGCCCGGCAATGACGGTGAGACGTGTACTCAATCCCACGATTTTGGTTCGCACCCATGGGAAGCAGGGCACCGGGTGACGACGATTACTCAACAAGGTTTCGGCCGAGCATTCGGGGGATTTGGTAGGTAGGGTGAGAGAAATCGCCCGGTCTTAACAGACAACGCTCCAATACCTATTGGCGGAAACAATGACCCACCGGCCGTGCAACCCCCGCCAACCACGATTTCCTTTAACGCACCCTGCGAAAGGCGTGGATGCCGGCCTGCGCCGGCATGACGGGGAGGCGTCGGTCGGAGAGCCAATCTTTCCGCCGGGTCGCATAAGAGCCAAAATCTATCTCGGTTTCGTCTTCAACTCGTCGCTCGGTCGCACATCGGCGACCTGGGCATAGATCGAAACCGCGATAAACAGCACCACCGCCATGAAGCCAAACAACCCCCGATAGGCAAGCTCCGAGCGCGTTCCATCGGCCATCGGGGGAAACAGCCCAAGGATCACGCCCGAGAGGCTCTGCATGCAGGCGACACCAAACATGACGGCCGTATTGATGGTCGCCATGCCGCGGCCAATCAGCCGATCCGGTATCACGCCGCGACCATGCGTCATGATCATGGTGCTCGAAGCGCTGAAGAAGCCGATGGCAATAATCGACCCGACCGCAAGCCAGGCCGGCCCGCCCGATGTCAGACCGAGTGTCGCCAGGATCGAGGCGATCACCAAAGTGCCGGCAACCACAATCCATTTGCGCGTATCGAGCAGCCGGTCGAGCGGCCCGAACAGCAGCACACCCACCTGATACGCGACCACCGCAAACAAGAGCACGTTGCCGGACTGGATCTTGGACAGCCCATGCACCTCCCGCAGGAAAGGGCCGCCCCAAAGGCCCTGCACGGTAAACGTGCACGCATAGTTGCAGAAATTCAGTGCCAGGATGAAGTGCAGGCGACGATTGCGGAGCACCTCCCCCAGTCCACGCAGCATCTCGCCAGCGGTCTCTGTCTTGCGTTCCAGAAACGGATGGCCCGGCGGTGCGTCACGCACCACCAGAAACACCGCAATGGCCGCCACGAACGTAAACACCACAACAATGGCAAACACCCCGCGCCACCCGATCTGCTCGGCGCCCCAGGCAAGCGGCGTAGTCGCCAGCAGATTGCCAATCAACCCGATCGACATGACCATCGCGGCAAGGGTCGAGAACCGGTCGGGCGGAAACCAGCGAGAGATCACCACCATGCTGCCGATCAGCATGACACCGAACCCGGCTCCCATCAGGGCTCGCCCGGTCAGCAACAGCGGCCAACTCGGGGCCAGGGTGAAGACCAGAGCTCCGACGGTCGCCAACAGCAGCATGCCGAACACGGTCAGGCGAGGGCCATAGCGGTCGAAGAAGAAGCCGCACGGGATCTGCATGGCCGAAAACCCGAAGAAGAACGCCCCGGTCAGCGCCCCCAAAGCCTCGGGCCCGATCGACAGGTCGCGCATCAGATCGAGCCCGATGGTCACGTTGGACGCCCGGAAAAAATGGCTGGCGACATAGGCGGTGGCGAGGGTGGCGACGATCACCAGGCCTTGGCGCCGGAGGGCGGGCGTCATGGATGCGGCGTTTCCTTGTTGCGAGGTTGCCGCATTGTAGGGGATCGGCCGGACAATCCCAAACGCTCGCCCCGGCGTGTTGTCCCGCAGGATCCGATCCGACATCAGCGGGTCACAATTTCGCGCCCTGCCCGCCTATCGCTCTGGGTTGAACGGAACAGCCCTAAGCCGACGGTCCCTCCCCTTCATCATTGCCCGGTCAAGCTCGGCAATGATGGCGAGGGGGCGCATAGCCCGATGCATAATGGCCCGATGCATATTCACATCGGGCGTGCACTCACCGATTGAACTGTTGATCCATCGGAATGGCCGTGTTGGGCTGGACATAGAGCGCGGCGCATTCCTCGACGAGAATGCCGCCGCAAATAGACAAGTCGCCTCGATAGGCGTCGCGGATGAAGTCGATCGTGTTCATGTGACGACTTTCGAAATACATCTCATGCACGTCACCCCGTCCGGCGCCATAGACGATGCGCCCGATCTTGGCCCAGATTGCGGCCATACTGCACATGCCGCAAGGTTGCAGCGTGGTATAAAGCGTCGCACCCCGCAGTTCCACGCAGCGGAGATGCGTGCCGGCGCGCCGTATGGCAACGATCTCGGAGTGGGCGGTCGGATCGCGGCGCCACCCGACCTCGTTGAACCCCTCGCCGACGACCACACCGTTGCATACGATGACGCACCCTATCGGACCGCAGCCCACGGTGGCTCCGCCGGCGCGCGCATTGCGGAGCGCCTGGCGCATCCAGATTCTATCCTCGGCTTCGATGTCGGGCATCTGGCTTCCCTGGTTGATCGGGTCGTTGGTGGGCCGTTTTTGCGGGCCTGATGGGCGAGTAGCGGTCGACGGTGGATCAGATTCCATTGGTGACCGCTTCGACTTCGATAGGCATAGCTTTCCGACGGAGCCAATCATCCCCAGCCGGATCGACCGCTTGTTTGACGCGGTGAAGTGGATCTCGGTTTTGAGCACCCTGACCATAGAAGGTTGGAAGCCACCGGGAGTAGGCTCGGATACTACTCATGCGCTCCGGTACGCTGGGGTCTCGCGGCAAGCACGAATTGCCGCAATGGAGAAAAATCTCCCCCTCCCCTTGTGGGCTTGGGCCGCGAAGCGGACCAAGGT
>CALQHT020000133.1 GCA_943330455.2 Nitrosovibrio sp. Nv4 | reverse complement strand
TCCCGCAAGGGGAGGGGGAGAATTTTCTCTGCCGGTCCATTATTCCGACATGTGTGAACCCCGTAGCGCCACCGGTTCGGGTCAGCGTTTGACCAGCAGGCCCTGGCCGGTCGGCAGTTCCAGGATGGATAGGCCCCGGGCCGCGGCGAACCGGTCCTCGGCCTGCTTCTGGTCCTGGTAGCCGGTCCAGCCATAGTCGTCGAACACGATCATGCCGCCCACGGCCAGCCGGTCGTAAAGCAGGTCCAGGGCACCGAGTTCGGCGGCCATGTTGTTCATGTCGATATGCAGGAAGGCGATTTTCCCGGGCGAGACCGCGTGCAGCACGTCCGGCACTTTGCCTCGCGTGACCGTGACATTTGGCCATGGACGAAACCGTTCGCGCACTTTTTCATACAGTTCGGGCGAATGCTCCGGCAGCCGGCTGCCCTCTCCATCGGCGCCGGACGGGTCGAACACGTCGTAGAACCAGCGGTTTCGCCCGCTCAGGCCGTCCAGATAGCGCAGGACGACCTCCATCGAGTAGCCCTCGTAGGTGCCGCACTCGACGTAATCGCCGTCCAGCCCCAGGCAGCTTGCGGCGGCCCAGCACAAGGTGTGGGTGCGCCAGGCCAGGGAGCGTTCCATCGGCTTGGGCTGGGATGCCTCGACGGCGGCCACGAAGCGCGGGTCGAAGCGGAAGCCGGCCGTGTGGCCGTAGGTGACCAGATTATCCGCGATATACCACTGGGAATGCCGCTGCGAGATGTCTCCCAGGGTCCGGATTAGCCGGTTCAGCAGGTCCTTGATCTCGGGAATATGTTCCAGGCCGTAGAAAATCTGCGGGATACGCAGGAGCGGCGGGGCGGCACCATCGGGCATCGAAGTCTCCGGCATTTTGTCAGACCGGCCCACGATGCCAGCAATCCATGAACAACCGCTTAACGCGGGCGGGCTTGACCTTTACCCAGACCCTGACTTCGACCCTGCACCTTGATCGATGCACCGTCTGCGTCCGTCGACGCTGCCATCCGCCTCACCGTCATCGCCGAACTTGACCTGGCAACCCGCCCCCTGCCGCTGAAGCGTGGGTTGCCGGGTCAAGTTCGGCGATGGCGGTGAGACGTGCACTCGATCCCACAACTTTGGTTCGCACCCTCACATATCCATCCCCGAGACCGACAGCGCCAGCGACGCCCGGGTCAGCGCCACATCATCGAACGACGCCCCTACCAGAACGGCCTCCGCCAGGGGCCACAGCGCCCAGCCCGGGTCTCGCGCGAAGACCGACACGATCCGACCGTGATCCAGCCGCACCCAGTGCCAGACATCGCCGCGGGCGGATTCCGCGCAGCCGATGCCCTCCCCGCTGACTTGGGGCAGCACTGTCGAGGTCACGCCATCCGGCAAGATGCGTAACAGATAGAAGATCAACCGCAGGCTTTCCTCGATCTCCGCCAGCATCACCCGGCAGCGCGACACTGCGTCCCCTTCGGTCTTCAGGCTGGGCGCATAATCCAGATCGGCATAAAGCGGCGAGATCATCCGCGCATCCATCCGCCGCCCGGCCGCTCGTCCCGCGACGCCGCCGACCGCCAGAGCGGTTACCATCCCCAGATCCGCCCGTGCGCACCCCACCAGCCGGGTTGCCATCGCGAAACCGCCGACCATGCGCCGCAGGGGGGCGACCGCCGCCGCCACCGCTTCCAGGGCGTCCGTGAGAGGCGCGGTGCCTTCGAGTGCGATGTCCAACGCAACACCGCCAGGAACGACGCAGTCCATCATCAGTCGGTGCCCGAACCCAGCCTCCGATGCCCCCAGCACGTGTTCCCGCAGCCGTTCGGCGGTCACGCGCGGCCCCGCGGCGCCGACACAATCGGCCACCGCGGCGAGCGTGGCCAGGTGAGCGGTGATCCGCTCAACCTCCAGCATGATCGCCCGCAACCCGACCGCGCGGGGAGGCGGCTCGGTGTCCGAGGCGGCTTCGGCGGCCTGAGCAAAGGCGATGGCGTGTGCCACGGTGGCATCGGCCGAGATGCGGGCGGCAAAACGCGCCGCGGCCCGGGGCGATTTTCCCTGCATCAGCGATAACGTGCCCTTGTGGGTGTAGCCGAGACGGCTTTCCGCTCGCAGGATGCGCGGGCCGTCCATCGTCAGTCGGAGATGCGCCGCGTCCTGGATCAGGCCGGAGGTGGGACCTATCGGCACCTGCATCTGGCTCGTCTCGGCCTCGCCCAGAAACTCCGGTGGTTCCGCCGATCCCGGTGTGTCGCTCGGCCGCGTCCCCATCGGGAACATCCTCGGCCAGCGCCCGTGATCGAGCCAGGGGCGGCGGTCCAGCCCGCCAGACGCCTCATGGCCCCACAGGTCGCGGATCATCCGTTCATACCAGGCCGCCCCCGGACGAACCGTGGAAAGCGCCGGATAGGCGCCGTGTTCGACCGTCGTCGAGACCGCATGCACCGACAGCGCGACCGGGTCGAACAGCAACGCATGGACCTGGAGTGGGTCGGCCCACAGCGCCAGAAGGTCCAGCTTCTCGCCGGCCAAGGTCGCGACCAACGCCGCCCAGTCCGCCGTCGGCAGGATGTGGCGCAACCACGGACGACAGACCACCGCATCGGCGGATTGGATCAAGGCGGACACACTCATCCGGGCACCACGGTCAGGTTACGCAGCCAGGCCGTCGCGATGTCCGGCATGGCCAGACCGAGCAGAACGGTCGCCGCGAGCGGCACCCAGGCCAAGGCAGGAACGGCCGAACGGGTCCATCGCCCGGGGGGAAGGCGAGCGACGGTGGCCCAGGCGATCAGCCCCAATGCGAGGCTTAGGACCAGCAGCAGCCAAACCGACCGATGCGCGGTGGCCAGCACGACCAGCACCAGTCCCGGCCATACGCCGAACGGTGGCAGTCCCGCCATCCCAGCCACCGCGACAAGCCGTTCGGCTTTGCCGGCGGTGCTGATTTCAACGGCGGTCCAGGTCACCGTCACCAGAAGCAGGGTGATGAGGCCGGCAAGCAGCGCCTCGGCGGTGCCCAGACCGAACGCGAACACGCCGATGCCGGTCTGGGCGATGTGCAGGAAAGCCAGCCGGTCCTGCCCGCCGAGCCGCATCAACCCCAGGGACCGTATCAGCCAGCGGGGACGCATCAGCAGCGCCGCGGCACAGGCAAGGGCCGTGGCCAGACCCAGCGCCATCAGCATCGCGTCGGTCACCGCCGCGTCATGGGTCAGCGATGCGATGCCCCGAAACCGAGGCACCAGCACCAGAACCAGGGGCAGCAGAGCCGGCACCATGACCACCAGCATGGCCTGCCCCAGCAGCAAACACCCCAGCGCCAGCAAGGTTGGCGCTGATGGCAGGGCTATCAGTCCAAACAGGATGAGGCAGCCGGCGCCCGCGACCAGTCCATCCCGACCGGATCCGATCGATGCCGGGGGCCGACCGAGACGATCGACATGCACGCCCGTCTGCGACCGCCCGGCAAATTCTCCCTCTCCCCTTGCGGGAGGGGGCTGGGGGGAGGGGTTAAACAACAAGGAGGCTGCGTGAGACCCCTCCCCCAACCCCCTCCCGCAAGGGGAGGGGGAGAATTTGCGCCGCCGGCGATGATGTTCCCATCGGGGTCTCCCCCGTCATCCGTCCCGGTGGCGGGCATCTCCACATCCAGCATCCCGGACCTTTCCGAGACGCGTGCCACCGCGGCGGTCAGTACCAGCGCCAGCCAGACCAGCAGCGGCTCGGTCGCCAGGGCAACCAGAAGCAGGCCGGCAAGCACGCCATGGTCCCGACAGCCAGCCAACCTGGATCGCGACCCGCGCCGCATATGGGACAGGCCGATCAACATCGATTGGGCGGCTACCAGACAGGCCGTCAGCAGCGACAGGGAGTCCGGCCAGGCGGGCTCCTCCTCAACCAGGAACATGGCCAGACAGGCCAGCAGGACGACGATGCGCGCACTGGCGTCGAACAACACCACACGCCGCGCCGCCCATCCCTGCGGCAGCAGAAACATCGCGCCCGCACAGAATGCCGGCAGCAAGGCCAGGGCGGCGGCTGGAATCACGACGGCGCGCCCTCCGCCCGCGACGGTCGCACCATCATCGACGCCACCATGATGACCGGCACGATGGGCACCGCGGCCACCAGGACCGTCAGCCCGTCCGCTTCACCCTGCAAGCAGGCCGCCAACGTGATCCCGTGCTGCATCGCCAGCACTCCCAGCACGCGCGTGCCCGCTTCCGACCGGGTCCCGACCGCCACAAGACCGGCGAGCAGAACCGCAAACGGCAAACCGACGACAGGGATCTGTGCGGCCAGCGCGGCTCCGGCGGTTCCCAGCGCCAATCCCCATCCTCGTGATCTCGCGACTGCCGACCGAGCGCGTAATGCGGGGAGCCAGGCGAACAGCAGTGGGATGGGAGCGACGGAGACCACCAACACGATCGAAGCGGCTCCGAACCAGCCTCCGGCGAGCAGGGCCAGAACAACGGCCGAACCCTGGGCCATGGAAAAACCAACCAAGGCGCGCGGATGCCCGGTGCAGAGTTGCGCCAAACCCGCCGCCAGGGCCAGACAAGCGAGGGCCGGAAGCAATGTCATGCCACCGCCATCCCGACCAGCACCATCACAACCGCCAGGACCCCGCACGCCAAGGCCAAACCCAAAGCGGGGCGAGTCTGGGCCGGCGACAGCCGACCGCCCACCGCTCGCAAACCGGTGACGCATACGGCAAGGAACAGGGTCCTCCCGCCCCAGGACAGCAGACCGAGCGGCCAGTCCAGCAACCCGGCCTCGATGTGTGCCATCCCGATGGGAAGCAGCAGGGCGCCCAGCAGGTTGAACCAGACCAGCAGCCGAAGAGTCTCGGCCAGTTTTGCCACCGCGAGCGGTCCGCCGCTGAAGATCCGGTCCATCGGCATCTCGGCGGTATCGACCAGGGCGAGCACCCCCAACGCCACGGCAATGACCGGGATCGCCGCGAGCACCACGCCCGCGGACACCGAATCGTCGTGCTGGATGCTGGCAATCGTGTCCAGGTTGGTGGCGCCCGCGGCCAAAGCCAACGCGAGCACGGCGACCAACAGGACAGGCTCGGTGATCACGGTCAGGCTCACGGACCGGGACGCGGCTAACCCGCCCCAGGCCGCTCCGGAGTCCAGCGCGGCCAACACCATCACGACCCGGGCCGCCATCAGCAGTCCGGCGATCGCCACCAGGTCCGCGCAGGGGGCCAGCACCATTCCCAGCGTGAAGGACGGCACCAGAACCGCACCGGCGGCGGTTAGCGCCAGGCAAACGGCCGGTGCGGCGGTGGTGATCGGCGACTGGCCCTCGGTCACGACCACTTGCTTGCGGAACAGCCTGACGATGTCCCACCAGCCGGCCAGCAGCGGCGGGCCGGGCCGACCGGCCACCCATGCCGCCAGCCAGCGCATGCCGCAATCCAACACCGGCACCGCCGCCAGCATCAGCGCCACATGCACCAGTTGCGCCAAAATGGAGAGCGCCAGGATCACAGCGCCTCGATCCAGACAACCAGCATCAGCAGGCCGACAACCAAGGCCAGCACCGCGTGGCCGGCGGTCGCAAGGCGGCCTCGCATGCTACCGGAGGGCACGCTACCGGCTGGCACGCGACCAGGTTGCACCCGTCCCGCCAGTCGAGGCAGCCTGATCCGGCCGCCTCGTGAGATGCGGACCGACGGCAGGTCCGGAACGAAGCCGCGCCCATCCGTCTGGGTCAGCGGATCGCCGAATGGCAGCCAGGCCGGGGCGCGGGCAAATCCATCCTGCCAGGCCGGTCCGTCGCGCTGGTGCACGCTCAGGCGACGGAGCACGGCGATTGTCGCGGCGGCACCCAGCGCCAGCAGGGCGAGGATGACCAACGGCACATAGCCGGCCTCCCCCTCCAGGGGCAGCAGCGCCAGGCTGGCGCGGATCGGCTCGCCGCGCCCGCCGGACAGTCGGTGGATCGCGGGACCGGCCAGGAACGCCAGGGCAATCCCCGGCAGCAGCCCGACGCACAGGGACAATCCGGCCAGAACCAGGGGCACCGGACGCGCGGGCCGCGGGATATCCTCGGCCACCGAAGATCGCGGCATGCGCGGACGGCCGAGAAACGCGACCCCGATCAGACGCACCGCGGCCGCCAGCGCGAGCGCCGCCGACAGAGCGATGCCGGCGATCAGCCCCACGAACAGAATCTGGGTCGGCGCGGAGGTCGATCGAAGCCCCGCCAGCGCCGCCTGTATGAGCAGCCAGGACGCGGCAAAACCAAGACCCGGCGGCAAGGCAACCAACCCGAACAGCGCCGCCATCACGCACGAAGCGGTCAGTGGCATGCGATGGATCAGCCCGCCCAGGCGATCCAGACGCAGGCTGCCGGCGCTCCTCAGCACCGCGCCGCTCACCAGCATCAGCACGGTCACGCACAGCGCCTGCCCCACCACCGCCAAAAACATCCCTCCTAACGCCAACCGCGCCATGCTCGGCAGGTCCGTCGCGAGGGCAAACAAGGTCAGGCCGATGCCGATGGCGGCCAGTCCGGTCTGGCGGCAACTCAACGCGGCGGGAATCGTCGCCAATGTCGGCTCCCGCGCCGCGATCCAGGCGCCGACCACCGCCGAAACGGCGCCCAGAGCCATCAGCAGCGCGCCCCACCAGGGGGCGAATCCCATGCCCGCCCCGGAGGCAACCGTCCGCAACAGGCAATACACCGCCACCGGAACCATGGCGCCGCAGAGCAAGGTCCCGGCGCGCGCGGGCATCACAGTGGGGGCGAGGACCAGCCAGCGGTGCAATGGCGCAAGGCCGGCCAACGCCCCGGCGGCTACCAGCGCGAGGGCGAATGCCAGATGCGTGGGCAGCGAGCTGCGATCGGCCAACCGCACCAACCCGGACCCGGAGGCGCCTCCCAACGTGGATACGCCCAAGGTGGACAGGCCCAAGACCGACCCATCCAGGCTCGCCAGCCCCAGGGTCGATGCGCCAAGCGCCGAGACGATCACCATGGCGCCCGCGGCGAGGAGTCCGATGCTCAATTGCATGCCGCGCGCCCGGTTGGGTTCACCCGTGGCCCAGAGCGCCAGACTCGCCACCGCGACGCCGAGGCCCAGCAGGATGCCGTCGGTCGCCAGCAACGCCAGCGCCAGTCCCGCGATGCAGATCACGGGGCCGGAGAGCGTGGCGGGGTCGGACGCGGGTTCGGTCTCGGTCGCGAAGACGATCGCGGCGGTGCCGGTCAGGAACAGCAGCAACAGAAAGAAGCCGGAGAGCGGATCGCAGGCCAGGGTGAACGCCAGGCTCGGCGGACCGATCGGCAATTCCAAGGTTGCGTCGGTGGCCGCCAGGGTCAGCGACAGCAAGGCCAGCAGGGCACCAAACCCTGACGCACCGGCGGCGACGAAGCCGGTCGCCTGCCGGACGGTTGCCGGCAAGGCGGCACTGACCGCGCCCAACACAAACAGGACGAGAATGATGACGACCAGCAGGGCCAGAACAGGATCGGTCACTTACCCTGGATAGCAGATGCCGCGCGGAGTCGGCTTCCCACCTCGGCGCGTGTCGATCGGCGGTGCGATTCGACATTGTGCCGAGCAATATCGACGACCCGTACCATGGACTGATAAACGCGCCTCACCGTCATTGCCGGGCTTGACCCGGCAACCCGCCCCCTGCCGCTGAAGCGCGGGTTGCCGGGTCAAGCCCGGCAATGACGGTTAGACGTGTGCTTGATCGCACAACGTTGGTCCGCATCCGTCGATCGGCGGCGTGCGCCGCCGATCGGGCGCGGGATGGTAGGGGCCCCGATCCTTCCGGGGAACGGAAGCGGGCAGCCCGATAAACCGCGTCAGCCGGCGATGGGAGGCAGGCCCCGGTCGGCGCGGACTTCGTTGATGATCTGCAGCACGCGCTGGCGATACGGGCGGTACTGCACGCCGAACTCGCTGACCAGACGGGTGTTGTCGATCAGGTAGTTGCCGGAGCTTTCCTTGCCGCCGGTCTCCTTCTCGAACGTGATCTTCGCGTCCGGCAGGAAACCGCGCACGATCGCCGCCAGGTCGCCCATGCTGACGACCTGACCGCCGGAGCTGTAGATCTGGTGCTTCGGCTTGTCCGCCAGCAACACACGAACGAACACTTCCGCGATGTCGTCGACATGGATCGGGCAGCGCATCGCGTCGGCGAAGGGGAACGTGATCGCCTCCCCACGCGCCGGACGGGTGATCACATTCACGTGGTCGACCGAGCCACGCACCTTGTCCGGACCGGTCACGTTGGCGGGGCGCACGCCGGTGATCACCATGCCGTGCTTGGCGACATAGTCCTTCGCCTGCCATTCGTTGAAGCTCTTGTGCATCGCGTATTGGTAGTCGCCGCGATGCAGGTCGTCCTCGGTCACCGGGCGGTCGCCGAAATGGCGCTGCTGGCCGTTCACCGCCAGGGAGCTGGCATAGACCGTGTGCTTGATCTTCAGGATGCGCGCGGCCTCGAAGCAATTGTCCATGCCGACGATGTTCAGCTTGGTCGCCAGATGCGGGACCAGATCGGCACCCAGGTTGTACGACAGATTGATCACCCGGTCGGCGCCTGAGGCCGCCATTTCGGAGATCACGTTGTCGAACTGGGTCACGTCGCCGCGCACGACCTTCACCTTGTCGCCAAACGCCTCGAACGGCTTCGCGTTCGGGTTGATGTCCATGCAGATGACCGTTTCGCCGCGTGCGACGAGCAAGGGGATGACTCGAATACCGATAAAGCCTGTACCGCCGACGACAAAAATGGACATTGTGGTTTCCTCCTGCGGTCGCGTGACCGTTGGCGGCAGGATAGCAACACAAGCGGGAAGCGGGAAAGCCACGCGGGCCTATTGTCGGGTCGTTTCCCGCGATTCGCCGCCTTCGGCCCCTCGGATCATAGCCACCCGATCCAGCAACCCCCGGCGGGCGGCGGTGGCGTCATTGGCCAGTCGGAGCAGGGTCGGGATCTGGCTCGGATGCGACAGGACCGAGACCATGACACGAACGAATCCGATCGCGCCGCCGCCGTCCAAGGCCACCAGGGCGGCCTGGGGCAGGTCTCGATGCGCCGGATCGCAGATGGCACGCAGGATGGCGAACGGGACTCCGTGACGGGATGCGGCCAGGGCGACCGCCCCGCTCTCCAGATCGATCGCATCGGCGGCACTGACGACATGGACCACCTGCTTTTCGGCGGCGGTGGCGACAATGCCATGACCGGCCAGCAGCATATGCCCGGACAGGCCGCCCAATCGGTCCGCCAACCCGGGGTCCGCCGCCAGAACCTGTCCCTCCACCGTGACCGAGGACGGGACGATCACCTGGCCCGCGACGAGCAACGGCGACAATCCGCCGGCCAACCCGAAGCTGACCAGACCGGAGACGCCCTGTGCGATCAGACGTTCCGCGGCCATGGCGGCGCCGGACGGAGTGCCACCACCGACCTCGACCGGCCAACCGATGCGGCGAGCGATGCGGGCCTCCGCGGTCAGGCCGACGACGATGCCGGGTGGGGTCAGTGCGAACGCGCCAGTCGCCGAGGGGAGCGTGTGATGCGGTGGGATCGGCTTATTCCTATGACCCTAGCTGTTGACCGGTGCATCGCCTCCACCGTCGTCGGCGTCCCCACACCACTACCGTCATTGCCGGGCTTGACCCGGCCACCCTCGCTTCAACGGCGGGGGGCGGGTTGCCGGGTCAAGCCCGGCAATGACGGTAAGGGGGTGGTGCACCGATCAACGGCCAGGGCCGTTGCTATCAGCCGAACGCTGCTTTTCCGCCTCCATTGCGGTGCGGCCGAGAAGCATCAGGGCGAGATCGTCTTGCGGGGGCTGGAAGAGACCGCCGCGGGCGTCGCGGAAATAGCGCTCCAACGGCAGGGATCGGGTCATGCTGAAGCCACCGGCGACCCGCAGTGCCGTTTCGGTCACCGAACAGGCGGCATTGGTGCAGAGATATTTCACGGCGGCGACCGCGGCGGTGATGTCGGGGCCGGCGATCTCTCCCTTGACGCAGGCACGAGCGGTGTCGTGCAGGACGGCGCGGGCGGCCCGCAGTTGCACGTCCATCTGGCCGATCCATTGCTGAATATGCGGCTGGGTGGCGATCGGCTGGCCCAACGCGGCAGGGACGCGGTTGTTGGCATAGTGGCCGGCGGCATCGCAGGCCGCCTGGCCGATCCCCAGCGCCACCGCCGCCAAGGGCAGTGCCCAGGCGCTGCCGCCCTGGGGCCGCCTCGGGCCGCCGACGATCTGGCGCTCGACGATGCGGGAATCGGGGACGAACACCTTGTCGTAGACCACGTCGAAATTGCCGCAGCCGCGCAGGCCGAGGCTGCCGCTCCAGGTGTCCTCCACGCTCAGGCCGGGGGAGCCGCCTTCGACCAGCGCGTGCACCAGTTCCCCTTGCGGGGCGCGTTCACTGGGTGGCAGCACCACGGCGGTTGCCAGAATGCGCAGGACCGGGGCGCCGGTGACGAAGATCTTGCGCCCGGTCAGGCGCCAGCCACCCGGGGCCGATTCGGCCACCATGGACGGCAGCCCGCCGCGGGAGATGCTGCCGAGTTCGGCCTCGGTCACGCAATTGTTGATGGTGCCGCCGTCGCGCGCCAGTGCAGTGCAAATCTCGGCCAGCACCGGCTCGGCCCACGCCTTGGCGTCCAACACCCGTCCCAACAGGCTGAGATTCATGCCGCAGACCAGGGCCGTCGAGGCATCGCCGCGCGCCAGGATTTCCTGCGCCAGCACCATCTCGAACACATCAGCCCCGTCGCCGCCATGGGCTTTCGGCAAAGCCAGCCGCAGATAGCCGGAGCAGTGCAGGATCGGATAATTTTCGAACGGGAAGGTCGAGGTCAGGTCGTTGATCCGCGCGCGCTCGTCGAGTTGACGCGCCAGATCGCCGGCCAGCCGCATGATCGCGGTCTGACGCGGGGTGGCATCACGCAAACCCGGCATGTGAGACATCAGGCGCCCCCTTCCACCACCGGCTCGCCCAGTGTCTGCATCAGGCGGTTGGCGTTGGCGAACATCGCGACCGCGTTGATCAGGTCGTGGATTTCCAGATCGCTCAAGCCTACGCCGCGCAACGGCGTCAGGTCCGCCGTCGTCATGTCCATGGGCGCGCGGGTCAGTTTGGCGGCAAAATCCACGATCGCGCGCAGCCTGGGTTCCAGTTTGGTGTCCAGACCTTCGTCATACAGCGCGCGGATGATCTCCGGCTGCTTCGTCAGTTCCACGAACCGGCGCGCATGGACCGATGAGCAATAGACGCAGCCGTTGATGATCGAGACCACCACCGTCGCCAGCTCCCGTTCGGCTCGACGCAGCCCGCGTGGCACATACATCGCCGCGTGGAACAGAGGGGAGCGTTCGGCCAGCGATTCGACGTCGTGCGCCAGGGTCAGGAAATACTCCGACGTGGCGGACGGGCTCGCCGCGAGCGCCTGAAGCTGGATCGGGGTCGCGGTTTCGGCACGCACCGGCGGCATCCAGGCGGACCAGTCGACGGGATCAAGGGTAAAGCGTTTCGGGCTCATGCGGCGGCATCCCGCACCAACAGGGCAAGGCCGGCGGCGGCCCGCACCTGATAGGCAACAAACGCAACGAGTTGGGAGATGGCGACGATATCGCGCTCGGTCAGGCCCGTGGCGCGCAGCGCGTCGATATGGGCCTTCGTGGCGGTGCCGGGAGCGGTCGTGAGCCGCACGACATGGTCCAGGATCGTGGCAAGCCGCGCGTCCGTGGCCGCGTCGGCCAGCGTCTTGTCACGGTGGTCCAGCATGGCCCGGTAATGGGCGGCCAACGCCTTGTGACCGGACAGATCGGCGACCCGCCATGCGATCAGCGCCCGTTCGGCCGGCGAGACCCCGCCCGGGTCTTGCGGCGACAGCAACACGTCGTGGCTGCCCTGGCTGTGGCGCACGATATCCGGCCGGTCCCGCCGAATGTGATCGATCGGCGAGCCGGCGGGGGCGCCAATGATCGCGGCGAGCAGGTCGGGCGGGGAGTCTGGTTCGGTCATGGCAGCGTCCCGTTGGATGAAGACGATGTAGTGGGTTTTGCGAGGCCGTGAAACGCCCGACATCGGTAATCCCGAGCGCTACGCCACCCATTCCCGCCACAACATCACCAGCACCGTCAGCAGCGCCGGGCCCAGGAACAGGCCGAACAGCCCCCAAGCCTCCAGCCCGCCGAGCACGCCGAACAGCACGAATGGGAATGGCAGACTGGTGGCGCCTCCGATCAGGACCGGGCGCACGAAATGGTCGGCGATGAAGGTCGTTGCGACACCGAGCGCGACGATCACCACCGCCGATATGACCGCCCCCTGCGCGAGCAGCAGCAGGACCGCGATGCCGATGACCAGCGGCGCGCCAAACGGAATGATCGCCCCCATCGCGGTCAGGGCGCCCAACAGGGCGGGATGCGGGACGCTCGTGGCCGCATAGGCAATCCCCATGATGAACCCGACACCGAGCCCGACCAGAACCAACCCGTCCACGACGCCGTGCACCGAGGCAGCCACATGGCGAAGCATGGGTTCGGAATTCGGGCCGAACATCCGCTCTCCGGCCCGGATCGCCTGAGCGGCCAGACGGTCCCCATCCCGGAGGACGAAGAACAGGGTCAGCAGGGCGCTGAACATCAAGGTCAGCCGGTGCGCCACTTGCACGCCGATCAGCCGGCCAGTGTCCAGGAGGCCTGGCCGGCGCGCGAATGCCAGAAGATCGGCTCCCCAGCCGGGATGCGCCAGGTGGTCGTGCCACCAGTCGGCCAGCGGAATCCCAACCAGCGGTAAGCTATTCAGCCAAACCGGTGGGTCGATGCCGGCCTGATTGGCGTGCTCGATCAGACGGGTCAGGGCGTGCATATCCTCGACGGCCGCGATCGCCAGCAGCAGGAAAGGCAGCAGAAACAGCAACGCCACCGCAAGGGTGAACACAGCGGGCCGTACCAGCCGGTCCCCCTGCAACCGGCCTCGCCCCATGCGGTGGTACAGCGGCCATACGGCGATCGCCAGAATCCCCGCCCATACCAGGGCCGGCAGGAAAAAGCGCAATGTCCAACCGGCCAGCACAAGAAGGCCGCCAACCAGCAGGATCCGCGCGATGCGCTGTGCCCGCGGTTCCGTGGCAGGGTCTCCTGACGGCGGACCGGACAAGCTCATGCACGGTCCGATCGGATCAACCCGGTCGGCCGGGCTGCGGAGGCCATGAACCGGGCGGCGGCGGGGGCATGCGGGACGGTGGCGGCGGGGCGAGCAGCCGTTGGGTCATGACGCCGCCGCCGATAATGACCAGCAACAGCGCCGCGAACCACCGGCTGATACTCCCCGTCATCGCGCTGCTCGGCCCCCACACCAGCATCAGGAACGTGACCGGAACGATGATCAGAGCCCAGCCGGCCCGCAGGCCTTTGGACGCCGCCATGAACGCCAGCACCAGAAACACCATGAAGATCGCGATGGCGGCGGCTCGCACGACGTTGAACGCCTGGGTGCCGAGGAACGACAGGAAGGCGTGGAACGCATCGTCCAGCGCGGCCAGGAAATCGAGGCAGGCGGTCACGAAACTGTCGGGACCGATCAGATACAGCACCAGCGCCAGCACAAGCCCGCCAATCCAGATGATGCCGATGGTCTGTCGTTGCATGGCATGGTCCTAAGCCGGATGAACCGGAACCAAAAGGGGTCTACGATCCTGCGATCATAGGCCACAGCTGTCGAGGATGCGATGACCGGGGCATCTGAGGAGCGCTACGACGCCTCGATCGCCGGGGTTCTGAACTGCCACGGTCGGGGGGCGTCACCGGGAGACTACCGACGGGATGCATCGCTTGGACCGTCCTTGCCGCCGGTCGCGGCGGTGGTCTTGCCGCCCGAGCCTGGCGCACCACCGATCGACTGCGCCGCCAGGGTGCGCGGGCCCTGGTCGGTGAAGGATGGCGAAGCGGCGGTGCCCAGGGTGATCGCCCCCGCATTGGCAAGCGACACCGCCCCGCCGCCGCCGCCATCGGCGACGCGCAAGAATGACCGGCTCAACAGGCGCTCGGATGTTCCCACTCTGCGTCGTGCCCGAAAACAGTCACGGCGGAAATACCAGCCCATAAAACAGGCAGCAATTGACGCTTTTGGGCGCAGGCGTAAACGACAGGTTAACCACCGGGAAGCGATACAAATACCCCCGATTCCCGCACGGATTTGTAACGGAACCCCGGGCTTTCCGCGGTATTTCGCAATGAACCGGGGCGGCCGCCGGTCTTAAAGTAAACTCTCAAAACGACCTGAATCGTCGCATCCTGTCAGTAGGATAGCGGGCGATCCTGATGTCGGATCTTAAAGACCGCGAGGACCGCGACAGGCCTCCGCCCAGGCGGTCTCAAAACAAGGACGCGCGCGTTAACCAAGCGCACATAATTTCTACAAACAACGCCCGATCAATGCATTACGGAGCTGTCTTCACCCCGAGATTCGGCCGGGGCGCGAATTTCCTTGCCACGGGACGTCCTGTCATCCTAGAACATAACATGAATATCTAGGCCGGCTCATGACCCCCACCCGCGCAAAAAACCAACAGCACGCGTCCTTCATGTTCCACGTCCAGGGCCACATCAGACCGTGCATGGCTGTGGGCTTGGGCCTTCTCCCCCTCTGATGTAGCCTGAGCCCCAACGGCTCAGAAGCGCCGACGGCGTCTGAAGCAGGGGGACCCAGGAATGCCTCAAACCGACACACCCGCGATACAGCGCCTGACCGCAATGCCAGGCGAGCGAACCCATCACGGATTTGAATCCCTTCGACCGATGGGAACAATCGCCACCAAGAGTTACGCTCACATCAATTCCCGTCCCATCGTGCCCGCGCTCGGCGCCGAAATTTCCGGAATCGACCTGCGGCAGCCAAGCGCGGAGGCGCTCGGGGAACTCCGAGAGGCGCTGGCCGATCGCAAGGTGCTTGTGTTTCGCGATCAGGACATCTCCCCACATCAATACGCGGAACTCCTGAGGGTCTTCGGCACGCCCGTGAAGGAAGACATGGTGGTGGATGAAAACCACCCCGCGGAGGTCGGGGCCATCCATACCCGGCCCAACGAACAGCAGCAGATCAATTACTGGCACATGGACCACTCGTTCCGCGAACTGCCGACCCGCGTCCTTTCGCTCTACGCGAAGATACTGCCGCCGGTTGGTGGCGACACGTTGTTCGCCAGCCTGGAGGCTGCCTATGAAGGACTTTCAGACGAGCTGAAGGAACGGATCGAGGCTCTGCACTGCTACCATCGCATGACGCCAACCCAGAATACGAAGCGCCGGTATACCCAAGAGCAAGCGGAGGCGCTGGAGAAGGCGCCGCCAGTCGTGCATCCACTGGTGGCCCGCGATCCGGGGAATGGCCGGCGGTACCTGTTCGTCAACGTGCCGATCTATTGCCGTGGCATTGTCGAACTTCCAACGGCGGAAGGCGATGCGTTGCTTCGCGAACTCTATCGTCACGTCCAGCGACCGGAATTCCATTTCCGCCTGACCTGGCGACCGAATACCGTCGTCGTGTGGGAGAACAACCACACGCTGCATTATCCGGTGTCCGACTACTTCCCGCATGAGCGCAAGCTCTGGCGTGGCGTGATCAATGCGACCGAGGCTGACAGACCGGTTGCCGCCAGTTTGGGCCACACTTAGGCAACACGCAAAAACTACCGCTTCAAGTTGGTGGCCTTGGCGAGATGGTATAGTTCCACTCCGGATGGAATGTGTCCCCCGTGATATTGAGAGCGGCCATCTCGGCATCTGTGACCTTGATGCCTTTCTGGTAGCTGCGCGTG
>CALQHT020000132.1 GCA_943330455.2 Nitrosovibrio sp. Nv4 | reverse complement strand
TGAACCGGAGACCGAGCCGCTTGCGAATCCCCTATCTGGGCGACCGGGACGATTGTCTTCCGACTGTGGCGGATCGGACTCGGTCAACCCGTCGCCGATCATCCGGCGGCAAATGCGACTGCGATTCGTCCGCATTGAGAATTGCTGGCAAGGCGAGGTGTTGCGCCTGTGCGACCGGTCTGGTCTGCTGCGCTCGACGGCGTTGCAGGCGGTGGCGTGTCTTGTCGTCGCTGGGGCACCGTTTGTGGCCGTGGCGCAACCGGCGCCGACCGCGCGCCCTACCGGTGGGCAGGTGGTTGCCGGCCAGGCCAGCATCGCTCAGACCACGGCGCAGACCACGGTCAGTCAGGCCAGCCAGCGCGGCGCGGTCAACTGGCAGAGTTTCGACGTCGGCAGCCAGCATACCGTGCAGTTTCAGCAACCGTCCGCCAATGCGGTGACGCTCAACCGCGTGGTGGGCCCCAACCCGTCGGAGATCGCCGGACGGATCCAGGCCAACGGGCAGGTCGTGGTGGTCAACCAGGCGGGCGTGCTGTTTCATCGCGGTGCGCAGGTGGATACGGCGGGACTGGTCGTGTCTGCCGCCGGGATCAGCAACAACAATTTCATGGCTGGGCGGATGGTGTTCGACCAGCCTGCCAAACCCGGCGCGAAGATCGAAAATCGCGGCACCATCACGATCCGAGAGCAGGGCTTGGCCGCCCTGGTCGCCCCTCAGGTCGCCAATTCCGGCGTTATCCGTGCGAAAATGGGCAAGGTCATCCTGGCCGGTGCCGAGGCGCACACCCTGGACCTTTACGGCGACGGGTTGCTGTCGATCAACGTCACGCGGCAGGTGCAATCGAACCCCGGTGACGCACCCGCTTTGGTGACCAACACCGGCACGATATCGGCCGCCGGCGGCACCGTGGTCCTGACGGCCGAGGCGGTGGATGGCGTGGTTTCCACCTTGGTCAACAGCGGCGGCCGGGTATCGGCCAACACACGAGGCGGCCAGACCGGGCGGGTGGTTCTGTCGGGCCGTGGCGGCGACGTTATCGTGGCTGGCACCGTGACCGCCGATGGCAACCGAGCCGGCCAGACCGGCGGCTCGATCAGCGTCGTCCCGAGCGGACAGGTCACGGTAGCGTCGACCGCGCGCATCAGCGCATCCGGTCAGGCCGGAGGCGGCACCGTTGGCATCGGGGTCGCCCGGGTTCGCACACCAAGCGGTCCGCCCGTCACCGACCAGAGGATGGCGGCCAACGTCACGGTCCAGTCCGGCGCCACCATCGCCGCCGACGCGCGCGTCCTGGGCACGGGTGGCAACATCACCCTGCTGTCGTCCGGCACCACCCGGATGAACGGCGCGATCAGCGCCCGTGGCGGCGCGTCCGGCGGCGACGGCGGGTTTGTCGAGGTATCGGGGCGCAGCCTGTCCAGCGTGACGGGCAAGATCACGGTTTCGGCGCCGAGCGGACGGGCGGGATCGATTTTGTTGGATCCGGACTTTCTGGATATCGTTGATGCCAGCTTCGGCACCGGCACCTGGGACACGACGGTCAAGAACACCGGCACCGTGCTGGCGGGTGCCGCGTCCATCCCGCCGGACACGATTTCCAACACTGCCCTGAACGATTTCGAGGGCAATGTTCTCCTGCAGGCCACCCAGACAATCACGGTGGCCGGCAATGTCAGCCTGACCAAGCAGCCCAACCTGTCGCTGACCCTGGAGGCCGGCGGCACCATCACCGTCAATTCCGGCATCGTTTTGCAGGCATCGGGTGATGTTGTCCTGGCCACCGGCGGTGCCGGACCATCCAGCCCGCCCAGCGCGCAGGCTTCCCCGCTGATTTCCGTCCTCGGCACGGTCGCTTCCACCGCCGGCACTGTCAGCCTGCTCAGCGGCACGGGCGGCACGGTCAGCGTCGGCGGCGCGGGAGTCGTCAGCGGCACCGGGGCCACTTTGTCGAGCGTCAGTGGTGGCGCGATTGCCATCGCCGGATCGGTGACGGCGACGGGCGCCATCGACATGTCTTCCGGCACCATCGCCCTGAACGGCACCGCCAGCGTGACCGGTGCCACCATCACCCTGGCCGGCACCAACGGGATCGCGCTGAACGATACCGCCCTGCTGGGCAAGCCTGGCGCCATCGTCGATCTCTCGGCCGCATCGGGCAGCATCGTGCAGGCCGCGACCGGGACCTTGATTGCCGGCACCCTGCGCAGCAGCGGCGGCGCGGCCGGCGATGTCCGGCTGCTGGGGATCAATACGGTTGCCAATCTGGGCGCGTTTGCCGTGTCGCAGGCCGGTGGCGGCACCGGCAATTTCCTGATGCGCAACACCGCGGCGCTGACCGTGAACGGCGCCGTCAGCGCCGGCGGGGACAATCTGTTCCTGCAATCGACCGACAGCAGCGGCGTCATCATCGCCGGCAGCGGGCGCCTGACGGCCGCGGGCACGGTGGCGGTGCAGGCGCAGACGTTGCGCATCGACACCGGCGGCGGCATCGACTCGCCGGCGTTCGCGTTCGCGCCCGCCACCATCGGCAACTCCGCCACCCTGGGCAGCGCGGCCGCCGGCCTGCAATCGCTGTCGGGCATCACCGCGTCTCGCATCACCATCGGCGCGATCAACGATCCAGACACCGGCGCGACAACGACAGCCGGCACCATCGCCATCGTCGGGACCTTCGATGTCGGCGGAGGCACGCTCGATCTGCGTTCCAAAGGCCCCATCACCCAGTCGGCACCGCTGATCAATGTCGGAACGCTGGTGGGCGGTGCCACCGGGTCCGTCACCCTGACCGACACCGCCAACGCGATCGGCACTCTCGGCGCATTCGCCGTCGGCGGTAGCAGCGATTTCGTCCTGGTCGACACAGGCAATCTGACCGTTGCCGGCCCGCTCACCGCCGGTCGCGACATCGGCCTGACCACCGGCGGCACCGGCACCATTATCGCCACCGGCAGCATCGGCGCCGGCCGGGTTCTGACCGCGACGTCGGGCAGCGGTGGCATCGCGCTGAACAGCGGAGCGATCCTGACCGGCACCACCGTCACTCTCGTCGGAGGCGGCGGTCGGATCGGCCTCGCCGCGGGCGCCACTCTGGGCAAGACCGGCGCCGTGGTCGATCTGTCGACGACCGGCGGCGGAGTCCTCCAGGATGCGGCGGGCACCATCGTCGCCGCCACATTGCAAAGCACATCCGGTGTCACCGGCGCCGTCACCCTGAACGGTGCGGCCAACCGGATCGCCTCCCTCGGCGCCTTCACGGTCACCGGCGACGGCAACGCGCTAATTCTGGTCAACGCCACCGATCTGTCCATCGACGGACGGGTTTCCTCCGCCGGCAATGTCGGGATCATCACCGGCGGCACCGGTCGCATCACGGTCAACGACGAGATCGAGGCCGATGGCGTCATGGTCCTGTTCTCCGGGACCGGCGGGCTCCGCTTGACCGGCGAAGCCATGCTCGACAGCGACCGCATCGGCCTGATCGGCACCGGCGGAGGCCTCACCATCGCCGCCGGCGCGCAGGTCGGACGCGGCGGGTTGCTGCTGGACATTCGTATGGACGGCGGTGGGGTCCAGCAGGACCCGGGCGCGATCATCGCCATGGGCACCCTGCAAAGCACCGGCGGCGTCTCCGGATCGGTGTCGCTGGCCGGCACCGCCAATGCTTTGGGCCAGATCCAGGCTTTCGCGGTCACGGGCGCCGGAGCCAACTTCCTCCTGCGCGATACCGGCGACCTGATCGTCGGAGGCGGTGTGACCGCGACCGGCAACGTCAATGTCATCGCCGGATCGACCGGCCTGATGGTGGTGACCGGCAGTATCGGCGCGGGCGGCACTTTGTCGCTGGCCTCCGGCGACCGCGGCATCTTGCTGAACAGCAACGCGATCCTGACCGGTTCGACCGTCGCATTGACCGCAACCGGCTCGCTGGACATCGGTCCCGGCGCGAGCCTGGGATCCGCCGGCGGCGTGGTCGATCTGAACACCAGCGCCGGCGGGATCAGCCAGCATGCCGACAGCGTCATCCTCGCGGGAACCCTGATCAGTTCCTCCAGTGTCACCGGGTCCGCCTCCCTGTTCGGCACGGGCAACAAGATCGGCGGCATCGCGGGCTTTGCCGTCTCCGGCACCAATGCCGATTTTGCTCTGACGAACACCAGCAGTCTTGCGATCGCGGGGCCCCTGACCGCGAGCCGCGACATCGTCGTCACCAACAACGGAGGCATCACCGCCAAGGGCAGTATCGGCGCCGGCCGCACCCTGTCGCTGGCCGCGACCGGCGGCGGCATCGCCCTGGACGGTGGCGCCGCACTGACCGGACCGACGGTCACCTTCTCCGCACCAGGGCCGATCACCATGGCATCCGGCGCGGCGATCGGCCAAACCGGCGGGACCGTCGATCTGTCCACCTCCACCGGTGGGATCGGCCAGAATGCCGGAGCAACCATCACCGCCGCGACCCTGCGCAGCTCAAATGGCGTGACCGGTTCGGTATCCCTGGCCGGAACAGCGAACGCCATCGGCGCCGTGGCTGGCTTTGCCGTGACCGGCGCCAATGCCGATTTCCGCCTGACCGATACTGGCAACCTGTCCATCACCGGGCCCTTGACCGCCACCCGTGACGTGGCTCTGGCGACCAGCGGCACCGGCAAAATCATCACCACGGGCAGCATCGGCGCCGGCCGCACCCTGTCGCTGACCTCAGGCAGCGGTGGGATCGCCCTGAACGCCGGCGCGATCGTAACCGGCCCGACAATCGTCCTTGGCGGCACCGGTCCGCTGAGCCTCGCCGCCACCGCGCGCCTGGGTCAATCCGGCGCCGTGGTCGATCTTTCCACGATATCCGGTGGCATCACCCAGGACGCGGGTGCGACCATCGTCGCCGCAACTCTGCTGAGCACCGGTGGGATCGTCGGGTCGGCGTCCCTGGCCGGAATCGCGAACGCCATCGGCACCGTCGGTTCGTTCGGCATATCCGGCGCGGGCAGCGATTTCTCCCTGGTGAACACCGGCAACCTGCTCGTTTCTGGCCCGTTGACCGCCACGCGCGACATCGGCCTCAGCACCGATCCGGCCGGCGGGATCACCGCGTCAGGCTCCATCGGCGCCGGACGCGCTTTGGCGCTGACCGCGGGATCCGGCGGCATCGCGCTGAACAGCGGTGCGGTCGTAACCGGCACGACTCTGGCGCTCGCGTCCAGTGCCGGCATCAGCCTGGCGACGGGGGCCAGGCTTGGCCAGCCTGCCGCTACCCTGGATCTGCGCACCTCGGCTGGCGATGTTAGCCAGGCGGCCGGTGCCACCATCGTCGCCGAGACCCTGACCAGCCTCTTCGGCATCGCTGGCTCCGCGTCCCTGGCCGGCACCGCCAACGTGATCGGCACCATCGGCGCTTTCGGCGTCACCGGCGCCGGAGGCGGTTTCCGGCTGCGCGACACCGGGCATCTGGTCGTGGCCGGCAACCTGACCGCGAACGGCGACGTCACCCTGACCGCCGGGACCATCCAGGCGACCGGCAGCATCGGCGCCGGCGGCACCTTGGCGCTGACCGCGTCCGCCGGCGGCATTGCCCTCGACGCGGCGGCGATCCTGACCGGACCCGGCATTGCCCTGTCCGCGGCCGGCCAGATCGCATTGGCGTCGGGCGCCAGCCTCGGCCAGGCCGGCGCGCTGTTGGACCTCTCCACCAGCGCCGGCGGCATCGCCCAGAACACTGGTGCGACCATCACCGCGGCCAGTCTGCGCAGCGGGAGCGGCGTGACAGGGTCGGTCAGCCTCGCCGGCACCGCCAACGCCATCGGCACCATCGCCGCCTTCGCGGTCAGCGGCGCCGGCAACGATTTCGCCCTGCTGAACACCGGCAGCCTGACGGTGTCCGGCGCCCTGACCGCCCCGCGCGACGTCAATCTGCAATCGGGCGTCATCCGAGCCACCGGCAGCATCATTGCCGGTCGAACCGCGTCGGTGACCGCGATCAGCGGCGGCATCGCACTGGATGGAGGAGCCATCGTCAGCGCCCCCACCGTCATCATGGCCGCCGCCGGCACCATCGCCGTCGCATCCGCCGCGATCCTCGGCAAGCTCGGCGGGCGCCTGGATCTCAGCACCACCGCCGGCGGCGTCGTTCAGGACACGGGCGGCACCATCGTGGCGGGCACGCTCCTGAGTTCGACCGGCGTGACCGGATCCGTCTCCCTGGCCGGCACCGCCAACGTCGTCGAAACCATTGCTGCCTTCGGGGTGAGCGGCGCCGATGCCGATTTCTCCCTGGTTGGCGCCGGCAACCTGAACATTGCCGGCCCGCTCACCGCCACGCGCGATATCCGGATCGGCACCGAGACCATCGTCGTCACCGGCAGCGTCGGCGCCGGCGGCACCCTGGCGTTGTACGCCCCGGCCGGCATCGCTCTGAATGCCGGCGCCGTGGTGACCGCGCCGATCATCGACTTCGCCGCCGCCGGACCGATTACGATGGGCGCCGGAGCCATTATGGGTCAGACCGGCGCGTCCATCAGCCTGTCGACCAGCGCCGGCGGGATCGACCAGAACCAAGCCGCCGTCATCACCGCCGCAACCCTCCGCAGCGCGCTCGGCGTCACGGGATCGGTGTCCTTGGCCGGTAAGGCGAATGCGATCGGCACCGTCGCCGCGTTCGCCCTGAGTGGCGCCAACAGCGACTTCTTCCTGCTGGATACCGGCAACTTGACGATCGCCGGCCCCCTGACCGCCCCGCGGGATATCACCCTGGTCACCGGCGGCACCGGCACCATCGCCGCCACCGGCAGCATCGGCGCCGGCCGGTCGCTGGCGCTGACATCCGGCTCGGGCGGGATCGCGCTGGAAGCCGCTGCCATTGTGACCGCCCCGACCATCGCGCTGGACGGCGGCGGCGGTGCGATCCGGCTGGCATCCGGGGCGAGACTGGGACAGACCGGCGCGCTGGTCGATCTGACCACCTCCGCCGGCGGTATCGACCAGAACGTGGGCGCCGTCATCACGGCCGACCTGCTGCGAAGCTCGACCGGAGTCACCGGGTCGGTGACGCTGGCCGGCACCGCCAACACTATCGGCACGATCGGCGTGTTCGAGGTTTCAGGCGCCGGCAACAGCTTTTCACTTGTCGATACGCTGGACCTGACAATTGTCGGACGGCTGGCGGCGCCGCGGGATGTGCTGCTGAACAGTGGCACGATCGCCCTTGCCGGCACCATCGCGGCAGGCCGAACGGCCGCGCTGACCGCAACAATCGGCGGCATCGCGCTGGATGGCACCGCTGTGCTGACCGGGGCGACCGTCGCGCTGGCCGGCGCCGGAGCAATCACCATGGCGGCGGGGGCGCAACTGGGGCAGGACGGGGGGATCGTCGACCTGTCCACGACATCCGGTGGGATCACCGAGGCGTTTGGCGCCACGATTGTCGCAAGGGCGTTGCGTAGCGCGTTGGGGGTGACCGGCAATGTGGACCTGGGCGCCCTCATCAACATGATCGGGACACTTGCGGATTTTGCGGTCGGCGGCGCCGGTAACGGGTTCTCGCTGCGCAACAACGCCAACCTGGCGGTGACCGGTCCGGTTGCGGCACCAGGAACGATCGCGATCGCCGCCAGCGGCTCGATCACGGTGTCGGGCGGCATTCGTGCCGGCCAGTCGGCGACGCTGAATGGCAGCGAGATTCTGCTGAACAGTGGCGCGATCGTTCTTGGCCCGTCGATCGAACTTGCTGGAATTTCCGGGATCACCCTTGCCAGTGGGGCGAGCCTGGGCCAGACCGGGGCGTCAATCTCCATGCGTTCATTCAGGGATATCGTTCAGAACGAGGGAGGTACCATCATAGCCCAGGCCCTCACCGGTCTCTCATCGGGCACGACGAGCCTTGATAGTTCGCGCAATGCGATCACGACATTGGGCGACTTCACGACGGATGGATTTTCCCTGCTGAATAGCTCGGCTCTTTCCGTAACGGGTCAGGTCAGCGGGTATCGTGGCGGCGTGACGATCACAGCCGACAGCATCGACATTGGCGCGACCGGTTTCGTCACAAGCTCTCTCGGCACCGTGTCGATTTCGACCGTGAGCGGTCTCCTGGACATGTCCGGTCAGATAACCTCCGGCGTGGGAGTCGCCCTGATCGGTGCCAACGGCATCCGTCATAGCGGCACGACGGCGGTGAATGTTGCGCCTAGCGGTCTGGTTACGTCCAGGAATGTCACCATGACGGCAACGACCGGGGATCTGTTGCAGACCGGGAGCGTGTTTGCCAAATACTCGATCGAATTCGATGCAAGATCGGGTAGTATTGTCCATTCCGGCACAACGACATCCCAGTCTGGCGGGATCAAGATGACCGCTTCGGCTGACATCTCGCAGGCAGCCGGCACGATCGTTGCCAGCGAGGGGGCCATCGGCCTGTCCGCGGCCCGCGATCTCACCAATACGGGAAATATCCAGGCAGCCACGGCGGCAACACTGACCGCGGGGACGAACCTGCTGAACACCGGCACCGTAACGGCTGGCGGCCGAGCCTCGGTCAGTGCTGGCGCTGATCTCACCAATGCGGGCACCATCTCCGCCGGCACTACCGCCGCTGTTACCGCCTCCGTCAACCTGACCAACACCGGCACCATCACCGGTGGCGATCTGGCCTTTCCGATGGCCACCACCGGAACTCTGACCCAGAACGGCGTGGTGACGGGCGGCAACTCGGTCTGGATGTTCGCCCTGGCCGGCCCGCTGATCCATGGTGGCACCACCACCGCCGGACCCCGCGGGGCCACCATCGACGCCGGAACCGACATCGTCCAGACCGGCGGCACGATCCAGGCGTCGGGCGACGCCATCAGCATGAACGCCGGCCGCTCCATCCGGCAGGTATCCGGCCTGATCCAGATGCAGAGCCCGGTCGCCGTCCCCATCGCCTTCCCGGATTCCGTGCCGGCGATCTACCTGAAAGCCAATGGCACCGGAGCGTCGGACGGCATCATCCAATCGCCCGGCGGCACGATCGTCGCGTCCCCCGGCATCGCCTTTTTCACCGCATCCAACCGCATCGACCTGGCAGGCCGGCTCTCCGCGCCCGAAGCCCAGGACGGGATCGTGTTCCTGCACGCCAACGGCGCCGGTTCGGCAGCGGGGGGCACGCCCGCCCTGTCCCTCTCCGGTTCCATCAACGCCGGCTTCCGCCTCTCCGAGTTGGTCAACCGCGGCGACATCCTGCACAGCGGCCAGGCAACGGTGGGCCAGGGCGGTGTCACGATCCAGGCGGAGGCCGGTTCCTTCCGCCAGATCGGCGGCGCGATCCAGACATCAGGGTCGTCGATCGCGGTACTGACCCCAACCGGCGCGATCGACCAGACCGCCGGCACGATGGCCGCCACCAACGCCATCGATCTGACCGCGGCGACCGGGATCGCCCAGGGCGGCACGCTCCGCGTCGCCAGCGGTATCGCCACCCTGACGACAACGGACGGGGCTTTGACCCAGACCGGTTCCATCTCGGCGCAGAAGATCCTGTTCACGGATGTCAACGGCCCGGTCACCGTGTCCGGCACCCTGTCCGGGCTGACGCCCTCTCGCCTGCAATCGAAATCCCGCTTCGCCATCGCGCAGTCCGATTTCCCGACCGCCGCCAACGACACAGGTTTGTTCATCACCGCCGGCAGCGAGGGCGTCGATACCGGCGCCAACCACGCCATCACCTTCAACGGTTCGGCGAGCGCCACGTCGGGTCACGCGCAACTGGTCGTGACCATGGTCAATAACGACCCCGCCATCGTCAACATCAACGCGACCAACGTGGATCTGTTCATGGCGCTGCAAACCGGCGCCGCGTCGGGCAACGTGTTCGTCTCCTCGCTGCATGTCGGCTATGTCCAGCCGGGCACCGGCGGCGAGGTCGCGTTGGCCGGCGCCGTCAACGGTCTGACCGGCCAGGACACCGCACCCGCCAGCTTCATCCAGCCGTTGCTCAAGAGCAACTACACCATCAACGGCTGCGCCATCCAGTCGATCAGTTGTGTGCAGATCACCTCGTTACGCGTGCCGGTCGACAATCCGCTGAAGAATGTCCAGACCGGTCAGAGCCGGAGCCTCTCCGACGTGTATGTCATTCTGCCCGACGTCGCGGAACGGGATTACTGACGATGATCCGCTCGCTTCTGCTCGCCCTTGTTCTCGCCACGACGGTCGTGTCCTGCACCGAACCGCCAGCCGATAAATTCGTTGGCGGCGCCGGACGCCAGAGCGGGACGTCTTTGGATCTCGGGCTGAACACCGCATCAGAGCCTTGCTCCTTGCAGGCCAGCGGCAACGACGCGGATATTCATTGCGGCACCTATGTCGAACCCGCCGGCCATGTGTCCCGCTTCGCGCAAGGCGGCAGCGTGGGCGAGTTCGTATCGACCAGCGCCTGGCGCCAGCGGTTCGAGGCGCGGTTCCTCTGCGCCGACCCGACCCCGGCCTCGGTGGGGGGAAACGGGGCACTGGTGCTGTCCTGCACCCGCCGGCAGGGTGGCTGGCCGCATGTCGCGGTGGCCACGGTGCTCGACGGCACGATCTATGTCGCGGATGGCATCCGGCCGGTGCAATCCGTCCTGCCGCAAGCGATCCTGGTGATGTCCGGGCGCGCCTCCGCGGTGCCGGTGGACACCGCCGAACGCCGGGGACTGGCGTCCCAGCGCCTGGCCGCGCGCGCGGAAGCCGGCGAGGGGGCCGCGGCCTTCGCCGAAGCCGAATTCCAAATGAGCCGGGGTGCGCTGGAAAACCGCCGCGGCAACTATGCCGCCGCCGAAGCCGCCTATCGCGCCGCCATCACCATCCAGGAGCGTGTGGTCGGCCGCGACAACCCGGCTCTGGCCGTGGGGCTCGCGCGCCAGGCGTTGCAGATCTCCAACCAGGGGCGCTTCGCCGAGGCCGACCGGCTTTACGTCCGGGCAGAGCGGCTCGCGCGCCTGCCCGATCAGATCGACCCGGTCGCCCGTCCGCTGGTCATTCACCTGAAAGCCCTGAACGACCTGAACGCCAATCGGCCGGCCGAGGCGTTGGTCCTGCTGGACGAAGCGGCACGGGGATTCGCGGCGATCGTGCCGCCCGATGTTCTGGCGCCTCGGACCCAGGTGCGTCAGGCAGGCCGCAGCGCCACCGAGGAAATGGCCGACAACGCCGCCGACGCCGCCATACTGGCGAACCCGGCCAATGCCGATGCCCTGAACGGGCTGATCGAATCGCGCCGCTACCGCGCCATCGCCCTGACCGCCCTGGGCCGCACGACCGAAGCACAGGCGGAGTTGCAGGCGGCCCGTGGGCTCTATTCGGGGCGGGACCGTCGGTTGCTGGCCCGCTACCTGCGGACCGTCGGCATGACCGCGGCCGCGGCGGGGCACAACGCGGAGGCGGTTTCGGAGCTGGGCGCCGCTGTCGATGCGTTCGCGCGGGTGCAACCCAACAGCCTGCCTTTGGCCGAGACGCGGTTGCTGCAAGCCGCCGAACTGGTGGCCGAGGGAAAATACGCCGCCGCTCTGCCGCTGTGCCGGTCCGCCGCGGGGACCCTGCTGACGTTGAATACCGGTCTGGCGCCGAACATGCTGATGGCTTGCCTGCGCGCGTTCGGCGCCGCCGGTCAGCCGGAACTGGGCGAAATGTTCGCCCTGTCGCAGTTGGGCCAGGGCTCCATCACCGCGCGCCAGATCGCCCGCGCCACCGCGCGACTGGCCGAAGGGGCGCGCGACCCACGCGTCGCCGATGCGATCCGATTGCGTGACCGCACCGGTCAGGCGCTGGACCGGTTATACACCAGGCGCGGGGAACTGACCGCCGACCGGGACAAATCAGGCGCGGGTGCGGCGGCGATCGTCGAACTGGACGAGGAAATCCGGAGGACGCAAGAGGCGCAACGCGATGCCGGTCAGGCGCTGCAAGCTGCCGCACCCGGGTTCGCGGGGCTGGTACAGGAAGCCGTGTCGCTCGAATCCGTGCGTGCCATTCTGGCGCCGAATGAAGCCGTGGCGGCCATCGTGCTGGGCGACGACGAAGGCTGGACCTTCCTGATCCGCGCCAATCGGGTGCGGGCGGGACGCATCGAAGGCGGTGCCAAACGGGTCGATGCACTGGTGCGACGCATCCGGGCCAGCATGGAACTGGGACCGGACAACCGTCCCGCCCGCTTCGACACCACGGCCGCCCAGGACCTTTACACCGCCGTTCTCGGCCCCGTCGCCGCGGATCTGGACGGCACCACCCTGCTAACCGTCGCGCCGACCGGCAGCCTGCTGTCCGTGCCGTTCGGGCTGCTGCTGACCGGTTCGGCGACCGAGGCCGACACCGCCACGCCGTTCCTGATTCGTAAGATGGCGGTCTCTCATGTCCCGTCCGTCGGCGGCATGGTGAACCTGCGGCGATCGGCCAAGACCGTGCTGGCGCGCCAGCCGTGGTTCGGGTTGGGCGATTACCGCGCTCCGTCCACTCGCCAGGCGGCCGCGACCTTCCCGGCCGATGGTTGCGGTGACAGCGCCCGCCTGCTGGCCGCTCTGCTGCCCTTGCCGGGCGCGCGTCGGGAATTGGATGCGGCGCGGCAGGTGCTGGGCGCCGACGTCAACGACCAGTTGCTGGGGACGGCGTTCACCGCGCCTCGGGTGATCGCGGCGCCGTTGAAAGACCACCGCATCCTGCATTTCGCGACCCACGCCGTGCTGCCCGGGGAGCTGCGCTGTCAGGCGGAACCGGCGATTCTGACCTCCACCACGCCCGAAGCGCCGAACGCCATCAGCGCGTTGCTGACGGCCTCTCAGATCGAGCAGATGGATCTGGATGCGGAACTGGTGATCCTGGCCGCATGCAATACGGCGGGACCTGGTGGCAGCGGCACGGGCGCGGGGGAAAGCCTGTCCGGCCTGGCACGCAGCTTCTTCTTCGCTGGCGCGCGGTCCCTGCTGGTGACACATTGGGACGCGAACGACATCACCACGACCTATCTGACGGTGCTGTTCCTGAACAATCTGCGCACGGATCCGGGCGCGGGCGGTCCCGCGGCTCTGGCGTCCGCGCAACGACGCATGCTGGATGAGGCCACGGGTGGGCGGGCGATGCTGGCGCATCCGTATTATTGGGCGGTGGGGGCGTTGATCGGGGGACAGGGCGGAACTGGACGTGCGCCCGGTCTGCTGAACGCCGGTCCGCCGAACGGCAGGACGGGTGGGGCCAGCCTGTAGGTCTTCGATTTGCGATGGCATTCTCACCTCTTGAAATGGGGCACAGGCAGGAGAAAATTCTCCCCCTCCCCTTGCGGGAGGGGGTTGGGGGGGGGGGGTGCACGCCATATCCAGACGAAATCACCCCTCCCTCCGCCCCCTCCCGCAAGGGGAGAGGGAGAATTTTCTATCCTGCCGCGATGTGTGAATGCCGACGCCCGCCAGGGGGGGAGGACATTCTTCACCCCCGAGACGTAAGAATGCGGGAACTTCGATTGGTGGGGCGGCGGCCCCCCGCAGCGGGATCGGGCGCGATATTCCGGTCGCCCAAGGAAGGGTCACATTTCGCGCCGATTGGTATAAACTGAGCATCAATGGCAACCCTCGAAGCCCTCGGGAAATATGAGATCAGGCGGACCCTGGGTCGGGGTGCGGCCTCGATCGTGTATGAGGGGTGGGATCCCGCCATCCAGCGCCGGGTCGCCATCAAGGCGGTGCAGATCGGCGATCTGGCCGACCCGGAAACCGAGGAACTGATCGGGCGCTTTCGCCGGGAAGCCCAAGCCGCCGGCCGTCTGGTGCACCCCAACATCGTCACGGTCTACGATTACGGGGAAACCCCTGAACTCGCCTTCATCGTGATGGAGTTCATCGAAGGCCCGACCCTGCGCACCCTGCTGGAACGCCATGAGCGGTTCTCCGTGCAGGAGATCGCGCGGATCATGGAGGATATCCTCGCCGCCCTGGAATTCAGCCACGAACGCGGCGTGATCCATCGCGACATCAAGCCGGCCAACGTTATGCTGACGGGCCATGACAGCGCGACAAGGCGCGCCAAGCTGGCGGATTTCGGCATCGCGCGGATCGAGAGCAGCAACCTGACCCAGGCCGGCACGATCATGGGCACGCCGTCCTATATGTCGCCCGAGCAGTTCCTGGGGGAGGCGGTGGATGCGCGGTCCGACATCTATTCCGCCGGGGTGCTGCTGTATCAGTTGCTGACCGGCGAACGCCCGTTCGAGGGCACGATCTCCGCCATCATCCACAAGGTGCTGAACACCCAGGCGCCGGCGCCGTCGCGGCTGACCAATGCCTCCCCGCCCGGGATGGATTTCGTGGTGCGCAAGGCGATCAGCAAACGGCCGGAGGATCGGTTTCCCTCGGCCGCCGCGTTTGCCCGGGCGATCCGGACGGCGATGTCTCCGGCGATTTCTCCCGGGGGGCCGCCCGTCAGCGTGCCGGATGTGACGGAACGGACATTGGTGGAACTGCCGCCGCGCCCGGTGGTGGCGCCCGTCGTGGCACCGGCCGTGGCATTGGCCGTTGGTGCCGCGAAACGCCGCGCCCGCTGGCCGTTATGGGCCGGGGGAGCCCTGGCGTTGGCGATCATCGGCGGTGGGGCTGGCTGGTTCCTGCTGCATTACGGCAATCTGAATGCCCGGATCGAGGCCGTAAGGGCCGAACCGCAGACACTGGCGACGACTCAGATGACACCTGGATCGAGCGCGCAGGGCAGGGGTTCGGCCGCCGCGACCTTGCCCCCGGCTGCTCCTGGCGTCGGGTCGCCGGTGGTTCCGGTGCCTATGGGATCGGCCTCGGTCGGCCCTGTTCCATCGGTTCCGGCAATACCCTTGGCGCCGACACCTCCGATCGTGCAGACGACCCCGGTGCCCACGCCGGTCGCACCGGCCTCGATCCCGACCTTCGTCGCCCCGGCCGTGCTCCCCAGTGGGCTCCCTACGGGTATCTCCAATGGGCCCGGCGCGACCGTGGAACAGGTGCGTAGCGAGGTCGCCATGATCGTCGCCGGTCTCCGCTGCGCGTTGATCCAGGGGCAGGTCAGCGACCAGATGGAAGTGACAGTCTCGGGTGTTGCCGGCCCCGGTGTGGAGGAAGCCTTCCGCGCCTCGCACATTGCGCGAGCGACACCGGGCAGCTTCCAGTGGCAGGTGTCACGGGTGGATGGCGGCTTCTGCCCCGTGCTGGATGTCTTGCGGACCGCCCAGTCCGACTTCGGCACCGCGGGGTCGCGCGTGCGGCTGACCCTGGCCGGAGAACGCACGACCTTGCGCGACGGCGATTCGATCCGGCCGCGTCTGATCATGCCAAGTGCGGGCGGCTTTCTGCGGGTTGCCTATCTGTCGCATGACGGTGGCGTCCAGCATCTGTTTCCGCAGACCGAGGAGGCGGAGGCCGGCATCCGGGCCGATCAGGACCGCGCCTTTGCTCCAGCGGAATGGGTCAGCCTGGGCGATCCCCAGCTCGGCCATCGCGGATGGGAAGCGAGCGAGCCGTTCGGCGTCGATCTGGTGGTGGCGATCACGTCATCCCGGCCGCTGTTCGATCCGCCGCGACCCCGCAACACCGAATCGGCCGTCGAGTTCGTGCGGGCCTTGCGCCAGGCCGTGCAGGCGCTGCTGCGCGATGGCGGCAACGCCGCGGCGAGCGCTATCGCGGTGGAGGTCTTGCCTCGGCGGTAGGGAGGCTGGGGCCGGGGATTTATACCAACCGACCTAACCGTTGACCGGTGCACCGCCCCCTCACCGTCATTGCCGGGCTTGACCCACGGCTGTCCGGTTTAAATAACTTGTACTTTCCATATTTATGGATTCGACTCGAACCCATCGCAACACCGCGAATCGGGACAGGGTCGAATCACATGGAACCGCACAGGAATACAGTC
>CALQHT020000131.1 GCA_943330455.2 Nitrosovibrio sp. Nv4 | reverse complement strand
GTCATCGGGCCGGTCAGGAATTGGGCAACCAACTCTTTTGGGATTGAGGGGAGTTTGGATACGGCGCGGTCCAGTTTCTTCGCTCGGCTTGGCATAATACGCCTCCTTGGCGCTGGTTATGCCCCGCACACAGATTTACGGACAGGCTCCGCAGCGCAGCGGGTGCGGCTCGCCAACGAAATGTTTCCGAATCTGAATTCGCGATCAGCCGCCCTTCAGGCGAATTTGCGGGCCTTCGCACCTTCGGGACGGTTTTCGTCCAATCAGCAAGGTCGTGCCACGAGCTTTCTGGCAGCCTGGACCACGGAGGAGCAGGACTGGATCGGATCGAACTTCCAGCAATGGCAGTCAGCCATCAGGAAAGTCCTGTAAACCGGAAACCATAATGGTGCACATGGCGACAAGACGAACCAACACGCAAGACCAGTGTTGCAGATGCGCTCCCGGCAATCTGCTCAAAGGGATGGCGGATCGGAAGCCGCTATCTCTTGTTCTAAAATAATGGAGGAACCGATGCCAAACGTGATAATTCGGGCTACATTCCCGAAGAATGAATTCTCACCCGCCGATATCGAGACGGAAAGACAAGAACGTCTAGCGTTACCCGGAGTCATTTCATGTGAAGTTACTCAGGACGCGGTGCATTATCTACTGACGACGACTTTCTCGAATGACGACGACGGACATGCTTCGGTTGCGGCCGCGAACGTGTCGAGTCTGTCCGCGGCGGGAGTTGGTGCCGCGAGCTTGGCAAAGTCGTTCCCGACGCCGCGCGATGCAATAACGCTGTGCATCGAAACCTGGGAAGGTCGCTGGCAGGCGAACCCGGCCGACAGCGGAAACTATGCGCATTGCCAAAATGGATCCACGAAACTCGTCGGTACTATGCGGGGCGTCACGCCGAATGCATTCGCTCGGTTCCATGATATAGATCCATGCAGCGTAACGGAAACGATGTTGCGCGGAACCGTCACTTCCAGGATGGCGGCCGACATCGCGATGCGCGATTACTTCGAGAAATACAACTTCCATACCTTGTTGTGGTGCCCAATCGTGGATATCGCATTCGACGTGTCGTTTCTGTCCGGCCCCGGACGCGGCATCAAGATGCTCCAAGAATTGATCGGCGCCGACATCGATGGCGGCATCGGTCCGCAGACCGTGGAGGCTTTGGAACTCTTCGTCGAGGGCCACGACATCAAGGAATCCTGTGACACATTCGCGGATATGCGGATCGCGTTCTACGAAAGTATCAGCCAGCCAGGCACCAAGAATGCCCAGTTCCGCAAGGGATGGACCAATCGCGCAAACTGGGCTCGGCCCAGCAACGGGACCTGGTGGTCGAGGTGGGATGGCTGGGTCATGCCGCATCCCGCCGGTTCGTCCAAGGCAACCGGGCTGGTCAAACCAAGCTGACCGAGAAAGCGTTGGCCCGTACGCCCCATGGGCCTGTCCGGTGGGCGCTCGCCGCTCCCAGTATGTCGTCTGGTTACCATCCGTCCCATTGTTCAATGGGGCGGATGGTTTGACGGATGTCCCACAATCCGGCGGCCGCGTGGCGATCAGCGAGAGGAGTTGATGCAACATTCGACGCGGAGGCCGCAAGGTCCGGTTCTTGCGGCAATTGTCGGAATATCCACGCGAAATGGTTAATCGCACGACAGCGGAATGATAACGGGTGATTGCCGAACGGGATTTCAGCGGGTTCCAGGCCGTGTCAGGAAACGGGCGTAACCGCTTGCCGTGGAATGAAGACGTGTCCTTATGGCATCGCCTCGGGACCTAGCCGTGAAACCAAGTCCGCCATGACCGTCGCCATGTCCAGCCGTGGCGGCGCACGGTGCCCCCACCTCACTCCAAAGCCGCCACCCCGGGCAGAACCTTCCCCTCCAACCACTCCAAAAACGCCCCGCCGGCCGTGGACACATAGCTCAACTGATCCAACACCCCGGTATGGCGCAGCGCCGACACCGTATCGCCACCGCCTGCCACGCTGCGCAGAGTGCCTTTCGCCGTCATCGCGGCAACAGCCTTCGCCAGCGCCACGGTCGCGGCATCGAAAGGCGGCGTCTCGAACGCGCCCAGCGGCCCGTTCCAAACCAATGTCCGCAGCGACCCAAAGCGAGCGATCAATGCCGCCACCGACACCGGGCCGACATCAAGGATCATGGAATCCGCTGGCACGGCATCGATGGGCACCGTCTGGGTCGGGGGATTGGGCCGGAATTCCGTCGCGACGACGGCATCCGTCGGCAGCATCACCTCGCAGCCGGCGGCCTTGGCCTGTGCCAGGATCGTGAGGGCCATGTCATGCATCTCGGCCTCTTGCAGGGACTTGCCGACACCGATGCCCTGAGCGGACAGGAACGTGTTGGCCATGGCGCCGCCGATCAGCAGGATATCGACCCGGCCCACCAGGTTGCCCAGCAATTCCAGCTTGGTGGACACTTTGGACCCGCCAACCACGGCGGCGACCGGACGCACCGGGTTGCCGAGAGTGGCATCCAGCGCCTCCAACTCCGCCTGCATCAACCGCCCCGCATAGGATGGCAAGAGATGCGCCACTCCCTCCGTGCTGGCATGCGCGCGATGGGCGGCTGAGAACGCGTCGTTGACGAAAATATCGGCCAACCCGGCCAGGGCGGCGGCGAAGACGGGATCGTTCTTTTCCTCACCGGCGTGGAAGCGGGTGTTTTCCAGCACCAGGACATCGCCATCCGCCATCCGCTCGACCGCCTGTTCGGCGGCAACGCCGATGCAGTCTTCGGCGAACCGCACCTGCCGGCCCAGCACCTGGCCCAGCGCCACCGCCATGGGGGCGAGCGACATCGCCGGCACGCGCTTGCCCTTCGGCCGATCGAAATGGCTGCAAACGACGACCCTGGCGCCCTTGCCGGACAATTCTCGGATGGTGGGCGACAACCGCTCGATCCGGGTCAGGTCGGATATTTTGCCGTCGTGCATCGGCACGTTCAGATCGGCGCGCATCAGCACGGTCTTGCCGGCGACGTCGAGGTTATCCAGGGTTTTGAAGGCCATGTCAGGCTCCCGTCAGGAAGATAGGGGCGGGAAAACCGCAACCGCGCACCGCGCCACCAGAGCATGATCACACTGAGCGGAACGTCACAGCATGTGAATCATGCGATCAAACAAAGGGCTAGAGCGGTTTTCCGTTTCCAGTCAGGTTCAAACCGCTCTAGGGGGCAAACGAATGCCGCGGATGCAAGCGGCCGGCCCCGCTGTCGAGCAGGGCCGGCGCGATGCTCACAAACTGCCGAACAGAGCGGCCGTATCCGACATACGGTTGGAGAAGCCCCATTCGTTGTCGTACCAGCCCATCACCCGGGCCATCGCGCCATCGACCACGGCGGTCTGCGTCGAGTCGAACGTGCAGGACGCCGGGTTGTGGTTGAAGTCGATGCTGACCAGCTTGGCGGTGTTGTAGTCGAGGATCCCAGCCAGCTCGCCCTTCGAGGCGTCGAGCATGGCGGCGTTGATCTCGTCCTTGGTGGCCTGCTTCGCCAGGTTCACGTCCAGCGACACCAGCGACACGTTCGGCGTCGGGATGCGGATGGCGGTGCCGTCCAGCTTGCCCTTCAGTTCCGGCAGCACCAGGCCAACCGCGCGGGCGGCACCGGTGGAGGTCGGGATGGCGGACACAGCCGCGGCACGGGCGCGGTGCAGGTCGCTATGCAGGGTGTCGACCGTGTTCTGATCGCCCGTGTAGGCATGAATGGTAACCATGTAGCCACGCAGGATGCCGAACCGGTCGTGCAGGATCTTGGCCATCGGCGCCAGGCAATTGGTCGTGCACGACGCGTTGGAGATGACCGTCATGTCCTTCGTCAGGATCTTGTGGTTGACGCCATAAACGATGGTCGCGTCGACCTCGTCGGCCGGGGCGGAGATCAGCACCTTGCGCGCGCCGGCGGCCAGCAGGGCGGACGCCTTGGCTTTGCTGGCGAAAATACCGGTGCATTCCAGCGCGACGTCCACGCCCTGGTAGGGCACCTTGGTCGGATCGCGTTCGGCGGACACCGTCAGCGGGCCATACACGCGGCCATTGTGGCGGATGGTGATGGTGTTGCCCGACACCTCAATCTGGCCGGGGAAACGGCCATGCACGCTGTCATAAGCGAACAGATGGGCGTTGGCCTCGACGCTGCCCAGGTCGTTGATCGCGACGGGCACCACATCGTCCCGTCCGCTCTCGACGATGGCGCGCAGCACGAGGCGCCCGATGCGTCCAAATCCGTTGATCGCGACCTTTACGGCCATGGCCCGTTTCCTTTCTGCCTGACTGCCCGGCAACCTGTCCGGACGTGTTGATCCAAGCGGCCGAACCCTTGTGCTGGTTCGTCAGCCTGAGCATTCCTTAACATGGCGGTTCCGGGCCGGCCAACCCATGACAGGGAAGGGCGCATTTTCGTTGGCTCGGTCCCTCGTCCGTCTAAGCCAGGTCCCCTCGCGCCATTCATGCGGGCATATGTCCGTTATCGGGCCCAGCGGCTGTCACTTGAAGGATGGTGCCGGTCAATCCAAGGTCCGACCCAGGCCAAACTGGGCCGCCGAGCCTGCAATCGCGGCCCGCGGCAGAGTGCGGGTGATGAACACGACGCGGGACCGTTTGTCCGAATCCGGCCAGGCATCGAGCCGTACCGGCGGATGAAACACGTGATGAATCCCATGGATCACGACCGGCCCGGTTTCCGCGCGCAGATTCAGGATGCCTTTCACCCGCAACAGATCCGGCCCGTTCGCGCCACGCAGCAGGGCCAGCCAGGCCGAGACGGCGTCCCACGGCAGTGGTTCGGCGAATGTGAGGCAAAATGCCTCGATCCCGTCCCCGTGCGCGTGACCCGTATGGTCGTGATGATGGGCGTGTTCCGCGCCCCCATGCCGGTCAAGATAGGCTTCCTCGTTCAACCAGCGGCGAACATCGGGGGTTTTCGTCGACGGATCGAACAGCGCCGCGCCAAATAAAAACTCGGGCGCGATCTCCCCATGCGTCACCGGGATCACCGGCGCCGCGGGATTGATCGCCGCCAGCCGCTCAGCCAACGCCCTACCGTCCGCCATATCCGTCTTGGTCAACAGCAGTCGATCCGCGATCGCCACCTGTTTGACCGCCTGGGCATGCTCATCCAACTGCCGGTCCGCATGCATCGCATCCACTGTCGTCACCACCGCGTCCAGGCGCGCGAAATGACTGACCAGGGGGTTGTTCAACAGCATCTGCACGATCGGGGCCGGGTCCGCGAGCCCCGTGGTCTCGATCAACACCCGTCCGAACGGCGGCACCGCGCCGGCATCGCGACGCGCCAGCAGGTCGCGGATCGTGTCCGCAAGATCGCTGCGCACGGTGCAGCAGATGCAGCCATTGGCCATGATGGCGATCTCCCCGCTGACCGCCTCGATCAGCAGGTGGTCCAGGCCGATCTCACCGAACTCGTTCACGATCACCGCGCTGTCGGCCATATCCGCATGGCGCAGCAAGGCGTTCAGCAACGTGGTCTTGCCGCTGCCCAGAAACCCGGTGATCAGGGACACCGGGGTGCGTTCGGCGGACTTGTCGCGGTCGAAGAGTGACAGGGCGCTCCCTCCGGTTCGATCGGTGGCGGCTGCCCACCGGCACATGATCCTGAACGATGATCCGTTGTCGGTTCAAGCCAACAATGGACGACAGACCATAGCATGGTGAATAGTCCGCCCGACATCCAACGTGGCCTGGGACGAAACACACATGACATCATCCAACGGCAAACCACCGGCCGACGACCGCCGCGGCTTCCTCAAAACCGCCAGCCTCGGTGCGCTCGGCGCGGTCGCCGGGGCGACGCATGGCAAATTCGGCCTCGCCCCGATCGCCCCGGCCCAGGCGCAAGGGACCCAGGCACAAGGCGCCGCGCCCGCCGCACAGGACAAGTGGTGGCCGTCCAAATGGGGCGCCACGGACGAGGCAGGCGCTTCCAACCACATGACCCCCGCCAAGACCCTCGATGCGATCACCTGGATCAAGGACGGCAAGACCTACAAGATCGGCCGGGTCTATGAGGCCGGCATGCCCATGTTCGGCGCCCGCGCTTTCAGCCTGCGCATCCCGGGCGGTCCGACCGGTGGGCCGTTCGGTGCCAACAAGCTGATCTACAACGACGAATTCCTGGCGGCCGAGATCGGCCAAACCGGCACCCAGTTCGACGGCCTCGGCCATATCGGCGTCCAGCAGGGCAGGGACGGCGATAAGAACGAGATGCGCTACTACAACGGCTTCACCGAACAGGATGTCGGCGGCGCCTACGGTCTGCAAAAACTTGGGATCGAGAAGCTGAAACCGATCCTCACCCGCGCCCATCTGATCGACATGGCGGGCCTGAAGGGCGGCATGATGGATGCCGGACAGGAAATCTCGGTGGCCGATATCCGTGCCGCGCTGCAACGGCAGAACATGTCCGAAGCCGACATCAAGCCCGGCGATGCCATCTTCTTCCACACCGGCTGGGGCTCCCTGTGGATGAAGAACAACGACCGCTATAACGCGGGCGAGCCAGGGATCGGCGTCGAGGCGGCCAATTGGATCGTCCAGAAGGACCTGGCGCTGACTGGGGCCGATAGCTGGGCGACCGAGGTGGTGCCGAATCCGGACAAGACCCTGGCCTTTCCCGTGCACGCCATACTGCTCGCCAAACATGGAATCCTTAACCAGGAAAATCTCGTGTTCGATGCGTTGATCGCCGAACAGAAATACCGGTTCGTCTATATTTTCTGCCCGGCCCCGATCAAAGGCGCCACCGGGTCCAATGGATCGCCCATCGCCGTCACCTGATCCGCTGTAACGCTGGTCGCATCCCGGAGTCTGATCCAGGACATCTTGGAGGGTCCGGTATGCGACACGGTATGTGCCAGGGTATGCGACGTCGGACGGCAATCCTGGCGGGGCTGGCGGCCTGCGCAGCGGGTTCGGCACGGGCGGCACCCGGTCCCGTTGTGCTGGAGTTGTTCACCTCTCAGGGCTGTTCCTCCTGCCCCCCCGCGGATGCGTTGCTGGGAGAATTGTCCGGGGCGCCCGAGGTGATCGGCTTGGCCTGGCATGTCGATTACTGGGACAGGCTGGGCTGGCGCGATCCCTATTCCAGCCGGGATTGGACCAACCGCCAGCGCGCCTATGCGGCGTCCCTGAATGCCGAGGTCTACACGCCGGCCCTGGTGGTGAACGGGGCGAGCATGGTCGTCGGCTCCGACCGGCGCGGCGTTCAGACCGCCATGCGGTCGGCATCCGCGCTGCCGCTGACCGTATCTTTGCGACGCGGTCCGACCGGGTTGATCGCCGAGAGCAATGGACTTCCCTCGGACGCGACCATTTCGCTGGTGGTGTATGATCCGGAGCGTGCGACCCCCGTGCGGGCGGGCGAAAACTCGGGCCGTCGCTTGCAGGAGTTCCGCATCGTGCGGGAGGAGCGCGCCGTCGCGCGCTTCGAAGGACGCGCCATGCTGCCGGGTGTCACACCCGATCAAGGAGCGGTGCTGCTGGTGCGTAACGCCACGCTGCGTGTCCTGGGAGCCGCCGACCTTCGGCCGATGGTCGGCTGAGACCTCACACAAGCTGATACCGGCAGCCGGGAAGATCGACTCGCCGGTCAGTGCCTCCCCGTCATGCCGGGCCAGGCCGCAACCTGGCTTCAACGGCATTGATCGGATGGCCGGATCAAGTCCGGCAATCACGGTGGCGTGAGCGGACACCCATGGGTCAAAAGCGACGTCGTTTGGTACGGTCCCGGTCCGTGCCGTCTCGCATCGCTCTCATGGCGAGCGATGATGGCAGGCTTTATCGGGGCCTAATGCGTGGAGCCGAGGGTTGAGGAAATCAGCCTTGGCAAGGCGCTCCAGTCCGAGATGACCCAATGAACGGCCAGCAATCCCAGGATGACCGCCAGCGGGACCGCGAACGCGCGGCCAGTGCTCGGTTCCCGTTTCGTCGTAGACATACCAACCTCCAGCGATGGCCTCGGCGCCGAAAGTCGGTTGACTCAACGCGTGGCTAGGTGACTGTCGTCACCAATTGGGGCGAATGTTAGCCAAAATTGTTGCACCGTGGCGATAGCCTGGATGGCAGCCAGACCGATGACGCATAGGTCGGCGCCGTGATAATTGTCATACTTGGCGCAGACACCAGACAGGTCAGGACGGACGTTTGAGCGAGAACACCTTATCCGCCGGCATGGGCAGTGCCGGAACCGCGGCGGCCGCGCCCATGATCCCCGCCAGCGCCGCAAGCATCGCGGAATCGAAGCCGGTAGACAGCAACACCACCTTCGCCATTCTGGTGTCCCTCAGCATCTGCCACCTGCTGAACGATATGAACCAGTCGCTGGTGCCGGCGCTGTATCCGATCTTGAAGGACAGCTACCACCTGGATTTCGCTCAGATCGGGCTGATTACCCTGGCGTTCCAGTTGACGGCTTCGATGCTGCAACCGGTCGTCGGCTTCGTCACCGACAAGCACCCGCAGCCCTATTCCCTGCCGATCGCCATGTGCTGCAGCCTGATCGGGCTGCTGCTGCTGGCGGTTGCCGACAGCTATGGCGTGATCCTGTTCGCCGCGGCCCTGGTCGGCATCGGATCGTCTGTGTTCCATCCCGAGTCGTCCCGGGTCGCGCGCATGGCGTCCGGCGGGCGTTACGGATTTGCCCAGTCGCTGTTTCAGGTCGGCGGCAGCACGGGGTCGGCCATCGGTCCGCTGCTCGCCGCCTTCGTCGTGGCGCCCCGCGGGCAGACCAGCATCGCCTGGTTTTCGGTCGCGGCTTTGCTGGCGATGGCGCTGCTGACCTATGTCAGCCTTTGGTACGCCCGACACCCGGCCATGGCCGCAAGACGCGGCAAGCGTGCCGCACCGGCCGCCGCTTCATCGCCCTGGCCACGCCGCACCGTCATCACCGCGCTGGCCGTCGTGCTGGTGCTGCTGTTCTCGAAGAACGTCTATACGTCCAGCCTGAGTTCGTACTACACGTTCTACCTGATCGAGAAATTCCATGTCTCGGTGCAGAACGCGCAGATGCACCTGTTCGTCTTCCTGGGGGCGAGCGCGGTGGGCACTTTCGCTGGTGGCATCATCGGCGACCGGTTCGGGCGCAAGCCGGTGATCTGGTTCTCGATCCTGGGGGCGCTGCCGTTTGCGCTGATGCTGCCTTACGCCGGGTTGATGTGGACCGGCGTGTTGACGGTCGTCATCGGGTTGATCATGGCATCGGCGTTCTCCGCCATCATTGTCTATGCGCAGGAACTGATGCCGGGCCGGGTTGGCATGGTCGCCGGCATGATGTTCGGCTTCTCCTTCGGCCTCGGCGGTCTCGGCGCCGCCGCGCTGGGCAAGGTCGCCGATATGACCAGCATCGAGCTGGTCTATCAGCTTTGTTCCTTCCTGCCGGTCATGGGGCTGATGACCGCGTTCCTGCCGAATATCGAGCGGCGCTGACCCGCCGCTCGATCGTTTGGCGGGTTTTATACCAGTAGGCCTGACCATCGACTGATGCGTCGCACCCTCACCGTCATTGCCGGGCTCGACCCGGCAACCCGCGCTTCAACGGCCGGGGGTGGGTTGCCGGGTCGAGCCCGGCAATGACGGTGAGTGGACTCGTATGGTCAGTAGTTGGGGCCGTTGATATCAGAACTCCCCGCTGCGATAGGCGGCGTCGAGCCGCTTGGCGTCTTCTTCCGACAGAGCCGGCCAGGCCTCTCCCCGCCGGCGCAGCGCGCCGGTGAAGTTCGGTTTGCGCTTTTCGTTGAACGCCTGCCGCCCTTCCTCGCCGTCGATCGTGGTCTGGATCAGCAGGGAGTTGATCAGGTTCTGCACATGCCAGGCCTGGTCGGTGGGTAGGTCGCCGAAGCGGACCAGGAATTCCTTCATCATGCGCACCGCGACCGGGGGCAGGGTGCAGATGTGGCGGGCGATCTTCTCCGCCCGTTCCAGCAGTTGGGCGTGGGGGACGACCTCGTTGATGACGCCGATCCGCAGCGCTTCTTGGGCGTCGAACGGATCGTCGGTCAGCATGATCTTCATGGCGTCGATGTAGCGAAGCTGCTTGGCCAGCAGCGACGCACCCGGGCCATGGCCGAGCCAGCCTTGGGTGGTGAGGGCGAATTTGAAACGGGCGTGTTCGGCGCTGGCGATGCGGATGTCGGTGGACGCGAGCAGAATATAGAGGCCGGCGCCGGCCGCCCAGCCGTTCACCGCCGCGATCACCGGCTTCCAGACCCTTGGGTAATGGTCGCCCATCCGCCCATCGACTCCGGTCTTTTGCCCGTGGACGGTGCCGGCCAGCGGCCAGAAGATGCGCTGGGTGCGCAGGTATTCCCGCTCCTCGGCCGTGATGTCGGGGCGAGGCGCCAGGTTGTGCCCACCACAGAAATGCGTGTCGCCTTTCCCGGTCAGGATGGCGCAACGGATTGAGCGGTCTTCCCACAGATCGATCCACGCCTCGGAAATCGCGTCCGAGGTCGCCTTGTCGAGGATGTTCGCCTTGGTGGGGTTGTTGAGGGTGATATAGGCGACCCCGTCGCGCTTTTCGTAGTCGATGGCCAAGTCGGCATCCTCCCCGTTTGGTGCGGCATTTTGTGCAAGTTGCTGGTTACGGCTTGCGGTTGGGGAAGGGTGCGCTGGGGTCGGAGGCGGTGTCAATCTGGTGGGGAAGGGCGGGTGCTAACCAAAACTGCGCGATCGGGCACTCAACTCACCGTCATTGCCGGACTTGATCCGGCAACCCGCCCCTTGCCGATGAAGCGCGGGTTGCCAGATCAACTCCGGCAATGACGGTGAGACGTGCACTCGACCCACAACTTTGGTTCGCACCCAAGGCTGGGTTTCGGCGCCATGGCGCGCATTCCCACCGCGCTGGTCACTCGGATAGGGGCATCCCTTTGGTGCCGGCGTAGAAGACGATCAGCACGACGCCGGACGCGCCGGTTACGCCGCGATGGCGGGCATGCACCATCTCCGGCAGAACATCCCCCGCGACCAGGCGTTTCGTCGCGCCGCCCTCCTGCTTTTCGACCAGCAGTTCCCCGGACATGACATAGGCGGCATTTGGCATCGGGTGCGTGTGCCAGGGCAGGGCGGTGTTCGGAGCGATGGAGATTTTCAGCACCGTCAGTTCGGGTGGCCCCGCCGGATAGGCCTGATAGGCGGTGCCGTCCCACGATTCCCCCGTGTCCATGAGGGTCTCGACCGTCACACCCGGGTGGTCGGCTGAACGTGCCGCGCATGGAATGGCGAGGAGGACAATCGCGAGGAGGGCGCGAGCATGGGCGAGCAGCATGGCGTGTCGTCAAACCTTTCAATGTTGGATCGGCGGTCGTCTTTCGGTGCTGTCCCGATCCTGATCGGCGCCCGCGTCCCCCGCGGACGCCGTCGGTCGGCCGCCGAACCTATCCCACCGTCACCCCGGTCATCCGCTCATACACTTTCACCACCGCGGCGCCTTCTTCCTTGTTCAGCCCGGCGGCGCGCGCCATCTGATAGACCTGCTGCGTCACGTTCGCGAGCAGCACCGGCACGCCCAACTGCTTGGCGAACGCGGTCTCCAACTCCTGGTCCTTGTAGGAGATATCGACCGTCCCGGACGGCGCGAAATTGCGGGTTATCATGCGGAGGCCACGGTTGGCGAAGGCATAGGAATTGCCGGAACTGGCGCTGATCACCTCAAACAACTGCTGGATGTCGAGCCCGGCCTTCACGCCCATCACCAGGCCCTCCGCCACGGCCACGGTATTCACCTGCAACAGCATGTTGTTGATGAGCTTCATGGCGATGCCGTTCCCCAAGGCCCCGGCGTGGAAGACGTTGCCGCCCATGGCGTTGAACAGGCCCTCGCAGGCGGTGAACACGGCTTTGTCGCCACCGACGATGATGGACAATGTGGCCTCGGCCGCGCCCTTGGTGCCGCCGCTGACCGGGGCGTCCAGCACCGCGATGCCGCGGTCGGCCAGCTTTGCGGCCATGTCGCGCAGTTTGAACGGATCGACGGTGCTCATGCAGATGATGACGTGGCCGCTGCCGGCGCCATGGGCGAAGCCATGCTCACCCAGGATGACGGCTTCCGCCTGGGCGGTGGTTTCCACCATGCAAATGGACCGTGTGGTTTCCTTGGCGACGGCCTGGGGGGAGGCGGCGACCTCGGCCCCGGCTTCCGCCAGCGACTGCACCTTGCGCGGATCGAGGTCGTGCACGACCAAACTCACCCCGGCCTTCAGCAGGTTGCGGGCCATCGGCCCCCCCATGTTGCCGAGACCGACGAAACCGACCTTGTCCGCCATTTGCTCATCCTTCCTAGACATTTCCGGGCGGGACTGAACACCAGCCGGGCGGAGGACACAACTTGGTCGGGACAAGCGGGGGAGGGAAAGGAAGCGTTGGGGCTCTGCCCCAAACCCCGCGAGGGGCGTTGCCCCCTCGACCCCCACCAAGGCTGTGCCTTGGATGCCGTTAATGGGGGCAGGGGGGAAAGGGGGCCAACCATGGCGTTTAAACGTCCGTGTCGGCCCCCTTTCCCCCCTGACCCCATGAATCGCGGTCCAGGGGCCGTAGCCCCTGGTGGGTTCGAAGGGCAAAGCCCTCGCGGGGTTTGGGGCGGAGCCCCAACGCTCCTTCCCAACCACCGCTTGCGCTAGACCTTCAAGCCGTGGTCCAAGCCGGCGGATCATGCTCGTCTGGGAATCCCCAATGTCCGCTCCCCTGCCTGATCCCGCCGACACCGACGAACGCGTCCTGATCCTGGATTTCGGCAGCCAGGTCACCCAGTTGATCGCCCGCCGCCTGCGGGAGTCTGGCGTTTATTGCGAGATCTGGCCCTTCAACGCCGATCCGGAGCGAATCCGGGCCTTCCGAGCCCGCGCCTTCATCCTCTCCGGCGGCCCGGCCAGCGTGCATGACGGCGAATCACCCCGCGCGCCACAGATGGTGTTTGAACAGGGCGTCCCCGTCCTCGGCATCTGCTACGGCCAGATGGTCATGGCCGCCCAGCTCGGCGGCCACACCCAAGGTTCCGACCACCGGGAGTTCGGGCGGGCCTTCGTGGACGTCACCGGCCAATGCGACCTGCTGGACGGCGTCTGGCACCAGGGCGCGCGGGAACAGGTCTGGATGAGCCATGGGGATCGCGTCACCCAGTTGCCGCCGGGATTCCGCGCGGTGGCGTCCAGCGAGGGCGCCCCCTTCGCCCTATTCGCCGACGATACCCGAAAATTCTACGGCCTGATGTTCCACCCGGAGGTCGCGCATACCCCGCACGGGGCCCAGTTGCTGCGCAACTTCACCCATAAGGTCGCCGGCCTGACCGGTTCGTGGACCATGGCGGGCTTTCGCGCGACGGAGATCGCTCGTATCCGCGCCCAGGTCGGTTCCGGCCGGGTGATCTGCGGGCTGTCGGGCGGAGTCGATTCGTCGGTCGCCGCGGTGCTGATCCATGAGGCGATCGGCGATCAGTTGACCTGCATCTTCGTCGACCACGGCCTCCTGCGCCACGGGGAGGCGGACGACGTCGTCGCCACCTTCCGAGGCCGTTTCAACATCAAACTGGTGCACCGCGACGCGTCCGAGCTGTTCCTGCGGGAGCTGGACGGCGTCACCGACCCGGAAATCAAGCGCAAGACCATCGGCCGCCTGTTCATCGAGGTGTTCGAGGAAGAAGCCACCAAGATCGGCGGTGCGGACTTCCTGGCCCAAGGCACGCTGTATCCCGATGTGATCGAGAGCGTGAGCTTCACCGGCGGCCCGTCGGTCACCATCAAGTCGCACCACAACGTGGGCGGCCTGCCCGATCGGATGCGCATGCAACTGGTCGAACCGCTGCGGGAGCTGTTCAAGGACGAGGTCAGGGTTCTCGGGCGCGAATTGGGGATTCCGGAGATCATCGTTGGCCGCCATCCGTTCCCCGGACCCGGCCTGGCGATCCGTATCCCGGGGGCGATCACGCGGGAACGCGCCGACATCCTGCGCAAGGCCGATGCCGTCTATCTGGAGGAAATCCGCTCCGCCGGCCTGTATGACGCGATCTGGCAGGCGTTTGCGGTGCTTCTGCCAGTGCGGACCGTGGGGGTGATGGGCGACGGGCGGACCTATGATTTCGCCTGCGCGCTACGGGCGGTGACCAGCACGGACGGGATGACGGCGGATGTCTATCCGTTCGACATGGCGTTCCTGACCCGGGTTGCCGGGCGGATCGTGAACGAGGTGAGGGGGATCAACCGGGTGACCTACGATATCACCAGCAAGCCGCCTGGGACGATCGAGTGGGAATGATTTAGGGCCTTTCGGCGGCATCCGCCAACAATCGAAAAATCGCACTAAACTACTGAAAAAGATGAACATATCTGTCGGTATCAATCGCTGTCATTCGGTAGGCAGTGTCCGGATTTGACGGCATTTCTGACGGCATCATCCCCTCTTGCTCACATCCAAATATCGCGATACCGTCAACCCGTTGAGGTCGATTGACGGTATTTTTTTCCTCATAACACATTGATATAGATGGGGAAAAGCCAACTTCTGCTGTCAAAAATGGCCTGACGGTATTTTCCTCAGAGGTGAGAGCTATGCTGACGGACGTGGCCCTTAAGAACCTGAAACCTAAGGAAAAATCGTACAAGGTGGCTGATCGCGACGGCATGTATGTCATGGTCGCGCCGTCAGGAACGGTCACCTTCAGGCTCGACTATCGGCTTAATGGCAGGCGTGAGACCGTCACTTTCGGCCAGTACGGCCCTGCCGAGTTATCCCTGGCTCGCGCCCGTGAGATGACGATCGATGCCCGCCGCTCGGTCCTGGAAGGCAATTCCCCCGCCCACGAAAAGCAGCGTGCGAAGCGGCGGATCAAAGAGGCGAAGAGCTTCGGTGAATTCGGGGAAAGGTGGCTTTCCACCGCGACAATGGCCGACAGCACCCGTGCGATGCGCCGCGCCATTTTCGAGCGGGAGCTGGTCCCAACCTGCAAGAATCGCCTTCTGCACGAGATCATGCCGGATGATCTGCGAGCGCTGTGCGCGAAGATCGTCGAGCGTGGCGCGCCGGCGACGGCCATCCATGTCCGCGACATCATCAAACAGATTTACGGCTTTGCTATTTTGCACGGGGAGAAAGTCGCCAACCCGGCCGACGAAGTCGGGCCGGCGTCGATCGCGACCTTTGTTGCAAAGGATCGATCGCTGTCTCCGACTGAGATACGCATCATGCTCAAGCAGCTTGAACATGTGGCCACGCTTCCGACGATTCGACTTGGGATGCGCCTGTTCCTGCTCACCATGGTGCGTAAGAGCGAGCTGCAGGACGCAACCTGGGACGAAGTGGATTTCGAAAATGCCGTGTGGAGCATACCCAAAGAACGGATGAAGAGGTCGAAGGCCCACAATGTCTATCTGTCTAGGCAATGCCTCGACATCATGATTGCGCTGAAAACCTGCGCCGGGAATTCCCGCTACCTGCTGCCGTCCCGCTATGACGCCGACGCCCCGATGTCGCGCGCGACGTTCAATCGGATCACCTATGCTGTTGTGGAGCGTGCGAAAGCCGAGGGGTTGCCCTTGGAGCCCTTTACCGTTCACGATCTGCGGCGGACCGGCTCCACGCTTTTGAACGAGATCGGCTTCAACAGTGACTGGATCGAGAAGTGCCTAGCGCACGAGGACGGCCGGTCGTCCCGCGGCGTCTACAACAAGGCTGAGTACGAACCTCAGCGGCGGCACATGATGCAGGAGTGGGCGGATATCATCGACGCCTGGGTGGCCGGACGAAAACATAGGCTCTTATAGCGTTTTCTGTTGGTATGGCCCCAGACCGATGGCTCCGAGGATCATGGCGGCCGAACTCGCGGTCTGACCCATCGCTTCCAAGGTCCGGCGCCATCCGAGATAGTTCGGGAGGTTTTTCGTGGCGACCCCATGGAAGCG
>CALQHT020000130.1 GCA_943330455.2 Nitrosovibrio sp. Nv4 | reverse complement strand
TTCCATGGGGTCGCCACAAAAAACCTCCCGAACTATCTCGGATGGCGCCGGACCTTGGAAGCGATGGGTCAGACCGCGAGTTCGGCCGCCATGATCCTCGGAGCCATCGGTCTGGGGCCATACCAACAGAAAACGCTATAAGAGCCTACTTTTAAGCAATTGCCCAACCATTGGGCTTTTTTACGACACCCCATGGCATGCAACGCCTATCCTCTTTGTAATTATTGATTTTTCTGTTTTGGCACGGTTGTTGAATAACGATTGCCTGACCCACCAAACCTCAAAATGCGGTGGCCCGGAGAAAGGCAATGCAGGACACGCCGATATGAAACTGATTATGGCCATCATCAAGCCGTTCAAGCTGGACGATGTGCGTGAAGCCCTGACCCCGCTGGGCGTGCAGGGACTGACTGTATCCGAGGTCAAAGGTTTCGGCCGACAAAAGGGACAAACCGAAATCTATCGCGGAGCGGAATATCACGTCAGCTTCCTGCCGAAGATCAAGATCGAGGTCGTTGTCTGGGACGATCTCGCCGACTCCGTGATCGAGGCAATCGCGAAATCCGCCCACACCGGCAAGATCGGCGACGGCAAGATCTTCGTCCTCGACATTGCGCGGGCGATGCGCATCCGCACGGGCGAAACGGACACCGAAGCGCTCTAATCCAACAAATCAAGGGAAACAGCACCGATGATGAGACCCCGCCTGAATTGGGGATTGGGCGTTTTGCTGCCGGCTCTTCTGGTCGCGGCACCTGCGTTCGCCGAGGACCCACCGAAGATCGACACCGGCGATACCGCCTGGATGCTGACCAGCACTGCTTTGGTGCTGATGATGACCATTCCCGGTCTGGCGTTGTTCTATGCGGGTATGGTCCGCAAGAAGAACGTGCTCGCGACCATGATGCAATCCTTCACCATCTGCTGCCTCGTCACGGTGGTGTGGATGGTAGCCGGCTACAGCCTCGCCTTCACCAACGGCAATGCCTATATCGGTGACTTCTCGCGCTTCCTGTTGGCCGGCATTGGCTCTCATATCGACAAAGGCGTCGACGAAGTGTTCGTGCTGGGTGCCGGAACCGATGGCGCCGTGCCCACGACCATTCCCGAATCCGTCTTCATGATGTTCCAGATGACGTTCGCGATCATCACCCCGGCGCTGATCGCGGGAGCCTTCGCCGACCGTATGAAGTTCTCGGCGATGTGCATCTTCATGGTGCTGTGGTCACTGTTCGTCTATTCCCCGATCGCCCATTGGGTCTGGGCGCCGACCGGCTGGATGTTCGCCCTTGGCGTGCTCGACTTCGCCGGTGGGACCGTCGTTCACATCAACGCGGGTGTTGCGGGCCTCGTTTGCGCCCTGGTACTCGGCAAGCGCAACGGCTACGGCACGAACAACATGGCGCCGTATAACCTGTCCTATGCGGTCATCGGCGCATCGATGCTGTGGGTTGGCTGGTTCGGCTTCAACGCGGGCTCCGCCCTGGGTGCCGGCGGACGTGCGGGCATGGCGATGGCGGTGACGCAGATCGCGACGGCCGCCGCCGCGATGGGCTGGATGTTCGCCGAGTGGATCACCAAGGGCAAACCCTCCGTCCTGGGCGTTATCTCAGGCGCCGTGGCGGGCCTGGTCGCGATTACCCCGGCCTCCGGCTACGTGTTGCCGGGTTCGGCGATCATCATCGGTCTGGTCGCCGGTGTGGTGTGTTTCTGGGCGGCAACCAGCCTTAAGCACATGCTGGGTTATGACGACAGCCTGGATGCGTTCGGTGTGCACGGGGTTGGCGGCATCGTCGGAGCTTTGCTGACCGGTGTGTTCGCCTATGCCGCACTGTCCGCGACGGATGCGACGCCGGAAGGTGTTGCCGGCGGTATCGACCAGCTCAAGTTGCAGGTGATTGGTGTCGCCGCGACCGCTGCCTATACTGGGGTGATGACATTCATCCTGCTGATGATCACCAAGGCCCTGGTCGGCCTGCGGGTGGCGGAAGAAGAGGAGCGCGAGGGACTCGACATCGTCCTGCACGGCGAACAGATTTTCTGATCGCAAGACTGAACCTGCCGCAGTCGAACCGGGGCGCCGTATCAGCGCCCCGGTTCAAACCGGCCTCTCGCAAACAAGAACAGACGGAAGAGTTTCCATGAAGCGTCATCCCAGGATATGGCCCACCTCCGCACTTGCCGCGGCCATCGCGGCGGTCGGCGCGCCGGCCTTCGCGCAGAGCCCGGCACCCGCGCCAGCGCCCGCCGCGGCACCTGCCGCGGAAGAGAAATACGCCGGGCTCGTGATCGACGGCATCAGCCTTTCGGCCCAGATCCAGGCTGGCGTTATCGGCAACCCGTATCGCCCCAATTCCGGCATGAACTTCGGCCAGACGATCACCGATCGCGCCAACCAGGTCCTGCTGAACCAGATCCTGCTGACCGCCGCGAAGCCGATCGATCCGGAGAACAAGGAGTTCCAGTGGGGCTTCAAACTCCAGGGCATGTATGGCTCGGATGCACGCTACACGCAGTATATGGGCATCTTCAACAATGCCCTGCCGACGTCGCGCAACACATTCGATATTGTGGAAGCCAATTTCCTGATGCGCTTGCCGGTGTTTTCCGGCGGACTTGACCTGAAAGCCGGTCTGTACTCGACGCCGCTAGGCTTCGAAACGATCGATCCGGCCACCAACCCGTTCTACTCACATTCCTACACGTTCCAGTTCGGCCTGCCGTTCAAGCATACCGGCGTGCTGTCGGTGTCCCACGTCACCGACATGGTGGACATCTATGCCGGTATCGATACCGGCGCCAACACCACCTTCGGGCCCCTGGGCGAGAACAACAGCTCGATCGCCGGCATCGCCGGGTTCGGCCTGAATCTGATGGAAGGCAAGCTCGCGATCCTCGCCCTGACGCATTTCGGTCCGGAAAATGCCTCCCGCGCGCTCGCCCCGCTTGGTGTCAACGCCAACAGCAAATGGCGGTCATACAACGACATCATGATCACCTATAAGGCGACCGATGAGCTGACATTCGTCACCGAATTCAACTGGGTTCGCGACGCCTACGGCTATGTGAACAAGCCCGTGAACGGGTTCGGCGTGGTGCAATACGTGTCATACGCGTTGACCGACACGCTGACCCTGAACGGACGCGCCGAGGTCTGGCGTGACGACAACAACTACTTCGTGGCGTCCTTCGCCGGCCAAAGCGACCCTGTCCGCTTCCAGCAGGGCCTGCCGCTGAAGGCCGCGGTCTATGGCGCCGGTGGGCCGAGCACGACATATGGGTCGCTGACCTTGGGCGTGACGTATAAGCCGGATGTGCCGGCCCCGATCGCCGGCCTGATGATCCGGCCGGAATTCCGGTGGGATCATGCCTATACCGGCAACAAACCGTTCAACTCGAACGGTGGCAACCCGGCGAGCCAGACGAAAGACTCCTTCACCATCGGCGCGGACGTCGTGCTGAAGTTCTGATCTTCCAGAAGACGGTTGGTTTGACGGATCAGGCCGGAGCGTTCGCGCTCCGGCCTTTTCCGTATCGGGACGTCGGCTTCAAGGATCAGCTTCTACCAATAGCCTGAATCATCGACCGATGCATCCGCCCCTCGTCATTGCCAGATCGAGTCCACGGCCATGACGGTGGCGGGGACGCTATCGGTCACTGGTCAGGCGGAGTCTTTCCGTGTTTGGCGGCGAGCAGGGACGGAAAACCATCGTCCGAGAGTGAACCGGGCGGAAGAGCGGTCTCAGGGGCCCAGAAGATGCAGTTTCTGGGCAGCCGTCAGCAACCCGCCGAGAACGACAACCGTCGACCCGATCACGACCGGCATCTGCCACCAGCTTGGCAGTTTGGCGACGACCTGGGTTACCAGCACGTCCAACTTCCCGCTGACCTCGGAGATTTTCTGTTCCACCTGGCCCAGGCGATTCTCCATCCGTTCCATGCGGCTTTCCAGACGGTCCATGCGGGTGTCGAGCCGGTCCATCCGGCTTTCAATCCCGTCCATACGCGCTTCCATGCCGGCCATTCGTGCCTCCATGGGAGGATCATGTGGTCCGCCACCACCAGATTCAAGCGAATTTTGTGGCAGCGGTACCGAAGCAGGGAAATACGACGTCTTTCTGGCACTCTCGCTCATACCATTGTACCTGACACAGATTTTCGGCGATCAGCCCTCTGCCATCATGGGCACAAATGGTTAACACATTCCCAACAGCTACAACGTCAGTCCACCGTCCACCGTAATGGTCTGCCCGGTCACCATCGCCGCGCCGAAGCCCAGGAACACCACGACCTCAGCCAGATCTTCCGGCTGGCAGCGGCGTTTCAGCAGAGCACGCTCGATCGATTGCTGACGCTCCTCATTGGTCCATTCGATCATCCAGGAACTGTCCACCGCGCCCGGTGCGATCGCGTTCACCCGCACTTCCGGCGCCAGTGCCCGCGCCAGGTTCTGCGTCAGACTAACCACCCCCGCCTTCGTCGCCCCATACGCCAAACTGCTCCCCGCTCGGCCTAACCCGGCAATCGAGGCCGTGCTGACGATCGCTCCATGCGCCGCCTTCAACGCCGGCGCCGCGGCCTTGGCGCAGCGGAACACGCCGATCAGGTTGACGGCGATCAATTGCTGCCACAGGTCCTCGGTGATCAGATCCAATTCCGCGGGCGGGATCCGTCGCCGCGTGCCGGGTGTGCCGGCATTGGCAAACAACAGATCCAGCCGCCCCAGATCAGCCACCGCCTTGTTCACCATCGCCACCGCATCGGTGGGATCGCCGACATTGCCGGGGGCCATGATCGCCTTGCCACCCTCATTGATCAATTTGTCCACCGCTTCCGGCCCACGCGGGTCGTCGGCCAGGAAGTTGATGGCGACGGTGCAACCGAACTTCGCCAGCATGCGCGCGGTCGCGAAACCGATGCCGGACGCGCCGCCGGTTACCAGGGCCGTTTTGCCGGCCAGATCGTAGCTGATCATGTTCCCTCCATTGGTCCGATTTTACGCAGCGCCTGCTTCAGCGCCAGCAGTTTGCAATCACGCTCGCGGAACAACTCCTCCGGTGAGCGATCGCCCCAGTCGAAATAGCCCTTGCCCGCCATGACGCCGGTGCGGCCTTCCTCGATCAACTTGTCGAGGGATTCGCTGTGACCGCGGACCTCGGGCGGGGTGTAGCTGCGGTTCTTCAGGCCCTGCTGCATCAGGGGCAATCCGGTGAAATCGGCCTTCGCCATCACACCAAGGATCGGCATACGCAGAGCGATACCGTGGATCACGGAATCGTCGATGTCCTTGGCGGTGACCAGGCCCTCATCCAGCATGCGCTGCACCTCCAGGCCGATCGCGGCTTGCAGGCGGTTGGCGACGTAGCCCTGCACCATCTGCTTGAACACCACCGGCACCTTGCCCATCGCCTTCACCATGTCGCGCACGACCACGATGGCGGACGGATCGGTCTCCGGTCCCGGGCACAGATCCACCAGATCGCACAGATAAGGCGGTGTGTACCAGTGCGCGATGATCGTCCGCTTCTGCAAGCCGGGCGGCACCAACGGGAAAATGTCCAGGTTCGATGTGTTGGACGCCAGGATCGCGTCCGGCTCCATCAGCCCTTCCAGGTTCGTATAGACGGACCGCTTGATGTCCGGCCGTTCCACCACCGCCTCGATCACCACTGCCGCGCCCTTCACCGCGTCGGCCAGAGACGGATAGCACCGCACCGCCTGCGACAATTTCTGCCGGTTCCAGGAGGCATCGACCTCCCCCGCTTCCGCCAGTGTGTTCAAAGCGGTGGCCATCAGGTTTGGCGCGCGTTCCAGCGCCTCCAGGCTGACATCAGTCAGTCGGACATTGTGCCCGCCGAGGGCAAAAACCAAGGCCAGCGCGTGGCCCATCAGGCCCGCGCCGACGACCGCGACTTCGGTCATGACTTCTCCAATTCTGTTGTGCGTCCGTCTGTCCCGGTCCGCTCCGTTGGGTAGTGCCCGAACCGATCGCCCAGGCCATCATGCAGTCCGACCATGCGAGCACGCCAGGATCGCAGAGCCGGCAGGACCGCCGGATCGGCCAGCACGTCGCGCGGGCTGCCGATCCGCGCCCACTGGAACACGGAGAACACGATACAATCCACGTAACCCGGCGTCGGCCCTGCCAGGAACGCCTGTTCGGCCAGCGTCTTGTCCAATGGCCGGCAGATGTCGTGCAACCCGGGCAGCAACGCATCCCGATCCGCGCAATAGGCTTCCAGGGTCATGCCGAACATCGCTTCTCGTGTGGTCCGGTAATAGGCCCGGTCGCCAGGATCGATGCACCACACGAAATCCGCCGCGATCTGCCGGCGCATCGTCAGAGCCAGCACCGTATCGACCCAGTTGTTCACCAGCCGGCAGGTCCCGCGTCCAACCGAGCCGCCGAACAGCGGCGGGTGGTCCGGGTAGCGATCCTCCAGATGGCAAGCAATCGACCAACTGTCGTGCACGACCTGCTCATCGGATTGGATGATCGGCACGAAATGCTGACCACTCAGCGCCCGGATGCGATCGACATCGGCGAACCGGGTCGGCACGACGTCTGGCTCGATCCCCTTGTGAGCCAGCGCATAGCGGATGCGCCAGGAAAACGGGCTGATCCGCCGCCCGTCCAACCCGATCCGTTCGTGGAAAACCAATCCCATTCGCCGAGGACTCCTCTCTTGTACCAACCACTGACCTATGGGCGGCTCTGTCATTGCGAGCGAAGCGAAGCAATCCAGAGTCTCGGCGTGATCGATCCTGTTGGTCGCTCTGGATTGCTTCGCCGCGCTCGCAATGACAGCGGCCGTTGTTGCCAGGGGTCGCTGTTTCGGTCGGTTGCTATCACACCCCCTCCGGCAACCAAGGCTCCGGCGCTCGGCAGTCGATATCCGTTGCGACATCCACCACCACAGGTTCATCGGCGGCCAACGCGTCCTTCAGGGCCGCGGCGAGCTGCGACGGGTCCTCCACCCGGATGCCGCGCACGCCGAACACGCGGGCGACATCGGCGAAATTGGTCGGGCCGAAGCGCACCAGATCGCGCACATCGCCGGGCTTGTTGCCCTGCTGGCGCTGGATGTTCGGCCAACCTTGGCCGAAGCCCGAGTTGTTGTTGATGACCAGCACCACGGCAATGCCGCGCCGACGCGCCGTCTCCAGTTCGGTGAGGTGGTAGTAGATGGCGCCATCGCCGGACCAGCAGATGACCTTGCGATGCGGGGCGGCGCATTTGGCGCCCAACGCAGCGGGGAAAGCCCAGCCCAGGGAGCCGGCGGCACGGAGATAGGTCTGGCCGGCACCGTTCAGCTCGATCAACGTGCTGGACCAGATGCCGGAATAGCCGGTGTCGGCGACCAGGATGCCGTCATGCGGCAGCGCCCGTGTGATCTCGTCGCACAGCCGGTCCGGCCAGATCGGGGTGGCGTTGCTGGCGAGCCAGGAGGCGCGGGAGGCTCGCCAATCGGCCATAATCCGGGCCGCGCGGTCGGCGAAGGCGGTGTCTCGGGTGGGTTTGTCCAGCGCCACCAGCAGTTTTGCGAGCGTCGCCTTCGGGTCGCCCATGACGCCGAGCGTGTTGGGATAGGAACGGCCGAGTTCGGTGGGGTCGAGGTCGATCTGGACGCACTCGGTCTCGATGGCGGGGATGCGCCAGGTGTGGGTGACCTGATCGCCGGTGTCGCAGCCGATGAAAAACACCAGTTCCGCCTCATGCACGATCTGGTTGGTAGGCGGGGCGGCGTAGTTGCCGGCGCAGCCGACGGACAGGCGGTGGCGGGTTGGGATCAGGCCTCGACCACCCAGGGAGGTTGCGACCGGGGCGGCAAGTGCCTCGGCCACCGCCAGGATTTCGGGGCCGGCGCCGGATGCGGTTGCGCCCTCCCCGGCGACGATGACGATCTTCCTGGCGCCGCGGAGTTTGGTCGCCATGCGGTCGATGTCGCTGTCCGCGGGTGTCGGGCGGTGTGGCGGCAGGGTTAGTTGAAAATTCGGGTCGGCCACCGGGGCTTCGTGAACGAGGCCGGTTTCGATGACCTCGGCCTGGAGCCCGTTCAGGTCCAGATGCGCGGGGCGGGGCGTGCCGGTCATGGTTTCCCGCCAAGCCTGGCGCATCAGGCGGGGTAGGTCGGCGGCGGTTTCGACGAACGCGGAAAACTTGGTCGTGGCCGCGAACATCGGGCCGTGCGGCAGTTCCTGGTAGGAGTTGCGCGCCTGCATGTTGGGCTGCTTGCGTCCGGTCATGGCGATGACGGGGACCCGGCCCAGATAGGCGTCCTGCAACCCGGACGCGAGGTTGAACGCGCCCACTGACTGCGCGAAGCAGATGCCGGGGCGGCCGGCGATGCGGGCATAGCCGTCGGCCATGTAGGCGACGGCTTTCTCGCTATGGCCCAGCACACGGGTGACGCCGAGAGTGCCAAGCTCGATCAACGTGCGGCGGAGGACGGCGTCGATGAAGAAGACATGGCTGGTGCCGTTGGCCGCGAGGCTACGAGCCAGGAATTCGGCTCCGGTTACCGGTTCTGCTTGGGTCATGCGCGTTTCCCCCGTGATGTTGAATTGAGCTTAGGGGCAGTGTTGAGGAGCGACAATGCGCTCCCCCCTCCGCTCACCCCTCCCCTGGCGCCGGCCCTCCATTTCCGCCAAATGGACCGGGTTTCAACCACCACAGGAGGATCCCATGCCAAAAGCCTATTGGGTCAGCGCCTACCGCTCCGTCTCCAGCCCCGAGAAACTGGCCGCCTATGCGGTTCTCGCCGGCCCCGCCATCACCGCCGGCGGCGGCAAGTTCCTGGCACGCGGCGAACCCGCCAAGACCTACGAGCACGGCCTGCAACAGCGCACCGTCCTGATCGAGTTCGAAAGCGTCGCCCAGGCCGTCGCCGCGCATGACAGCCCGGGCTATCAAGCCGCTCTGGCGGCGCTGGGAGACGGCGCGGTCCGCGAAATCCGCATCGTCGAAGGCGTCTGACCGCCCAAGCTTGACATCGGACCGTCGCCGGACACCCTGGGCCGCCTTTCGCCCGGAGTGAAATATGCCCATCAATCCCGCCGACGGTCCGATCCTCGGCACGCTTTACGGCAGCGACGCGATGCGCGCCGTGTTCGCCGAACAGGCCTATTTCCAGCGCATGCTGGACGTGGAAGCGGCGCTCGCCCGCGTCCAGGGCCGGATGGGCATCATCCCGCAAGACGCCGCCGATGCGATCGTCCAGGCGGCACGCTACGAAAACCTCCGCGTCGAGGAACTGGCCGCCAGCGCCCGCAATGTCGGCTACCCGGTCATCGGCCTCGTCTCCGAACTCTCCCGCGCGGCCGGAGACGCCGGCGGCTGGACCCATTGGGGCGCCACGACCCAGGACATCATGGACACCGCGACCGTGTTGCAGGTGCGGGATGGCCTGGACCTGATCGACACCGAGTTGCGCGCCATCGCGACCGCACTGGCCGGTCAGGCGGAAAAATACCGCGACACCGTGATGGCCGGACGCACCCATCTGCAACAGGCGCTTCCCACCACCTTCGGCCTGAAATGCGCGATCTGGGGCCATCCGTTCCTGGACCACATGACCCGGCTGGCACAGCTTCGTCCCCGTGTCGAAATGGTCGAGTTCGCCGGAGCGGCCGGCACGCTCGCCTCCCTGGGCGATCAGGGCATCGCGGTGATGGAGGGATTGGCCGCCGAACTCGGCCTGGGCGCACCCGCCACCCCCTGGCATGTCCGCCGCGATGCCATCGCCGAAACCGTCTCCTTCCTCGGCCTGATCTGCGGCAGCCTGGCCAAGCTCGCCACCGACATCATCCTGCTGGCGCAGACCGAAGTGGGAGAGGTCGCCGAACCCTATGTTGCCGGCCGCGGCGCGTCCTCCACCATGCCGCAGAAGCGCAATCCCATCGCGTCCGAGTACATCCTGGCAGCATCCCGCAACGTGCAAGCGCTGGTGCCGATGATGCTGGGCGCGATGGCGCAGGACCATGAACGCGCGACCGGCCCGTGGCAGTCCGAAGCCCTAGCCGTGCCGCAGGCCTTCGTCCTGACCCATGGCGCCCTGCTGCATGCCCGCTCCATCGCCGAGGGCATGGTCGTCGACCCCGCCCGCATGCGCGCCAACCTAGACATCACACACGGGCTGATCGTGTCGGAAGCCGTCATGATGGGCCTGGCCCCGGTCCTGGGACGCGGGGAGGCCCATCACGTCGTCAAGCACGCCTGCGACGTGGCTCTGACCGAGCGCATCTCCCTGGCCGATGCCCTTGCGCGAGATCCAGCCGTTTCATCCCGGCTGGATCGCGCCGCGATCGAGCGTCTGATCGATCCGGCCCAGTACCTGGGCGCCGCCCAGGCCTTTGCGGACCGTTTCCTGGCCTTGGTATCCGCCTCCGGGATCAGATGAAATTGCGATCCGTCAGGCGGGTAATGTTCTCGAACGTGATCCGGGTCCCATCGGATAGCGATATGGAAACCGACGACCCATCGGTGGTCTGGTGGTCCAGCGCCGAACGGGTCGCACCACAACCGTAATCGACGAGGTCGATCCGGACGTCGGATTCCTCGTAGATGTTCTGCACCAAGGTGATGCCACCGGCCTGACCGTTGATGAACCGGAACAGGTCGCGGCCGCCATCGGTGGCGAACACTGTATCGATCCCTCCACTGCCGATGAACAGGTCGCGGCCGGTGCCGCCGATCACCGAATCGTCGCCGCGGCCGGATTGGAACGTGTTGCGACCCGATCCGAACGATCCGTCCAGGGTCGTGTTGCCGTTACTGGCAATCAGGGCCTGCGACACATCGCCATAGGCAAACAACTGGTCTCCGGCGCCACCACCGAACAAAGTCGCCGGCCCATTGCCAGCGAACAGGAAGTTGTTGCCGTCGGTGCCTCCATGGATGATCTGCGCGGGCGCACCGCCACCACCGTTCCGATCATCCCCGCACGCATCACGATCCGAGCCACCACGGCGGTCGTCGTCGTCATGACGTCCATGGTGCGATCTGTCGTGATCGTCGTCGTCACGGTCGTGATGATCCCCGCGGCCATGCCGGCCTCGATCATCGTCATCGCGATAGCCCTGACGCGAGCGCCCGCGGTCGTCGTCGTCACGATCGTGATGGCCTCCATGGCCATGATCGTCCGATGACGCACCGAAACCCGCGGACCCCATATAGGTGACGCTGCCGGTGCCGCCATAGATCGTTGCACCGCCACGACCGCCCACGAACAGCATCGACGCATCGCCGCCAAACACCATCGTCGAGCGCGCCCCACTGGCGTCGATCGTCAGATGCCCACCGGTTGCGCGCACCGTGTCGTCCCCATCGGACTCGACGACATTGTTGCCTGTCCCCAGGCGGATAGCATTGCGACCGCCGCCGCCCTGGATGGTGTTGCCGCCGTTGCTCAGGGCCTGGATGATGTCGTCGCCCTTGCCCGTGCTCAGCAGCCAATCGCCGCCATTCGTGGTCAGGCGATTATTGCCCCCACCGGCGGCGACCGTGCCGGATCCGGTGTTCGACACGAAGGTCAGGTTGGTCTCATCGCCCGCCAGGATGCGCTGGCCGTTATCGCCCGAGCCGAACACCACGGAATTGCGGGCCGTCGTGACAAACGCATTGTACCCATGCGGCAGGCTGACCAATCCGTCACGCCCCTGCACATATTCCCCGGACTTGCCGAGCGGCAGCGGCGGTGGCGGCCCCTGTCGATCGCTCGCCGGCAAAATGGAGCCGTTTTGAATGCCCTGGGTGATCTGACCTGCAAGCTGACGAGCAAGATCCCGGGTCTGTGTCGAATCGTATTGAAGCTCGATGGTGCGACCATTCGCACCCAGAACCGTGACATTTCCAGCCATGGGGCAATCTCCAACCGTGAGGCATTCCGACGGCGCAATGCAGCCGGTCGTCCATACGGTTCCATCCGCTCGGCATTGGCTCCACCAATGCAGGGTTGCGGATATTCGGCCTCATCACTGTTATGCAGGAGGAAATGATTATAAACGAGATGCACTGTACTCGATAATGATGCCGGGTATCGTCACTGGATCATGTCTGATTACGACCATTTTTTCTTTTGGATCTCTTTGATATTTCGTCTTGTAATGATCCCGATCAGGACAGGATTATATTGCATTGCAGCAATCGACAAAACATGTGGAGGTTCGCTCGCTGGGGTCCGCACGACGGCAGATGTCAGAAATCGCCGCCGAGCAATCCCAACGCATGAGACCGATTTGTCAGGTATTTTTGATGACATTTTGTCGGGCCAATTTTCCGGAAAATTCAATTGGATTTTCCGAAGTACCTAGCAATGCACAGCGACCCTAGAAAGTCCGTTGAATTCGAAACATGTCCGGGATCGTCAGTCGAGCGGCGAAGCAGGATTCGTCATGCAACCATACGGCGACCTCGCTGCATGCGATCGCACGCCGAACGTCGAGACATGGTCGAACACATGTCGCGACAGGCGCATGCATGGCGCCACCGGACTGGCCATTCTCAACGGGTCTGCGATTGCGAGCTTCGCGCTTCGATCGGAACAACCGCGTCGGCTGAAGCGGCCGATCGGCCCTTCTCCGTCATGGTCGCCATCAGTCCACCATGACGGTGTTTGGTGTCCATGCACAACGTGACGCGGTTATACTGACCGACCGAACCATCGACCGATGCGGGACAGCAGCAAGACGATCGGCGCCGGAGTAGCGGTCGCCGAATCGCCAATGAGTGGGTTCCGTGTGATACGTTTCACGCAACGGGAGGAAGCTCTGTCGCGATCGAACCGTCAGAACGGCCCCGCCATGACTGGAAACAGCATACTGCCAGCATATTGTACTGTCGGATGGTCGCGGTTCTACCGTCCGCTCCGCAAGATCGTACTCTAGCTTTCCAGCTCACTATCCCAGTACAGATAGTCCCGCCAACTCTGATGCAAATAGTTCGGCGGGAAGCCGCGCCCGTTATCCTGCAGCTCCCACGTCGTGGGTTGGCGCGGATGCATGCGCGGAAACATCTGGCATTCCCGCGGCAGGCGGGATCCCTTGCGCAGATTGCACTCCCCGCAGGCGGTCACGACATTCTCCCACGTCGTGCGCCCGCCGCGGCTGCGCGGGATGACATGATCGAAGGTCAGGTCCGGTGCCGGCGCGCGGTGGCTGCAATACTGGCACTGGAATGCATCGCGCAGGAACACGTTGAACCGCGTGAACGCCGGCCGCCGCGACGTAGGGATGTAGTCCTTCAAAGCGATCACGCTCGGCAACCGCATGGTCACGCTGGGAGAGCGGACTTCGGTGTCATATTCGTTCAGCACCGAGACCCGATCCATGAAGACCGCCTTCACGGCGTCCTGCCAGGCCCAAACCGACAATGGAAAATAGGAAAGCGGACGAAAATCCGCATTCAACACAAGCGCGGGATAATGCTGTCCGCCGTCTGGCAAGCGCCGCTCCCTCACGACTGGAGCGCGATGCCTGGGGGACGGCCCCATCAGAGACCGTTTCGTCGACCCGCCAGAGTACCTGCGCCGCCGAGAACCTGAGGAATTTATGACAGAGGCTCAGCCGACCCGCAACCGCCCCCTCCGAGTCGGGGGCGTTGTTTCACATCTCCGTCACGCAAAGCCCCGCTGCAGGGTCAAAGCCCCCATCGACAGGCCGGAATCGTCGATCCCATGGCCAAGGCGCGGAATATAGAGCGACTCGACCGGCACCCCGAGATCGCGCAAAACCGCCTCGGCATCACGGGACCGGGAAACCGGGACCGACTCGTCGGTTTCGCCATGCACCAGCAGCACCGGGGCCTTGTTGGCGATTTCGGCGGCGAGTTTCTCAGGCGCGATCAGGGCACCGGAAAACGCGAGGATCGCCCGCGGCGCTACCTTACGGCGCAGACCGGTGAACAAGGCGGTCATGGCACCCTGGCTGAATCCCATCAGCGCATAGGCATCCGCCGGCAATCCCAGACGTGCCAACTCGGCATCGATGAAGGCGTCGAGATGGGCTGCCGCGCTGCGGGCGCCACCTTCCATGATTTCAGGGCGCCGATCCGACACCGCCCACCATTGGCGGCCGAACCCGGAATAATGCGTCTCCGGCGCATGCACCGAGGCGAAGATCGCATCGGGGCAAGCATCCGCCCAGCTCGTCGCCAGGTCGATCAGGTCATAGCCATCGGCCCCCAGTCCGTGGCACAGCACCACCAGTTGCTTCGGGGTGCCCTTGGTGGCGGGCCCCATATGCAGGGCCTCCAGAATGTCCGTCATGGCAGGCTCCTAGTTCACGTTCGACCGAGGTACTCGCGACAGGTGCCCATGTCCATCGTTACGCGATTCGCGCCCAGCCCGACCGGTTTCCTGCATCTCGGCCATGCCTTCTCGGCGCTGATCGCCTGGCGGCGCGCGCGAGAGGCGGGCGGGCGCTTCCTGCTGCGGCTGGAAGATATCGACCCCGGCCGTTGCCGCCCGGACTACGCCGCCGCGATCGAGGAAGACCTGGCCTGGCTGGGGCTGGACTGGGATGGCTCGGTCCGCGTTCAGTCGACGCATCTGGCGGAGTATCAGGCCGTGCTGGACGACCTTAAGGCACGCGGACTGCTCTACCCATGTTTCTGCACGCGTGCCGATATCGCGCGGGAGGTCGCGGAAGCGGCCTCCGCCCCCCATGCGCCTGACGGCAAGATATCCCATGCGCCTGACGGCAGGACGCCCCATGCGCCTGACGGCAGGACACCCCATGCGCCTGACGGCAGGACACCCCATGCGCCTGACGGCAGGACACCCCATGCGCCCGACGGCAGGACACCCTATGCGCCTGACGGCAGGACACCCCATGCGCCTGACGGCGCAATTCCCTATCCCGGCATCTGCCGCCGCCTTTCCATCGATGCTCGCACCGCGCGTATCGCGGGCGGCGAGCCGTTTGCGCTCCGTTTGGATATGCCGCGGGCCGTGGCTTCCGTCGGGGCATTGACGTTTCAGGACGAAACCCAAGGCATGGTCGCCTGCATGCCGCTGCGGTTCGGCGATGTGGTGCTGGCTCGCAAGGATGCGCCGGCCAGCTACCATCTCTGCGTCACGCATGACGATGCCGTCCAGGGCGTGACCCTGGTGACACGCGGCGAGGACCTTCTGGCGGCGACACATCTGCATCGACTGATCCAGGCCCTGATGGGCTGGCCGGAGCCACGCTATGCCCATCACCCTCTGTTGGCGGGGCCTGACGGCAAGCGCTTCGCCAAACGCGACGGCGCCCTTTCGCTGCGGCAATTGCGCGCGAGGGGGCAATCCCCCACCGAGATCCGCGCCATGATCCGCCGGATGGCACCGGACGGAATCTTTCACGATTAGTATTTTCTTCTCCGCGTGAGCACGCTATGGAGCCTCGGAGAGACAATTTTCTATGAATCCGCGCGGTTTGCGGAGAAAGGACGTATTCATGGCCGCTGACAAGGAACTGGATCGGCTCGATCGGGAAATCCTGCGCCTGATTGCCGTGGACGCATCGCTGTCGCTCGCCGACATCGCCACCGCGGTCGGACTGACGGCCACGCCATGCTGGAAGCGCATCCGTCGGATGGAGCAGGACGGCATCATCACCGCCCGGGTCGCCGTGCTGGACCCCGCCAAGGTCGGGCTGCCGGTTTCGGTATTCGTCGCGGTCGAAACATCCGATCATTCCAGTGAATGGCTGGAAAAATTCGCCGCCCTGATCGGACGCACGCCCGAGATCGTGGATGCCTGGCGCATGTCCGGAGAGGTCGACTATCTGCTGCATGTCGTCGTGCCCGACATCGCGTCCTACGACCAATTCTACCGCAAGCTGATTGCCGCGGTGCCGCTGCGCAATGTCAGCAGCCGGTTCAGCATGGAGCGCATGAAAGCCGCCCCATTGCCCGTCTGATCGGTCGGTGGGCCGGCGGTCGTGGCCGGCAGCTTACCATCGTGTGCTCACAACGCATTGAATTTTTTGTCCGATTTCAACCTTCTCTTAAGGCTCATGTGGTCATCTGCCGCTCATTCACTGAAGGGGGCGGCCGTGACCGTTAGTCGCTTAGGCGACACGCAAAAACTACCGAGTCGGGTGGTGAGCCACGAGGACGAAGTTTAGCCGGGGCCGATTCCGGCGCGGCCGCGAATTTTCTAGACTCTCTAGATGATAGACAGATCAGCGATTCGCGAACGGTTTACAGCAGTCAGCCAC
>CALQHT020000129.1 GCA_943330455.2 Nitrosovibrio sp. Nv4 | reverse complement strand
CCAGGACCTCTTCTCCCTGACCATGGCTCTGGACACCGCGAGACACCCCCGATGAGGATAACCAGCCACTGGAGAGCCGTGTGCGGGAGAACCGCCAGCACGGTTCGGAGGGAGGGGAGGTTGGTAGCCTTCCCTACCCCTATCGGTAAGTTGCACAGTATAGGTCAGTCTTCGCACCGGCCGGAATACCCTGCGCGCGACCGAGGTCAGTCGATCCACGCCCCACCGTTCACATCCAGGATCTCCCCGGTGGTGAACGCCGCCTGCTCTCCGGCCAGATAAGCCACCGCATCCGCGACCTCTTCCGGGCGCCCCAACCGGCCGACCGGCAGCAGCGACTTGAAAGAATCCGGCAGATTGACCGTCATGGCCGAGGCAATCGGTCCCGGCGCGACACAATTTACCGTAATATTGTCCGCCGACAGTTCCTTCGCCAGGAACAATGTCAGCGCATGCACGCCGGCCTTCGCGGCTCCATACGCCACATTGCCAGCGCGTTCCTGCTCCTTCCGGTCGATCCAGGGACGCGGATTGCCCCCGTTCTTGGCCAGCAGGGAACCGATATTGACGATCCGTCCATAACCCGCCGCCCGCATCGTCGGGATCACCGCCTGGCAGGACAGAAACACGCCCTTCAGGTTGACGTTGATCACACGATCCCATTCGGCCTCGGCCAAGGTCTCGGCATTGCCCTGCGACACCACACCGGCGACGGTGACCAGGATATCGACCCGGCCGAATACCTCCAACGCGCGAGTAACCATGGCCTGATTCGCGGTGCGATCCGTCACATCGGTCTGCACGTCGATGACCCGACGCCCGGTCTGGCCCAGTTCCGCCGCCACCGCCGCACATCCGCGCCGCCCGGCGAGACACAGATCCGCGCCCTCGGCCGCAAACCGGCGCGCGACGGCGGCGCCAATCCCGCCCGCAGCGCCTGTGATGATCGCAACCCGCCCTTGCAGTCGCATCAGTGCGTTTCCCTTCTTTTCTCGGTTCCCCAGGATGCGCGTCGGCGCGAAATCGGTCCAGAGCATGATCACGCTGAGCGGAACGTAACAGCGTGTGAATCATGCGATCAAACAAAGAGCTAGAGCGGTTTGCCGTTTCCAGTCAGGGAGAAACCGCTCTAGCATGGGGCCCGAAGAACGGAGGAAACGCTGCCATGAGCACCACAACCCAAGCCGGTCACAGCCCCTACATCCCGGTCCGCGACGACTGGCTCGCGCGCCGGACCGAGACCATTCTCGAACCGGGACTGCCGATCGTCGATCCGCACCACCACCTGTGGGATCGGCCGGGCTGGCGCTACATGCTGGACGATCTGTTGGCCGACACCAATGCGGGCCACAACATCGTCGGCACCGTGTTCGTCCAATGCCGCTCGATGCATCGCGCCACGGGGCCGGAGGAATTTCGTCCGGTCGGCGAAACCGAATTCGTCAACGGCGTCGCGGCCATGAGCGCCAGCGGTGGCTATGGCGCGACCAAGGTGAACGCCGGCATCGTCGGCCATGTCGATCTGCGCAACGGCGGCCATTCCGCCGCTGTTCTCGAAGCGCATATCCGCGCCGGTGGAGGACATTTCCGCGGCATCCGCCACATCACCGCCTATGATCCCGACCCGACCCTGATGAACCCGGCCTACACGCCACCGCCGAACCTGATGTTCGACAAGACGTTCCGGGAAGGGTTCGCCTGCCTGGCACCGCTGAACCTGACCTTCGACGCCTGGCTGTATCACCCGCAAATCGGCGACGTGGCCGCGCTCGCCCAGGCCTTCCCCGGCACCGGCATCTGCCTGAACCATATCGGTGGCCCGCTGGCGATCGGCAGCTATGCCGGCAAGCGGCAGGAGGTGTTTGCCAACTGGTCCGCCTCCATCAAATCCCTCTCCGCCTGCCCCAATGTCGTCGTCAAGCTCGGCGGCATGGCGATGCGGATCAATGGCTGGGACTTCCATGAAAAGGCCGACCCGCCGAGTTCGACGGATCTGGCGGCGGCATGGAAGCCCTATGTGGAGACGTGTATCGAGGCGTTCGGTGCCTCTCGCTGCATGTTCGAGAGCAACTTCCCAGTCGACAAGGGCTCCTACGGCTACGCGGCCTTCTGGAATGCTTGCAAGATCATGGCGCAGGGAGCCAGCGCCGCGGAAAAAGCCGATCTGTTCTGTGGGACGGCGTCCCGTTTCTACCGGTTGGACGTCTAACGGCTCTTATCCAACATCCGATAGCGGGGTGGCGTCTGCTCCGCTATCGGGCGACCGTTCCGGCGACACCGGCCCCATCCGACGAATAGGCATTTGTCGCGACAGGCGGCACGTAGAGACGCGCCGCCTCCCTGCGTGATTCCCAATTGGCCAAATAAAGGCTGGCGATTTCGGGTGAGTCGATAAACGTCACATTCTCCGCGTTCTTGTGTTCGGCTGACGAGGTGAAGTTGTACGAGCCGCCGATCACCACGCACGCATCGATGATGATCAGCTTGTTGTGCGCGATCGCCACGGTATGATCGATCCAGGTCGGGATATTCGCCGCACTGGTGAATGTCGCCCCATGCATCCGAGGCGACGCATTCCCGCGCTCCCCGCGCGTCGGATAGGGGTCGTTGGTCTTGTCCAGGATGACCCTCACATCGACCCCACGCTCCTTCGCGTCAGCCAGGGCGGCCAGGATCAACGGCGATGTAAAACCATAGGCTTGCACGCGGATCGCATGTTTGGCGTTGTTGACGGCGGAGACGATGGCCACGTCGCATTGCTGTGCCGGCACGAAACAGACGGAGACACGCGCCGGCATCGACCCGGCGGGCAGCGTTGCCTGCGGATCGCCCCCGCGCCGAGATGCCATGGTCGGAACGCCGAACCACAAGGACGCTCCCACAAGTCCGAGCCCGGCCATACCGGCCAGACGTCCGAGACGCATTTTTTGCACCCTATCAAATAGCCGCCGAATTGTTCAGCGTGCTCGATTGGCTTCGATTCCCGACAATCCAGCCTGGAGTCAGTATGGGGCAATGGCTGTCCACCAACCAGAGCTTGTACCCGATGGCCCTCACGCCACGCTCTGAAAGGCGAGGCGACCCAGCCGTCACCAACGGCCTCGAAGCGGCGGCAACCTCGCGAGCGGGACGGCTCGTTCCAGCCCCCCTGGTCCTGACGCCGACCCTGGGGCACATTCGTCCCCCAGTCGAATTGCGGGAGGAAGCCTCACCCATGGCCAAGGTCATCATCAGTTGTGCCGTCACCGGCGCCATTCACACGCCCAGCATGTCGGATTACCTACCGATCACGCCGGAGGAAATTGCCCGCTCCTCGATCGAGGCCGCCGAGGCCGGGGCCGCCATCATCCATCTGCACGCCCGCAATCCGGTCGATGGCTCGCCCACGCCGGACCCGGCCGTGTTCATGCAGTTCCTGCCGCGGATCAAGCAGGCCACCGACGCGGTCATCAACGTGACCACCGGCGGCGGCCTGACCATGACGTTGGAGGAGCGGCTCGCCGCGCCGCTGGTCGCCAGCCCGGAGATGTGCAGCCTGAACATGGGCAGCATGAACTTCAACATCTCTCGTGCCGGGGACCGCATCACGAAGTGGAAGTTCCCTTGGGAGAAGCCTTACCTCGACAACACGGACAACTTCATCTTCCGCAACACCTTCAAGGACATCGAAGGCATCGTGGAGCGGCTTGGCAAGGGCCACGGCACTCGGTTTGAGTTCGAGTGCTACGACATCGGCCATCTCTACAACCTGGCCTACATGCTGGATCGTAAGGTGGTCGAAGGGCCGCTGTTCGTGCAGTCGATCTTCGGCATTCTGGGCGGCATTGGCGCCGAACCTCGGAACCTGCTGTTCGCCAAGGAAACCGCCGACCGGCTGTTCGGGGACCAGTATGTTTGGTCCGTGCTCGCCGCGGGACGTCACCAGATGGCGTTTACCACCATGGCCGGCATCAATGGCGGCAATGTCCGCGTTGGGCTGGAAGACAGCCTGTATATCGGCAAGGGCCAACTTGCGAAGTCGAACGCTGAACAGGTGTCCAAGATCCGCCGCATCCTGGAAGACCTCAGCTTCGAAATCGCCACCCCGGCCGAGGCGCGCGAAATCCTGCACCTGAAGGGTGGAGACCGCGTGGGGTTCTGACGCCACCCAGCCGAAACAATGACCCGTAGGCACCGCCCCTCCTCCCCTTACCGTCATTGCCGGGCTTGACCCGGCAACCCACCCCCCGCCGTTGAAGCGCGGGTTGCCGGGTCGAGCCCGGCAATGACGGTGAGGGCTGAGGGGGCCGGTGCATCGGCCATTGTTTCGGCCTGTTGGGATGACGCCAAACAAGAATGGGGAAACAACCATGAAGATCGCCAAGATCGAGGACCTGCACTGCGACGCCGGCTGGCGCACCTTCTCTTTCCTGAAGGTGACCACCGATGACGGCCTGGTGGGTTGGTCGGAATACACCGAAGCCGATGGCAGTCGCGGACTGACCTCGGTCATCCACGGCATGGCGGAGGCCCTGATCGGCACCGACCCGCGACCGATCCAGGCGATCGCCTCCACCCTGTATGTGAAGCAGGTGCAGGCGCCGAACGGCGTCAACCAGCGCGCGATTGCCGCCATTGAGAACGCCTTGCTCGACATCAAGGGTAAGGCCCTGGGCGTGCCGGTCTATGAGCTGTTCGGCGGCCCGGTGCGAGAACGTATCCCCGTCTACTGGTCCCATTGCGGCACCTATCGCGTGCGTAATCACGAAGCGGTCGGCACCAAGCCGCTGCGCACCTATGACGACGTGGCCGCCATGGGCGCCGAGGTAAAGGCGCGCGGCTTCAAGGCGCTGAAGACCAACATCCTGCCCTTCGACGGCGAGAAACTGGTGGGCTTCGGTCCCGGCTTCGGTCGCACCCCGGGCTTTCCCGCGCTGAACATAGACCGCAAGACGCTCCAGGCGGTCCGCGACACGCTCGGCGCCTTCCGCGACGGCGCCGGCCCGGAGATGGGCCTGCATCTGGACGTCAACTACCACTTCAAGACCGAGGGCTTCCTCCAGGTCGCCAAGGCCGTGGAGCCCTACGATCTGACCTGGCTGGAAATCGACACCTGGGACCCGCAATCCCTGGCGCTGATCCGCAGTCGCGCGCCATGCCCCATTGCATCATGCGAGAGCATCACCGGCCGGCGCGCCTTCCGCCCGTTCCTGGACGCCTATGCCCAGGACGTCGCCATCATCGACGTGATCTGGAACGGCTTCCTGGAATCGATCAAAATCGCCTCCATGGCCGAAGCCTATGAGGTCAATGTCGCGCCCCACAATTACTACGGCCATCTGTGTTCCGCCGTCAGCGCGCATTTCTGCGCCGTGGTGCCGAATTTCCGGGTCATGGAAATCGACATCGACAGCGTATCCTGGCGCGACGAGTTGTTCATCAATGCGCCCGTGATCGAGGACGGTGAACTCATCATTCCCAAAGGCCCCGGCTGGGGGGTAGAGGTGAATGAAGCGGCGGTTCGCGCCCATCCACCCAAAGGCAGGTAAATCGTGACGGCACCAAATTACGACATTCTGGGCATCGGCAACGCCATCGTCGACGTGGTCGCGGCGGTGGAGGACCCGTTCCTCTCTCGCCACGACATGCACAAGGGCGCGATGATGCTGGTCGACGCCGCATCCGCCGAGGCCATCTACCGCGCCATGCCGCCGGCTCGCGAGAGCAGCGGTGGGTCGGCGGCAAATACTTGCGCGGTGGCGGCCAATCTTGGCGCTCGGGTGGCGTATCTGGGCAAGGTCGCGGGCGATCAGTTGGGTGGCGTGTTCCGGCACGACATCCAGGCGGCGGGCGTGCATTTCCCGTCCGGCGACCTGATTGGGGGAGCACCGACCGCGCGTTGCATGATCCTGGTCACGCCAGACGGCCAGCGGACGATGAACACGTTCCTGGGCGCCTGCGTCACTTTGGGTGAGGCCGATATCGACGAGGCGTTGGTTGCCTCCGCCGCCGTGACCTATCTGGAAGGCTATCTGTTCGATCCGCCGGCGGCGCAGGCGGCGTTCTACAAAGCGGCTCGGGCGGCGCATGCGGCCGGCCGGCAGGTGGCGCTGTCGCTGTCGGACGCGTTCTGTGTCGGTCGCCATCGCGCGGCGTTCCGCGAACTGGTGGCGGGGCATGTGGACATTCTGTTCGCGAACGAGACGGAAATCACCAGCCTGTATGAGGAAAACACGTTCGAAGCCGCCGCCGAGGCCGCTCGTCGCGACGTGGCCCTGGCCGCGCTGACTCGCAGCGATGCCGGTAGTCTGATCCTGCGCGGCGCCGAAACCGTGGAAGTTCCCGCCGAACCGACGAAGGTGGTCGATACCACGGGCGCCGGGGATGCCTATGCCGCGGGGTTCCTGGCGGGTCTGACGGCGGGGCGTTCCCTGCCCGCCTGCGGCCGTATGGGCAGCATCGCCGCCGCCGAAATCATCAGCCACTACGGCGCTCGGCCGGAAGCCGATCTCCGCAAGCTGGTTGCGGCGGCTGGGCTGTCGTAGCGGGCGGCAACGAACCGGGAAATCGCGGGCGGGGGAAACGGTGTAGCGATTCAGCCGCCACGCGCAAATGCAGGAGGAACCGATGTCCCAAGCCGAGTTTCCGACATTCGAGACCATTCTCTTCGATGAGCCCCGCCCTGGGGTGGCGCGGGTCACGCTCAATCGTCCCGAGAAGCGCAATGCGCAAAACATGCAGATGACCTACGATCTGAACAGCGCCTTCGATCACGCGCTGCGTCAGCCACACGTCAAGGTCATCGTTCTGGCCGCCGTGGGCCAGCATTTCAGCTCGGGTCACGATCTTTCCGGCGACGGCAGCAAGACATGGCGCGATTTCCCGATCGTGGGCACCTGGGCCAATTTCGAGCAGCCGGGCGCCGAGGGACGCCATTCCCGCGAAATGGAAATCTACCTGGAGATCACCGAGCGCTGGCGGAACATGTCCAAGCCGTTGATCGCACAGGTGCAAGGTCGCTGCATGACGGGTGGCCTGATGCTGGCCTGGTGCTCCGATCTGGTCATCGCGAGCGACGACGCCCAGTTCATTTGCACATCCGGCAAGATGGGCGGGTCCGGCGTCGAGTTCTACGGCTATCCGTGGGAAATCGGCCCGCGTCGCGCCAAGATGTGGCTGCTGACCGGAGAATTGTCCGCGGCAAAGGCCGAACAGTATGGGATGGTGAATGAGGTTGTTCCGAGGGCCGAACTCGAAACATACACGCTCGACCTGGCGGAGCGGTTGACGGCGCATACGTCCTGGACGCTCAACATGACGAAGGCGCAGGTGAACCACGCGCAGGATTCGCAAGGCCGCCGCACGTCGATGAATTACGCGTTCGTCGTTCACCAACTCGGCCATGCACACCGGGAACTCACCGTGGGCGCGGCCATCGATCCGGACACCCTGCCCGAAAATCTGCGGCAGCATTACCTGCGGAGAGAAGAGCGCCGGAAGGCACAGAAAGCGGGCGAGTAGTTCTGGTCGCTGCCTGGAGGCGCTCCCTTCGGGTACTCCCGACGTCCGCGGAATTTCGAGATGTTGGCAGCATAGAAAACTCTCCCCCTCCCCTTGCGGGAGGGGAGGGGTTTACTCGATATCCGTGGGGATATACCCCTCCCCCCAACCCCCTCCCGCAAGGGGAGGGGGAGAATTTTCTCCGTCCGATGCTGCTGCCGGCCTCTTATTGCGCTCCCTCCGCGATCGTCGAATACTGCCGGCGTGGCGTCCTCCGGCGGCTTGGCGGGTTAACCCTGCCGGCGGCGGTGGCGCGTCGCTCCGATGGCCCGATGGCGGCCCAAGGCCCACGCTCATGGAGGAAGTTCGATGTCATTCTACCGAGGCATGACCTGCGAAAACGTGACCATCAAAGGTCACGGGGGAACCCCGATTACCGCTTACGTGGCCAAGCCGGAGGGTCCCGGCCCCTTTCCGGGCGTCGTGCTGATCCACCATCTGCCGGGCTGGAGCGAGCTGTACATCGAAACGACGCGCCGGTTCGCGCATCACGGATATATCGCGATCTGCGCCAATCTTTATGAGCGCGAAGGTGGTGGCAGCGACGGCAACCCGGACGACGTGGCCGCCAAGGTGCGCGCCGATGGTGGGATTTCCGACGCTCAGATGGTCGGCGACACCGAAGCCGCCGTGAAGTGGATGCGCGCGCAGCCCAATCTCAACGGCAAGGTCGGTCTGATCGGCTCCTGCTCCGGTGGCCGCCACGCCACCATTTACGCCTGCCAGAAGACGGACATCGACGCGGTCGTCGACCAGTGGGGTGGCGGCGTGGTGATGAGCGCAGAGGAGCTCAACGCGAAGAAGCCCGTCGCGCCAATTGACATGACGAAGGGCCTGAGCTGCCCGATGCTCGGCCTGTTCGGCAACGACGACCGCGCGCCGAGCCCGGAGCAGGTCAACCAGCATGAGGCTGAGCTGAAGAAGCATGGCAAGACGTACGAGTTCCATCGCTACGATGGCGCCGGCCATGGGTTCTTCTACTGGCACCGGCCCCTGTATCGGCCCGAGCAGGCGATGGACGGCTGGAGCAAGATCTGGGCTTTCTTTGGCAAGTATCTGGCGAAGTAGGAGACCCGAACATGTGCACGTCGATCATCGAGATCGCGCGCGCGGAGGGCATGGCGAAACGCGGGGACCAATGGTTCCCGCTTACGCGGTCGGTGGTCGCCTATGACCACGCGCGCCATGCGCCGCTCGGCGACGTCATCACGCTCGACTTTCTCAACACGGATCTCGGTGCCGAGGCACGTGCGGGGATCGAGCTGACCTTGGAGTCCGCGAAAGACCTGCGCGCGGCGCTCGATCGGGCGATTGCGGCGGCTGAGTTTGAGGAGGCGGAAGTGCGGGGCAAGGGCGCCGTGCTCAGCCTGGTGCGAGCAGCCTGAGATAACGCAAGACGCAGGTGGTCCGGCTCCGGCGGTTGTTCCCGTCGAGCCGGTCCGCGAAACGCCGTTCAGAGCGCCATCGTCGGCCACCGATCGGACCAGGGCAACGTCTCCTCCAGCCGTCGCGCCAGTTCCAACACCACGGCGTCGGCTCCGAACGGAGCGACGATCTGCACCCCGATCGGCCGGCCATCGGGATGCGGCAATCCCGGAACGCTGATCCCGGAATACCCGATCGCATTGACCCAGCCGCAGAACATGTGCTGGGTCGCGACGCTCAGGTTTGGCGGGGCGTCATCCTCCGCCACCCAGGCAGGAGCGGCGGTTGCCGGCATCACCAGCGCATCCCATCCGGCCCGCGCCCAGGTCTCCGTCACATTGGCGCGCCAGGCTGCAAGCGTGTCCAGAGCATTGACATAGGCGCTTGCCGGCAGTGCAAAGCCACGCTCCGCGGTGTCCCGGACGCTGGTCGTCAGGTCGGCGCGCCAGCGATCGGGAAATTTGGCAGCGACCCGCGCCGCACCCGCGGCAGTCAAGGTCCCCCAAAGATTGCGGAGTTCTTTCAGATCGAACGGGGCAGTGGCGGGTTCTATCGTGCAGCCCGATGCGCCGAGGCGCTCGACCGCGTCCGCGATGGTTGTCGCGACCTCGGGCGTTGCCGATTCATCGCCGATCGCGGTCAACCAGCCCACTCGGAGACGCTGATCCTGCCGGGCTGACGGATCGGCCGGAAACCGCTGCGACAACGGGTCGCGCGCGTCCGGGCCGGCGAGAAGGTCGTAAACCAGCCGCATGTCCCGCATGGTCCGCGTGAACGGACCGATGGATTGGAAGTCGATCGCCATGGGCGGGAAGCCGAACCGGCGCGCGATGCGTCCGGTGGAGGGGCGCATCCCCATCAACCCTGTGTAGGCGGCGGGCATCCGCGCACTGCCACCCGCGTCGGTGCCGATGGACAGCGGCGTCACACCCACCGCGACCGAGGCCACCGCGCCGCCCGAAGAGCCGCCTGGCGTAAGCTTCGGGTCCCATGGGTTCCGCGTGATGCCGGACAGTCGGCTTTCGGTCCGACCCATCAGCGCGAATTCAGGCGTCGTGGTCTTGCCGATGATGACCGCGCCGGCTGCCCGAAGCCGCTCCACGCAGATGTCGTCCTGTGGAGGGATATTGTCGCGAAACAACAGGCTGCCCCAGCGCGCCGGCATTCCCTCGACCAGCAGATTGTCCTTGATGGAGATCGGGATGCCGTCGAGCGGGCCGATGCGCCTCCCCGCCGCCTGGCGCTGCGTCGCGGCCTCGGCGGAGGCGAGCGCGCCCGCCCGGTCCACATGGGTGAAGCAATTGAGTGTCGGTTCGAACCGATCGAGGCGCGCGAGGGATTGTTCAAGCAGCGCGCGGGGCGTGACCTTCCCCTCGGTCAGAAGGTCGGACAATGCGGTCGCGTCGAGCTTCCAGGTCTCGGTCATGCTGCTTGCACCTGTGTGCGGGCGAACTGCTGCGTGGATGTTCGCCGCTGGTTGTCGGGGGATTATGGCGTGTCGCCCGTTTGGGTTACGCCGGACGGAGGTTGTTTATGGGGCGGGAACCCGAAGCCTTGGCCGACCGCGCCGCCCCATGCCCACCAGCCGTTCCGCCCAATCGCCTTCGCCGCTCGTTCGGCGGAACCGGCATCCGGGAACAGCCCAAAACAGGTTGCCCCGGAACCGCTCATGCGGGCCAGCAGGCAGTCCCGGTCGGACGCGATAGCCGCCAGCACCTGGTCGATCGTCGGACACAACCGGATCGCCGCCACCTGCAAATCGTTGTGCGTATCGGCCAGATCGGCGGCCAACGCATAGGCGTCGGGCCAATTGTCGGCCAATCGCGCGGGAGCGGAAAACCCTGGGTCGCGGGACCTGAAGACCGCCTGGGTCGAGACTGGCAGTCCGGGGTTGACCAACACCAGGCCGCAGGAGGGCAAGGGTGGCGCGGCTTCCAATTGCTCGCCGATTCCGGTCATCCGGGCCGTGTGGCTGGCCAGGCAGACAGGCACATCGGCGCCAAGCCGTTGGGCGATGCGATGCAGCAGCGCGGGATCGGGTTGCAGGCCCCAAAGCTGGGACAGCAGGCGCAGGGTCGCCGCGGCATCGGCCGATCCGCCGCCAATCCCGGACGCAATCGGCAGGTTCTTGTGCAGGACCAGCCTCGCCTTCGGAACGATCCCGGCCGAGCTTGCCAGCAGGTGCGCGGCGCGCAGCACCAGATTGTCGGGCTCATCCGCCAGTCCGGCGGCAAACGGACCGGTGATCGACAGCGACACATCGTCCGCGTCGAACGCCTCCAACCGATCGCCGAATGCGGCGAAGGCAACCAGACTGTCCAACAGGTGGTAGCCGTCGTCCCGTCGGCCGAGAATATGGAGAAACAGGTTGACCTTGGCCGGTGCTGCCTGCTCGGTCATCACGCGGCTTGGTCCGGCCGGCATCGGATCAACACGGACCGCATGGCCAGCTATTGGCCGGCCGCGACCGATCCACCCGCCGGCCCGCCACCTGGCTGCGCTCCCGCGGCCGGGTTCAGCTTTGCTTCCAGTTTGGCAACGTCATCCGGCGGGGGGTTCAGGGTGAGCGCGCGACGCCATTGGTACTGGGCCTCGATCTTCCGGCCGACCGCCCAGTATGAATCGCCGAGATGACCGTTGATGGTGGGGTCATCCGGTTCAAGTTCCACGGCGCGTTCCAAGGTCTTCACCGCCTCCTGAATCGCACCCTGACGGAACAGGACCCAGCCCAGACTGTCGATGATGGATCCATCGTCGGGCCGGCGTTGCGCGGCCTTCTGCAGCATGTCCCTGGCGCGATCCAGGTTCAGTCCTTTGTCCGCCCAGGAATACCCGAGATAGTTCAGGACCAGCGGCTGTTCCGGCGCCAGGCTGAGCGCAAACAGGAAATCGGCTTCCGCTTTCGGCCATTGGTTGCTGCGTTCTAACGAAATGCCACGGCTGTAATACATCACCCAGTCGTTGCGGCCCGGACGAGCCACACGGGCGATCGCCCGGTCATAGGCGGCAATCGCTTCGGTATGCCGCTGCTTCGTGCGGTACAGATCACCCAGTTGCAACTCCGGCAACGGGCTGTCCGGATAATCGGCGCTCATTTGCCGCAAATCGCTCAGGGCCGCGTCGGTTTTGCCAGTGCGGTCCTGCAACGCCACCCGCCGCAACCGGACGACCGCCGACAACGGGTCCTGCGAGGGAACAGCGGACAGCATGGCCAGGGCCGCTTCCGGATGGCGCTGCGCCACCATGATTTCCGACGCGGCCAGACGAGCGGCGGTCAGGTCCGGGCGCAGGTCCAGCGCCAGACGCAACATCACGATCGACAGGTCGTTCGCATTCTGGGACGTCAAGGCCGAGGCGAACGCCATATACGCCTCCGCCATGCCGTCCGTCGGACTGGTCACGGGTTTGGAGGTGACCGACTGCAACAGAGCCGGCAACGCGATCTGCGCGTCGTTGGACGTGCCAGCCAATCCGGCCAGGGTTGCCTGAGCCTCCGCCGGGTGGCCGGAGCGGGCCTGCCAGCTGGCCAGGATCTGGGCAACCCGCACGCTGGATGAGCCGAATTCGGCGCGCGCTATCCTATAGTACTTGTCCGCATCGTCCCGCCGGTTCGCCGCGTCGGCGATCAGGGCGGCATGAAGGGAAAATGTCGGGCGAGACCGTTGTACGTCGATGAAGGGGCGCAGGACCGCAAGCGCTTCATCGGGTCGTCCATCCGCTTGCAGCGACCACGCCAACAGCAAGGGTTGCAAGACCTGGGTAACCCCCTGACGCGGTAAACCGGCCACGCGGCGTTCGGTCGCTTTCCAGCGCCCAGCCTTGGCATCGACATTGGCCAGGAGCAATTGCGCAACCGGATTGTCGGGCAGTCGGCGAGCCAGGGTCGTGGCTTCCGGGCGGCCTGTGTTCAGACACGCGACAAAGGCCTGGGTGGTTACTTCCGGATCGTCCGGCGCCGCGGCCTGCGCCTTCAGCAGGTCGTTGCAGGCGGTCGTCATATCGGTGCGCTGCAGGGCGAAGCGCCCGGCGAGGTAGTTCCCGAAGGCGCCCGTCGGCGCAAATCGGTCGCCTCTTCCGCGCGACATGGGGCCAGGATCGGACGCGGCGCACGCCGACAGGACTGTCAGGGCCAAAAGCAGAACGCGGCGGAGATTGCGTGCACTGGACATTCGTAATCCGTAGCACTCGGCTTTTCCGATGTCATGGGAATTGCGATTTGCGGGGAGGATTGCGACCCAACCGATCATAGCCGCTGAGGCTCCACACCCGACCGTGGCGGAAAACCGGGTATCCTATATCGGGCTATGGATAGGGTCGTCGGTATGCCGTCGGTATCATGGGGTTCGTTGTTGGACCGCGCTCGTGCCCACCAGCACCCGCCTTCAGGCCTTTGTACTGGCGGAGAGCCTCGGGCCAAGCCCGAGGCTCACAAGACGGACCGACACCGCCACGGATCCAGCCACGACGAACAGCGGGCGCGTTCAGAGCAAAGTCTTTTTTATCAACGGCACCCGGGCTATACCTCAACCAGCGACGGAACCCCGCGCCCGAGGTGCAGATAACGATGGCCGCCCGATCACCCACACTGGAGGCCCGTCGGCTGGCCTCTCCGGCGCTGATGGCCCTGATGGGCCGGCGCACAGCCGAACTCGGCGGTTTCGCCCTCGGCCTGCTTGGTCTTGCCCTGCTGGTCGCCATGTTCGACTACCACCCGACCGACCCGTCTCTGAATACGGCCACCACGGGTCATACCAAGAATCTGACCGGGCCGGTCGGGGCGGTTGTCGCCGACATTCTCGTCCAGGGGTTCGGGTTGGCCGGCATGCTCCCGGGCGTGGCGTTGCTGGCCTGGGCGTGGCGAATCGCATCCCGTCGAGGCCTCGGCAGCCCGGCCGCGCGGATCGCCAGTCTGCTGGCGGCCTTACCGGTCCTGGCCGCGTTCTTTACGCTTTGCCTCGCCCCCGCGGGCATCGCCTGGCCGGCGATCGTCGGGCCCGGTGGCGCCATCGGCCAACTATTGTCCGAATCCGCCATGAGCGTCGGGCGCGACCTGGCCGGCCCTCTCGGCGCGACCTGCGTCTGGATCATCGGCTTGATCCTCACCCTGATCCTGACCTTCGCCGCGCTCGGTCTCTCCACCGGGGAATGGCGGACGGCCGGCCGCGGCCTGTGGCGAGTCGGACGCTTTTCCGTCTCCGGCGGGCGCCACGCGGGCCACGCCATGGCGCGCGGAGCCAGCGGCGTTGGCGCGGCATCAACCTGGGTGACGGGCATGTTTGCCGGCCGACCGGGCCTGGGATTAGCCCGAGAACCGGCCCCCGAACCAGACCATCCGCCGGAAGTCGAAACATCCACCGCCGCCCCGAAGGTCATCCGCCAGGAACCACCAGGTCGCCCCGAACGCCTGATCGCGCCGCCCGTCGAGGTCCCGCCTATCGCAACCGTCAGCGCGCCGCCGCGGGTCAAGCAACCGCCGCCGTCCAAGCTGAAAGCCCAGCAACAGAGCCTGCCGCTGACCGAAGCCGGTTGGCGGTTTCCCGATCTGTCGCTGTTGGTCGCACCGCCGCCACGTGCGGCCTCGGGGCCGAGCGAAGAGGCGTTGCAGGCGAATGCGCGGCTGTTGGAGACGGTGCTGGACGATTATGGGGTCAAGGGCGCGATCGTGGAGATCCGTCCGGGGCCTGTCGTTACTCTGTATGAGCTGGAACCGGCGCCGGGCATCCGCAGCGCGCGGGTGATCGGCCTGGCCGACGACGTGGCGCGCAGCCTATGCGTGACCGCCGTGCGCATCGCCACCGTCCCCGGCCGCAACGTGATCGGTATCGAGGTGCCGAACAGCAAGCGGGAGACCGTGTATCTCAGTGAAATCCTGGCCAGCGACGAGGTGCAGAAACATACCGGGCGGCTGTCGCTGGCTCTGGGCAAGGATATCGGTGGGACCTCCATCGTGGCTGATCTGGCGCGCATGCCGCATCTGATGATCGCGGGCACCACGGGGTCCGGCAAATCCGTTGGCGTGAATGCGATGATCCTGTCGCTGCTGTATCGCCTGTCGCCCGACCAGTGCCGGCTGATCCTGATCGATCCGAAGATGCTGGAACTGTCGATCTATGAGGGCATTCCGCATCTGATGGCGCCGGTGGTGACCGAACCGGCCAAGGCCGTCACCGCGCTGAAATGGACCGTCCGAGAAATGGAGCGCCGCTACCGCGCCATGAGCCAGTTGGGCGTGCGCAATATCGGCGGCTACAATGACCGCGTGGCGGAGGCTCGGTCCAAGGGAGAGGTCGTGACCCGCCGCGTGCAGACCGGCTTCGACCCCGATACCGGCCGCCCGACCTTCGAGGAACAGCCCCTCGCGCTGGAAACCCTGCCGTTCATCGTGGTTGTGGTCGACGAAATGGCCGACCTGATGATGGTGGCCGGCAAGGAGATCGAGGCCGCGGTGCAGCGCCTGGCGCAGATGGCCCGCGCGGCCGGCATCCATGTGATCATGGCCACGCAACGCCCGTCCGTCGATGTGATCACCGGCACCATCAAGGCGAATTTCCCGACTCGGATCAGTTTCCAGGTCATCAGCAAGTTCGACAGCCGCACCATCCTGGGCGAGCAAGGTGCCGAACAATTGCTGGGCATGGGCGACATGCTGTTCATGCAGGGTGGCGGACGGGTGACCCGCGTGCACGGCCCATTCGTCTCGGACGATGAGGTCGAGAAGGTCGTGGCCTTCCTGCGCGAACAGGGCGAGCCGGCCTATGTGGAGGACGTGACTGAACCGGCGGAGACTGACAACGAGTCGTCAATGTCAGGCATCGCCGGGGCGAGCGACGGAGAGAAGGGCCTGTTCGATCAGGCTGTCGATGTGGTGGCACGGGAGGGGAAGGCGTCGACCTCCTTCATCCAGCGGCATTTGAACATCGGCTACAACCGCGCCGCCAAGTTGATCGAGCAGATGGAGAAAGAAGGCATCGTCAGTGCCGCCAACCATGTGGGGAAGCGGGAGATTCTCGTCCGGCGGACCAATGACGACGAGGATTGAGGCGGGGTTGGGTTGAATTGCCGCGGAGTCGTTACCTGGCCGATTAGATACAAACGGCCTGAACTATTGCGCAACCCACCGCCCCCTCTCACCGTCATTGCCGGGCTTGACCCGGCAACCCGCGCTTCAACGGCGGGGGGTGGGTTGCCGGATCAAGTCCGGCAATGAGTGCGTCCGTGAGGACGCTTTGTCAGCGGGGTGCAAGTCCCCGTCTGGGTTGGTCGCAACCCAGCAATCGAAGGTAACTGCGTCGTCGTGAGACTTCGTGGAGAGCAACCGGAGGTGGACCTT
>CALQHT020000128.1 GCA_943330455.2 Nitrosovibrio sp. Nv4 | reverse complement strand
CGGCCTCGTGCCGAATTATCTCTTGCTCGACGAGGCGACGAATACGGGGTTCACCCTGAATGCCGACGTGGAAGCGCTGGAGTTCACCGGCAACGCCACCGGCGCTGCCAACGGCCTGACCGGCGTGTTCGGCGGTACTGGCAACGACAAGCTCGTCGGGCTCGACGGCAACGACGTGTTCAACGGTGGGGACGGCGCCGACACGATCCGCGGCGGCGGCGGTAACGACACCTTGACCGGAGGCTCCGGCGTGGACGAGATGGCCGGCGGAGCAGGCGACGACGTCTTCTATGTCGACAATGCGCTGGATATCGTGATCGAGCAGGCCGGCCACGGCTCCGACACCATCTTCGCCAGTGTCGATTACGCTCTGGCCTCCGACACGAGGGTCGAATTCCTGCGCGCCGATGCCGGTGCGACCGGTCTCGCGCTGACCGGTAACCAAGGTGCCAATGTTATTGTCGGGTTGACCGGCAACGACACGCTGACCGGCGGGGCCGGGGCCGACACCCTGACCGGCGGCGGTGGCGTCAACGTCTTCGTCTATACGGCATTGACGGATTCCAAGACGACCATCGCCGGGCGCGATACGATCACCGATTTTTCCACCGGGGCCGGCGATCTGATCGACCTGCACCTGCTGGACGCGGATACGACCGTCGGCTCCCCCGGCGATCAGGCGTTCACTTTCATCGGTCTCGCCGGCTTCTCGGGCAAGGCGGGGGAGTTGGGTTTTACGGGTGTCGGACCCAACACCAAAATCCTGGGCGATGTTAACGGCGATGCGGTCGCGGATTTCTCGATCCTGTTGAACGGTCATATCGCGTTGACCGGGGGCAATTTCGTGCTCTGACGGAAGGTCCAACGACGGCGGATTGGCAGAAAGCCGCGCCGCCGTCGTTGGTCGTCAGCCCGCCGGCAGTAGAACCGGCCAGACCCACCATCGCGCCCACCGATTTTGCGCTACCCCCCCGGAACAACGCATTGACGAGCGGGCGGGACCCGTGGATACGTCCCGTGAAATGACAACATGAACGTGCGATCGTTCGATACGCATGGGGGACACAATGGTTAGGCGTCTGCTCTCGATTACCACGCTCGCCCTGGCTGCCAGTCTAGGGGCCGCCTGCCTGGGTCCGGCACAAGCCGCCGAGGACACGATCAAGATCGGCTATGTCGACCCGCTGTCGGGCGCCTTCGCCCAGCAGGGTGACGCCAGCCTGAAGCACTTCGCCTACCTGTTTGAACGGATCAACGCCGAGGGCGGCGCGCTGGGCAAGAAGTTCGAGATCGTGCCCTACGACAGCAAGTTGCAGCCGGCCGAAGCCCTGATCGCTCTGAAGAGCATCACCGATCAGAACATCCCCTTCATCATGCATTGCGCCGGGTCCAACGTTGCCGCCGCGCTGATCGATGGCGTGTCCAAGCACAACGCGCGCAACCCGAACAACCGCGTGATCTACCTGAACTGCGGTGCGCTGGCGTCCGATCTGACGAACGACCAATGCGATTTCTGGCATTTCCGCTTCGATGCCAACACCGGCATGCGCGCCGAAACCCTGGTCCGCAGCCTGCCGAAGACCCTGCAATCGGTCTACCTGATCAACCAGGACTACCTGTTCGGTCAGACCCTGCAGAAGGAAACCAAGCTCTATCTCGCCAAGCTGCGTCCCGACATCAAGATCGTCGGGGAAGAACTCATTCCGCTCGGCCGGGTCAAGGATTTCTCCCCCTATATCTCGAAGGTGAAGGCCAGCGGCGCGCAGGCGATGATCACGGGCAACTGGGGTCCTGACCTCAACCTGATGATGAAGACCTCGGTCGAGGCCGGGTTGGACCTGTCCTATTACACCTATCTGGCGCATGTCGTCGGCGGTGCCACCTCGGTCGGCGCCATGGGCGAAAACCGCCTGTTCACGGTCACGGAATTCCATCCCAACGTGCCGTCCGAGCAGAAAAGCGCGGCGGGCGAGGAATTCGTCGCCAAATGGCGCGCGTCGCATGATTTCGACCTGTTCCAGATGAACAACTACGCCCTGCTGAAGATGCTGGCCTCGGCAATCAACAAGGCCGGCTCGACCGATGCGTATAAAGTGGCGCTGGCTCTGGAAGGCCAGACGGTCAAGGACCCGATGGGCCATGACTACATTATGCGCAAGGAAGACCACCAGATGCTGGAGCCGCTCTATGCTGCCCAGTTCGTGAAGGACGTGAAATACGACTCGGAGAAGACCGGGTTCGGTTGGAAGACCGTCACCGCGGTAGAGGCCGCCGATCTGGCGCAGCCGACCACCTGCAAGATGAAACGCCCCGCTTCGTAATCACCCGCGTCCTGATCAGCAATCTCCCGACAACCCGAACCCAGGCCTGACCAGACCTATGGAGATCATCCTCGTTTCCCTGCTGAACGGGCTTGTTTACGGCATGTTGCTGTTCATGCTCGCCAGCGGATTGACCTTGATATTCAGCATGATGGGCGTGCTGAATTTCGCCCACGCCAGTATCTACATGATCGGCGCCTATCTGGCGTTCGAGGTCAGTCGTTGGTTCGGCTTTCTGCCGGCGCTGATCCTGGCCCCGATCCTGTGCGGTGCCATCGGGGCGGCCATCGAGATCTGGGGCCTGCGTCGGGTCCATCATAACGGCCATATCGCCGAACTTCTGTTCACGTTCGGGCTGGTGTTTATCGTCCAGCGCGGCGTGCAGATGATCTGGGGCATGCTGCCGATGCCCTATCGCGTGCCGTCGTATCTGGATTTCCCGCTGTTCACGCTCTACGGCGCGAATTTCCCGGCCTATCGTGGCTTCATGCTGCTGATCTCGGCGGGCATGCTGCTGGCGATCTGGCTGCTGCTGAAAAAGACCCGGGTCGGACTGATCATCCAAGCGGCGCTGACTCACCCGAACATGGTCAGTTCGCTGGGCCACAACGTGCCGATGGTGTTCACCGGCGTGTTCGCCGGCGGGTGCGGCCTGGCCGGCTTGGCCGGGGTCATCGGTGGCAACTACCTGACGACCGAATCGAGCATGGCCGATGCGATGGGCCCCATCGTGTTCGTCGTGGTCGTGTTCGGCGGATTGGGCTCGCTGGCGGGCTGCTTCATTGCCTCCATCATTATGGGCATGATCCAGACCTTCGCGGTGGTGTTCGACTACACGATCGCCGATATGTTCAGCCCGTTGTTCAAGGTGCCGGAGATGGACACCCTGCTGGGTGAAATCCTGACCGTGCCGATGTCGCGCATCGGGCCGTTGCTGCCCTACGCGCTGATGATTCTAATACTGCTTGTCCGGCCGCGTGGCCTGCTGGGGACTCGAGACACATGAGCGACGCGGCCCGTTCCATTCCGATGGCCACGCCCCGGCGCGCCGGTTCTGCCATGACCTGGCTTTGGGTGCTGGGTCTTGTGCTGGCGATCGCGTTGCCGTGGTGCTTCTACGACTTCGCGAAAGCCCGTCATTCCGGCTTCATGATCTCCATGTTCAGCCAGGCGGGGATGATGATCATCTTCGCGCTGTCGTACAACATGCTGATGGGGCAGGCGGGGCTGCTGTCGTTCTGCCATGCCGTGTTCTTCGGCTTCGGCGGCTACGTCGTAATCCACGCGCTGACCGGAGCATCCAACGGCAGCTTTCCGATCCCGATGGAGCTTATGCCTCTGGCAGGGGGCTTGGCCGGCCTGATCCTGGCGATCATTTTCGGCTACATGGCGACCAAGCAGCGCGCCACCGCCTTCGCCATGATCACCTTGGGGATCGGCGAGCTGATGGCGACCGCCGCGCTGATGTTCCAGCATTTCTTCGGCGGCGAGGGCGGCATCACCTCCGACCGGATGATCGATCGCAGCCTGTTCGGCCTGTCCTATGCCCAGTCGATCGAGGTCTATTACCTCATCGTGTTCTGGACCATGGTCTCGGTCATCGGCATGTATTTCCTGACCCAGACCCCATTGGGGCGGATGGCGAATGCCTGCCGCGATAACTTCGAGCGGGCGCAGTTCGTCGGCTACGATCCGAAGATCGTGCGTTTCATCCAGTTCGCGCTGTCCGGCCTGTTCGCGGGGATGGGTGGCGCGCTGTATGCGATCGCGTACGAGATCGTGACCTTCGACTCGATGGCCGGCCCGCTGTCGGCCAACGCGCTGCTGATGGCCTATATCGGCGGCACTACGGTGTTTGGCGGCCCGATCCTGGGCGCCGTGCTGATCACCGTGTTGCAGAGCGGGGTCAGCCTGCTGTCCAACTCCTGGCTCGTCTATGTCGGCGTGCTGTTCATCACCATGGTGACCTTCGTGCCGGAAGGCCTGGCCGGGATCATCATGGCGCATGGCCCCATTCGTAAAGCCGGGAAACTGGGGAAGCTCGCGGTGCCTTATGTGCGAATCCTCGTGCCTGGGTTTATCCTGGTGCTGGGGTTTGTTGCATTGGTGGAGCTGGTGTCGTTCCAGACCATTGGCGCCGCGCAGGGCAAGAAGCTGGTCCTGTTCGGCAATCCCATCGACATTGCGTCCAACATCCCGTGGGCGGTCGCGATCGGCGGCCTGATTATTGGCGGTATCTGGCTTCGGTTTGAATCGATCGTCTTCGGGCGGGTCTGGGACGAAATCACAGCGGAATTGAAGCGCGCGGAGGCACGGACATGAGCGGACAGGCCGTCAGCCTCTGTGACGTACGGAAGAATTTCGGCGCGACCGAGATCATCCGCGGCGTCACCCTGAACATCGCGCAGGGGGAGCGTCACGCCATCATCGGCCCCAACGGTGCCGGCAAGACCACGTTGTTCAATCTGATCAGCGGGCGTTTTCCGATCACCTCGGGTGAGATCGCGCTAAACGACACGCGTATCGACACGATGCCGCCGCATCAGATCAACCGAATGGGGCTGTCACGCAGTTTCCAGATCACCTCCATCTTCCACAAGCTGACGGTGTTCGAAAATCTGCGTTGCGGCCTGCTGTGGAGCATGGGGTATCGTTATTCGTTCTGGTCGCCGCTGTGGCGGCAAAAGGCGCTGAACGAGAAGGCGGAATTCCTCATGGAGGATCTGAACCTCGCCAGCCGTGCCAACACCCCCGCCGGGCTGTTGTCCTATGCGGAGCAGCGGGCGCTGGAAATCGGCATGACGATCGCGGGCGGTGCCTCGGTGATTCTGCTGGACGAACCGACCGCGGGTATGAGCAACACTGAAACCGATTACGCGATGGATCTGATCCGTCGCGTGACTCAGGGTAAGACGTTGCTGATGGTGGAGCACGACATGAAGGTCGTGTTCGACCTGGCGGACACCGTCACCGTGTTGGTGTATGGACAGGTCATCGCCTCGGGTCCCCCGGTAACGGTGCGGGCAAGCCGAGCGGTGCAGGAAGCGTATTTGGGAGCGCTGGAAGAATGATGCTGGAAGTCCGCGACCTGCATGCGTTCTATGGCCAAAGCCATATCCTGCATGGCGTCGATCTGAACGTCGACGAAGGTGAAATCGTCTCTCTGCTCGGTCGAAACGGCGTCGGGCGGTCGACGACCTGCAAGGCGATCATGGGGCAGGTGGTGCCTCAGGGGCAGGTGCTGTATCGCGGCAAGAACCTGGCCGGTTTGCGCAGCGATCTGGTGGCCCGCGCGGGCATCGGATACGTGCCGGAGGACCGGCAGGTGTTTCCGACCCTGACGGTGCGCCAGAACCTGGAACTGGGCCTGAAGAAGGCCGGCAAATTCGGCCGCTGGACCTTCGATGACGTGTTCCGCCTCTTCCCGAACCTTGCCGCTCGGCAGAACAACCCCGCCGGCGTGCTGTCGGGCGGGGAACAGCAGATGCTGACCATGTGCCGCACCCTGATGGGCGATCCGGACCTGGTGCTGATCGACGAACCCACCGAGGGGCTGGCGCCGCTGCTGGTCGAGCAGGTCGGCGCGCTGCTGGCCGAAATCGCCAGCCGTGGGGTGGCGATTCTGCTGGTCGAGCAGAAGCTGACGATCGCCCTGAAGATCTCGCACCGGCTGTATGTCATGGGGCACGGCAAGATCGTGTTTGAGGGTACGCCGGCGGATCTGGCGGCCTCGCCGGAAATTCGGCAGGAGTGGTTGGAGGTCTGAGGGTAAGACCAACCGATCTAAAAGTTGACCCATAGGTGTCCCGTTACTGTCGTTGCCGGACTTGATCCGGCAACCTACCCTCTGCCGTTGAAGCGTGGGTTGCCGGGTCAAGCCTGGCAGTGACGACGGGGCGATGCACCGGTCATTGGTTAGGTTGTCTGGTATAAGACCGGCATCTGGTCATATTGCAGGTCGATACGACAAGCCAGGGAGCGTGATCTGGAGTGCTACTATGGCGGCTCCTGGTTGGGCTGGGCCGCGTCGCGGACCATGGTCGGCCAGTCCATCTTGAAGGCTCTGTCCGTGAGAGACGTATCCTGCTCAGTGCAGCGATGGACAGGCGAATGGCCGGGAAAATTCTCTCATTGTCGGCTTGATCGCGACCATCGGCACCAATAGTGACCGGCAGCCTGGGTCGGGCTCTATCTTTCCCGGTGAGCAGACCCAAATGTGAGGCCCACCCATAAAATCATCGAGAGGCGCTCCATGAATGTCCAGAAAAGTCTCATTCCGGCAGCCATGATGATGGCAAGTGCGCTGGTACTTTCTGCCTGCGCGGGCGGCAATAGCGGCTACGTCGTTGATGGATATGCCAATTTCCGTGACAAGCCGGGCTGCCCTGGATTTTCGGTGCATTTCGCCCGCACGGGCAATGTGTTGAATGGCACCGCGATGCGAGATGGCGTCGATAAGGTCAGCACGTTGTCTGGGTCGGTCGATGCGCTCAATCGGTTCCAAGCCAGCTTGACCCCGGTCGACGCAGGCGGACCGACCGGCAAGATTTCTGGCGTGATCGCACCTGCTGCCGGCACCGCAACCGGAACGATTACCGATGCGGGGTGCAACAACGGGCCGGTCCAGCTTCGGTTCATGCCACGGAATGTGGGCGGGGGGAATGCGGGGTAGCGGTCCAATCCCGACAGATGCATCCCTGAAGTCGGGTGCATCGGCTGGCCAATTCCAGACCCTGTGAATAAGTCCGCCGGCGCGCTCCATCGGTCGGGCCGTAAGCCGCAACCATTGAAGGCTATCACCCTTCCGTTCGGCCGAAATTGGCCGAAGGCGGTGGCGCGTGTTGATCATGGACCGCGAAGATCGGCTGCCAACGCCGAACCGAAACTGCTCAAGCGTCCGTTGATTTCGATCAATGATTCCGATGGTTGCGCGTGTTTCGATAATCCACTCCAACACCATCCCGGTTTGGAGCCCGGCCCGTCACAATCGGTTCCTTGTTGAGGCAGACATGGCAAAGCGCCAAAAAGAAGCACCGTCATCGCGCCTGTGCCTCCCGCGGCGAGCGTGCTGCATGGACACTTGCTGGACGAACTGACGGAGGCTGGCAAGCGGCTGCGCGACTCCGTGCCACGGACGCCCCATGGGGTCTGGAAGAAGCCGGCCACCGCGCCGACCCTGTCGAGCAGCTATATGAGTCGGACGCCGAGCGTGTACAGGAATTATTGCCGGTTCGGTATGGGTGGAGCCTGGCCTCGCCGTTTGCGTTCTTCCGCGCCGCCGCCGGGGTGATGGCCGGCGACCTATCCACGACTCCGGCGACGGGCCTGCATGTTCAGACTTGCGGCGATTGCCATCTGCTCCACTTCGGTGGTTTCGCGACGCCCGAGCGCAACATCGTTTTCGACATGAACGATTTCGACGAAATTCTGCCGGCACCGTGTTTCCGTCATGGCCGAGCTTGGTCCGGCAACCCACCCCTGAAGCTGAAGCGCGGGTTGCCGGGTCAAGCCCGGCAATGATGGTGAGGCGAGTCTATCGGTCCATGGTTAGAGTCGTCGATAATACTCCGCACCATGTTGGATCGCACCCCCACACCTCCCTCCCTCTGGCCGATAGGGCAATTTCGTGTCACATATAAAGGTCAGGGCGGATACCGTGGCCTGACCTCGGTCCCCACCCAATAGGATAACAACGGGCCGGCGACCCAGCCCTGGCGAGGACCCATGAGCCTGATCGAAACCGGCGGCATCGACTGCGATATCCATCCGGCGGTGCCGAATCTCAAGGCTCTGCACCCCTATCTGTCCGACCACTGGCGCGACATCATCATCCAGCGCGGCATGCATGAACTGGACTCCATTGCCTATCCGGTGAACGCCCCGATCAGCGCGCGCCCGGACTGGCGGATGGAGGGCAAGAAGCCCGGCTCCGACCTCCAGATGCTGCGGCAGCACGCGCTGGACCCGTTCCGCACCAGCATCGCCATCGCCAACTGCCTGTACGGCGTGCAACTGCTGTTCAGTGAGGACATGGGTGCCGGCTTCGCGAAGGCGGTGAACGATTGGATGGCGAAGGAGTGGTTGGACAAGGAGCCGCGGCTGCGCGCCTCCATCGTCGTGCCGATCCAAAATCCCGACATGGCGGTGGACGAAATCAATCGGGTCGCGCCGGACAAGCGCTTCGTCCAGGTCCTCATGCTCGTCATGGGCGACATGCCGTTGGGCAAGCGCCACTACTGGCCGATCTACGCCGCGGCTGAAAAACACGGCCTGCCCATCGGCATCCATGCCGGCAGCGCCTATCGCCACCCGGTCACCCCAGTCGGCTGGCCGACCTATTACACCGAGGACTATGCCTCCCAGGCTGCCGCCTTCCAGCAGGGCCTGTCGTCACTGATCTGTGAGGGCGTGTTCACCAAATTCCCCGACCTTAAGGTCGTTCTGCTGGAATCCGGCTTCACCTGGCTGCCCGCGCATCTGTGGCGCCTGACGAAATTCTGGCGCGGCCTGCGGATGGAAATCCCCTGGGTGGACCGCGCGCCCGCCGAGATCGTGAAGTCCAATGTCCGCCTGACCATCACACCCTGCGACGGCCCGCCGTCCGAGGAGATGTTCCAGAAGCTGATGGAACACATGGACTCGGACGAATTGCTGCTGTTCAGCACCGACTACCCGCATTGGCAGTTCGATGGGGAGGACGTGCTTCCCCCTGGCTTGTCGCGGTCTTTGGTGCGTAAGATCATGATCGACAACCCAAGGGCAACCTATGCCCGCCTGACGGAGACGGTCCAATGAACGTCCAGGTCACCACACGTCCCGCACCGCCAGCGGTGACGCGCCCCACACCGGAATCGGTGAACACGTCCAAGCTCGCCACTGCCGACTGCGATATCCATCCGCAGCGCGCCAACGACAAGGTGCTGCATCCGTATCTGGAAAAGCGCTGGGTCGAGCATATGACGACGTTCGGCTCTCGCCTGCGGCAGGCCTACCAGAAGGGGCCGGCCTATCCGAAGGGCCAGCCCAACGCGTCTCGCCGCGATGCCTGGCCGCCGGAGGGCGGTGGGCCCGGCAGTTCCCTGTCGTTCATGCAGAAGCAGCTTTTGGACGAGAATAACTGCGTCCTTGGCATTCTGAACCCGACCGGCGACAACGGGCAGGCCTATCAGAATCGCGAATTCGGGGCGGCGGTCTGCCGAGCGATGAATGAGTGGATATTGCATGAGTGGTTGGAGCCAGAGCCGCGGTTGAAGGGCTCCATCGTCGTTCCGTTTGAGGACGCCGATGTCGCGGTCAAGGAAATCGAGCGTTACGCGGCCGATCCGCATTTCGTGCAGGTGCTGATGCTGAACCGTACCGGCGAACCGCCGGGCCAGAAGCGCTATTGGAAGGTCTATGAGGCCGCTGCCGCCGCTAACCTGCCCGTTGGCGTGCATGCGTTCGGCTTCGGGGGCTATCCGGTCAGCGGGTCTGGCTGGCCGTCCTATTATATTGAGGACATGGTCGGCCACGCGCAGTCTTGCCAGACCTTCCTGACGTCCATGGTGATCGAGGGCGTGTTCGAGCGCTTCCCGAAATTCCGCATGGTGCTGGTGGAGGCAGGGTTCGCCTGGGTGCCATCCTTGGCGTGGCGGTTGGACAAATTGTGGAACCGGCTGCGGGTGGAAACCCCGCATCTGAAGCGGCTGCCGTCCGAGTACATCCACGACCATGTGTGGTTGACGACCCAGCCGATGGAAGAGCCGGCGAAGCGGGAGCAGGTGCTGGATGCGATCGACTGGATCGGTTGGGACCGGCTGCTGTTCGCGACCGACTATCCGCATTGGGACTACGACGATCCCACACAGGTGCTGCCGATGCCGGTGCAGGAACAGAAGAAGCGCGACTTCTTCCTGAACAATGCGCTGAAGCTGTACGGGCAGGACTAACCGGTGGTTCGGCGGCCGTTGCAGGGCCGCCCCGCGAGGGTGCCAATGGGTGGCGCGGTCGGACCCAGACGCCGCCGTCACGGATAGGGCTGCTAGCGTATGTTCATCGACGCCCGGTCCGTGCCGGCCGGCACGACCGTTGAGACCGATCTCTGCATCATCGGTGCGGGCGCCGCCGGGATTGCCATGGCGCTGCAGTTCCTGGCGGCCGGAATGCGCGTTGGGTTGGTCGAAGGCGGCGGACTCGAATACGAAGACGACACGCAATCCTTGTATGACGGCGAATCGGTGGGACGGCCCTATCCCGGCCTGACCACGACGCGCATGCGGGCGTTTGGCGGGACCACCAATCTTTGGGGCGGCTGGTGCACGCCGCTCGACCCGATCGATTTTGAGCCGCGGGAGGGGCTTCCCTATCGGGGATGGCCGTTCGGCCGCGCCGAACTCGATCCGTGGTATGAGAAGGCGCACAAGGTGCTGAACCTTGGCCCGTACGACTACAGCATCGACCATTGGGGGATCCGGTTGGACCGCATCCCGGCGCCTTTTGCCGGGCCGCATCTGGTGTGTCGGATGTTGCAGTCCAGCCGGCAGCCCAACCTCGCCCAGGCCTATGGCAAGGTGCTGGAACGGGCCGGCGCGGTGGCGGTCTATCTGCACGCCAACGCCATGCATCTGTCCGCCGGCGAATCAGGGCGGGAGGTCGGCGAACTCTCCGTCGCGACCTTGTCGGGCAATCGTTTCACGGTGCGGGCGAAGAATTACGTCCTGGCGGCCGGCGGGATCGAAACGGCGCGTCTTCTGCTGGTGTCGGGCGATCGGGGCGGTCCGGGGCTGGGCAACCGGCACGATCTGGTCGGTCGGTTCTTCATGACGCATCTCGAATACGACAGCGGCACGATGGCCATCGCCGACCCGTATACCGATTTCGATTTCTGCACGAACGAAGAACTCAAATCCAGCGGCCGGCTCTACGATCCGTTCGATCTGAAATTCGTTACTTTCGTGGGGGTTTCCGAGGCGAGCCTGCGCCGGCTCGAACTGCCGAACGCTCGGTTTCGGTGGAGCTTCGACTTTGATCCCGCCAAGCAGTCCATCGACGCATTTCGGCGACTGCGCCATGGGGAGGCTCGCCTGGACGATATCGGTGCGGTCATCCGTGACATCGGCGGCGTCGGCGAATTCGTCGTGCGCAAGGCACTCAGCAAGCAGGCCTTTCCGGTGCGGGCGCTGAACGTGCACATGACCGGCGAACCGATGCCCAACCCGCTGAGCCGCATCAGGCTGGGGGAGGAACGCGACGCCCTGGGCATGCGCCGGGTGGTGGTGGATTGGCGGTTGACCGATCGGGACAAGCAGCAGGCCCTGGCCTTGCAACGATTGCTGGGCACCGAGGTCGGTCGTTCCGGCATCGGCCGCTTGCGGATCGCCCTGAAGGACGACGATGCCACCTGGCCGGATGGCACCTACGGCGATGAGCACCATATGGGCACCACGCGCATGCACGCCGATCCGACCCAGGGCGTGGTGGACGCCCAATGTCGCGTGCATGGCATGGCCAATCTGTTCGTTGCCAGCAGCGCGGTGTTCCCGACCGCCGGGGTGGCAAATCCAACCCTGACCATCGTGGCCCTGGCGCTGCGCCTGGCCGATCACCTGAAGCGGCAACTGACATGACAGATCCCGTGGCTCATGGTCGGCGCGCGGTTGTAGCGGGCCTTGGGGCGGGCCTGTTGCTGGGGGTCCCATCGCCGACCGAGGTTGGTGGGGAAGGGGACCGCGGGCGCTTGCTCGCCGATCTGTTCACCGCCCTGCCGTCTGCGCGCGCGATCGGCGCGGCGTATCTGCGATCCTGCCCGGATGAAAGGCTGGACGCCGCGACATTGGCCGCGGACTTTCCGGCCGAGGCAACGATCGCCGCCCTGCGCGAATCGGTGGCCGGCCGCGTGCGCGACGATTTCGCCAATGCCCGCATCGTCACCGTCGACGGTTGGCTTCTTGCCCGCACCGAGGTCCGGCTTTGCGCTCTGGCCTATCTGGTGGCGTAATCGCAACGCGATGGCGGGTGTCGGAGGGGCCAGTCTGGTCGCTGCGATGCGGCGAACGCCCCAAAAACCTTTTGGATTGAACCGGTTCGGCGGCGCCCGGCGTTTCACCGCGTCGGCGGTCTGGCCGGGCACGCAAGACCGGTCGATCCTATCGGCGATGGCTATGCACACAGGATGCCCGAGGAGACAGCATCCGGCTGCACGCAAAATCAAAACGATACGCGATGGTCGGCTGTCATTTCACGAGCCAATAGTGCGGCAGGCTGCAATTTGGGGGCCGGACTCGCAGCCCGCGACGGGGCGCAAGGGCCGATGCCGGGTGGGTTGCGTGGGAATCCGCTCCGCCGATTGTGCCTGACGTTTGACGGCGCTTCAACGCGTTCCGTTGCGGGGTTGGTGGAGCCGAGGGGAATCGAACCCCTGACCTCCTGAATGCCATTCAGGCGCTCTCCCAACTGAGCTACGGCCCCGTCCACCGAGGGCGCGACGTATAGACCGGCCTGTTCGACGGGATCAAGAGGGAGATTTCATCGACGTGCGGTTGCGTTCGCCGGCGGGCCTTTTTCCGGCAGCCAGACATCGGTCCAACCGGTGACATTCGCGGCATCCGTCAGGCGCACCCGGGTCCGGCCCGGACCATTGCGCTGCATGATGGTCACGGCCGTCGGAACCGTGATGATGCGGCAATTCGCGGGCCCGTCCTCGTTGCCCAAGCGCCGCGCCGCCAGCCGCTCCAAATCGGATTCCTGCCGGCACAGGGCGGCGCCAGGGTCCAGACGCGGCCAGGCCAAAGGCGCCGCTTTGACGTCCGGAAGCCCAGCGCCCGGCTTTTTTATGATCAGGCCGGGCGCGTCGAAAATGATGTTCTGGGCGTGGGCAGCGGTCCCCGAGGCAGCGACGGATACAGCCAAGGCTAAGAGCCACAAGGGGGTGAATACACGCATGACCGCTCCCGATAGACGAATCCGGCTCATTCTATGGCGGACAGAGGCGGTCGGGCGCAACTGTCCGAGGTCCCGAATCGGCGTGCCACGTCGCGGAGCCAAAGGGGGCCCGGTCGAGCCGTGGGGTCGAAGGGGAGCTGCCCCGATGACCGCGGCGCGCAAACAGGCAATACTGCCCCACAAGAACCGTCCGAGAGGCATCATGCCCGATCAAACCCTGCCGCCCCCGCTGCTCGATGTGCGAGGCGTCACGTTGCAGTACAAGACCCGCGACCATCTGGTCACGGCAACCTATCGCGTCGACTTCACGGTCCAGAGATCCGACCGTTTCATCCTGCTGGGCCCGTCCGGCTGCGGCAAATCGACCTTGCTGAAGGCCGTGGGCGGCTATATGGCGCCGACCGAGGGCGATATCATCCTGAAGGGCACCCGCGTCACCCGCCCGGGTCCGGACCGCATGATGGTGTTTCAGGAGTTCGACCAGTTGCTGCCCTGGAAGACGGTGCTGCAGAACGTGATGTTCGCGCTGGAAACTTCCGGCCGGCTGCGCGGCAAGGCGGCGCGTGACCGGGCGCTGCACTACATCGAAAAGGTCCATCTGACCCGATTCGTCGACGCCTACCCGCACACTCTGTCCGGCGGGATGAAGCAGCGCGTCGCCATCGCGCGCGGCATGGCGATGGAACCCGACATTCTGCTGATGGACGAACCTTTCGCCGCGCTCGACGCCCTGACCAGGCGGCGCATGCAGGACGAGTTGCTGCAGCTCTGGGACGACACGCGCTTCACCGTGCTGTTCGTCACCCATTCCATTCCGGAAGCGGTGAAAATCGGCAACCGCATCCTGCTGATGTCGCCCCATCCCGGACAGGTCAAAGCCGAGTGGAACAGCGTCGCGCGCGATGCCGATCCCGCTTTGGCGATCGCCCTGGAGGAACGCATCCACAGCGTCCTGTTCGCCGATCGCGTGGAGGAGCAGGAACATGTCTGACTATCTGCTCCGCCCCGAGGTCAACCGCTCCATCCGCGGCGCCGAGGATTTCGGCATCGTCGAAAAGGCCCTGACCCCATGGGAGCGGCTGTATCACCTGGTGTGGCTGCGCAAGACGGTCCTGCTGATCGTGCTGGCGGCGATTTGGGAAATCTACGGAAGATACCTCGACAATCCGCTGCTGGTGCCGACGTTCACCGAAACGGTGACGGCATTGTTCGAGGGGCTGCGGTCCGGGCTGATCGTCGATCGTGCCTGGACGACGTTGAAAGTCCTCATGCTCGGCTTTTCCGTGGGCGTTTTCCTGGCCGCGGTGCTGACGATCCTGGCGATTACCACGCGAGTCGGAACGGATTTCCTGGAAACCGTTACCGCGATGCTCAGCCCCCTGCCGGCGATCGCGCTGCTGCCATTGGCCCTGATCTGGTTCGGGCTTGGCATTGGCAGCCTGGTGTTCGTGATGGTGCATTCGGTGCTGTGGCCGCTGGCGCTGAACACCAATGCCGGGTTCCGCGCCGTTTCGTCCACGTTGCGGATGGTGGGGCGCAATTACGGCCTGTCCGGCCTGGGACTGGTGCTGAAAATCCTGATCCCGGCGGCGTTTCCATCCATCCTCGCCGGCCTTAAGATCGGCTGGGCGTTCGCCTGGCGCACCCTGATCGCGGCGGAACTCGTGTTCGGCGTGGCGTCCGGCAAGGGCGGCCTGGGATGGTATATTTTCGAGAGCAAGAACCAGCTCGACATTCCGGAAGTGTTTGCCGGGCTGCTTACCATCATCGTGATCGGGCTGGTGGTGGAAAACGTGATCTTTCGCACAATCGAACAGCGCACGCTCCGCCGTTGGGGCATGCAGAACTGAACGGGGAGAGAACAGATGGAAACAATCGTCGGCAGTGGGAAACACACTTTCCGGGTGCATGAGGACTGGCAGAAGCCTCCGGCGGGCATGGAGATCAAGGCCGCCGCCGTCGCGGTCGATGCGCAAGATCGCGTGTTCTGTTTCAATCGCAACCCGGCGCATCCGGTGGTGATCTTCGACCGCGATGGCAATTTCCTGTCCTCCTGGGGCGCTGGCCTGTTCAACCAGCCGCATGCGATTCGTTTCGACGACCAGGGCGCGCTGTGGCTGACCGACGGGCACAGCATGCAGTTCTTCAAGTTCACGCCCGACGGGACGTTGTTGCAGACGATCGGCGTGAAGGATCAGCGATCCGATACTGGCGTGCCGTCCGACGATCTGAGCTCGACCGCCTGGAAGAAAGTGCAGCGCGGCGCAGGGCCGTTCAACATCCCGACCGATATCGCGTTTGCCGCGGATGGTTCGATGTTCATGACCGACGGGTATGGCAACGCGCGCGTGCACAAGTTCTCCGCCGATGGGGCCTATCAGTTTTCATGGGGGGAGCCGGGGGATGCGCCTGGCCGGTTCAACCTGCCGCACGGGATCTGGGTGGATCGGCAGGGGCGGCTGCTGGTGGCGGACCGGGAAAACGACCGGGTGCAGGTGTTCGACCAGGCGGGTGCGCTGTTGGGCATCTGGCCGACCGAGTTGATCGGGCCGGCGTTCTTCTATGTCGATGCGGATGATGTCGTTTACATCCCGGAACACAATGGCGGCATGATCAGCGTGTTGACGTTGGAGGGCGAACGGCTGGCTCGGTGGGGTGGGCCGGTGCACAAGTCCTGCCATGGGATCTGGGGGGATTCGCGCGGGGATATTTATGTGGTGCAGCCTGGGGATTGGGGACGGGTTCGGCGGGTGGTGAAGTACGAGCGGGTTTAGGGGGGGGGAGGGGGATTTGCGGCGGAAAGTTTCGCCCCCGATTTCTGCGGAGGGATAATCATACCTCACCGAAGGACCTAATCTTTGCGTGGAATCGTTAACTGTTGCGTAGTGCCGCGAACCTTTCCGACCCCTATGGTCCTACTTTTGCATCTGTGCGAAACTCCTCCCTCCTGGGAGGAGGGTGGGACGTGAAAATTGATCCGGAGCTAGTGCAGCGTATAAGAGATTACTACGCCGAGAGGTTTGGAGTGGAAGTAACCGCAGTCCAAGGCGGGGCCGAGGGCGTACTTCGTGGATCTCTCATTATAGGGCTCCTCGCTGTTTGGAGTGGGTGGTAACGATTTCATACTGGCAGCCTGAGGTCGAGCTTTCCGGCGATGAGATAGACCATGGCTTTGAGGTTACGGGTTGATCGATATCCGCGCGCCTTTGCCTTCGCGGCCTGGACCAGGCTGT
>CALQHT020000127.1 GCA_943330455.2 Nitrosovibrio sp. Nv4 | reverse complement strand
TTCCATGGGGTCGCCACAAAAAACCTCCCGAACTATCTCGGATGGCGCCGGACCTTGGAAGCGATGGGTCAGACCGCGAGTTCGGCCGCCATGATCCTCGGAGCCATCGGTCTGGGGCCATACCAACAGAAAACGCTATAAGAGCCAAAGATAAAAATGGGCTGGATGGCGTCCCTCTCTGGCACGGTGAGGACTTCCAGAATAAAGCCGTTTTATTGACCGTTCTACGAATGGACCGCCGTCAGAAAGTGGGCCTGTCAGTCGCTGCCTCCGCCTGTGTCGGTTCTCGATCGGCCAGGTGACCGCGTTCTGACGACGACGCCGGAAGGGTGGCAGTACGCCCAAACCGCCCCGAAACATCTGCGTTCATCTGCGGTTCATAAATCTTCGCTCCATCGGACGCCCCCAACCCATCCCAAAGGCCTCCAAACGCCGCAAGACCGAACCACGCCAACCCACAGCGCCCCACCAAGACCGCCCAAACTCCAGGCAACCGTAAACAACCGGTAAACAATCGGTTAACCGCGCCTGACCGGAACGATACCCCCCGTATCCCGCATGGATTCGTAACAAAACCCCCCGCTTTCCGCGCCTATCCGAAACAAACCCGGACCGCCGCCAAACTTAAAGTCGAATCTTAAGAACGCCGAATCCCGAAGCGATATCAGTGCTCTGAACGGCGACCCTCACCCTCCGTCGCAACACCCGGAATCCGCCCCCTGCCACCCGACCGACCCAGATAGAAAAAGAGACGCCCGTCGTTAACCCAGTGCCTACGCTTTAGACAAACAGCACGAAAACAACACCTTACTGCCCCACCCGAACACCCCGAATCAGCCAAAATCCGGAAATTCTTTGCCACACAGGCCTCTCCCCCGTAGACTCAAACGTGAACAAAGGGACCCTTGTATGCATCTCGAACCCCATTTTCGCACCTCCACGTGCGAAAAACACACCCCACCACCAGCCCACGCGCACAGGACGAACGCCATCAGTTGACGTCGCCAGGCCAAACCCGCAGGCTCCGGCAAACGATCCCAGGAGGAAGCCCATCATGGCACGCCCGTTCGAAGGCATTCGCATTATCGACATTACCCACGTGCTCGCCGGCCCGTTTGCCGCCTACCAGTTGGGGCTGATGGGTGCGGACGTGATCAAGGTCGAAGACCCGTCGGACCCGGACCAGAGCCGGGATTCAGGCAGCGACAACGACCTGAACCACGCCAATATGGGCACCGGGTTCCTGACCCAGGGCTCCAACAAGCGGGCCATCACGTTGAACCTGAAATCGGAACAGGGGCGGGAGATCCTGAAGAAGCTGGTCGCCACCGCCGATGTCTTGGTGGAAAACTACCGCCCGGGCGCGTTCGAGGCGTTGGGACTTGGCTACGAAGACCTGAGGAAGATCAATCCGAAGCTGATCTACGCCTCGTTTTCGGCGTTCGGGCAGGGCGGGCCGAAGCGCATCCGCACGGCCTATGACCATGTGATCCAGTCCACGTCCGGCATCATGGCGATGACCGGCACGCCAGAGGTCAATCCCATCAAGATCGGCGCCCCGGCGATCGATTACGCGACCGGCACGATGGGCGCCTATGCGCTGTCGGCGGCTCTGTTCCAACGCGAACGGACTGGGCAGGGCCAGCGGATCGACATGGCGATGCTGGATGTCGCGATGATCCTGATGGCGAGCCACGTTACCAGCTATATGCGCACCGGCCAGCACCCCAAGCCGTCGGGCAACCGGACCGGGCATGCAACGTCGATGGCGTATCAGTGCAAGGAGGGGATCGTGATGATCGGCGCCTCCAACCTGCGTCAGCAGAAGCGGTTGTGGACGGTGCTGGAACGGCCCGACATGGTGAAGAAGACCAACGACGAGCGTGACGCCGATCACGAGCGCGAAGAACAGACCCTCGGCGCCATCATGCTGACAAGAACAGCGGCGGAATGGGAGGAGTGGTTGCAGGAACGTCACGTCCCCGCATCTCGCGTGCGCACGATGGGAGAGGCTCTGGCCGATCCGCAGATCGCCAGCCGCGGCATCCTGCACAAGCACCAGAACGCGCCGGGCGTGCCGGGAGAATTCACGGTCCCCGTCGCGGCCTTCAAGTTCGCGCATGGCGGCCCGCAGGTGGACCGTCCGCCGCCGATGTTCGGCCAGCACAATGAGGAGATTCTGAAGGAACTTGGCTACTCCCCGGACCAGATCGCCGGGCTGCGTTCGGCCAAGGTGATCTGATCGAGCAAGAGCACCCAAAACCGGAAGACGGTGGCGGATCGGGTCGTGGCGAGGCATGTTCACCCGACCACGATCCGGGTGTCCGCCGCATGTCCTTCCGATCCATCTACCGCCACGGGTTCGCGCGGGTTGCCGCCTGCACCACGCGCACCAGCCTGGCCGACCCGGCGGCGAATGCGCTGTCCATCCTGGCGATGGCGCGCGCGTGCCACGACCAGGCGGTGGCGGTGGCGGTGTTCCCCGAGCTTGGGGTCAGCGGCTACTCGATCGGCGACCTGTTGCAGCAATCGGTGCTACTGGATGCAGTGGAAGACGCGGTCGATACGATCGTTGCCGGATCGGCCGATCTGCTGCCGCTGCTGCTGGTGGGCGCGCCGATCCGCCATTCGGGTGCACTCTATAATTGTGCGCTCGCCATCCATCGCGGCCGGTTGCTGGGGGTGGTGCCGAAGATCCACCTGCCGAACTACCGGGAATTCTACGAGCCTCGACATTTTGTGTCGGGGGACGGTCAGGAAGGCGGCGATATCGAGGTTGGCCATCACCGCGCCCCGTTCGGCACCGACCTGTTATTCGCGGCCGAGGACCTGACCGGCCTGATCGTCCATGCGGAAATCTGCGAGGACATCTGGGTGCCCAACCCGCCCAGCGGGGAAGCGGCGGTGGCCGGCGCCACGGTCCTGGCCAATCTGTCGGCCAGCAACATCACGATCGGCAAGGCGGAATTTCGCAAACTGCTGTGCCAGTCTCAGTCGGCGCGCTGTCTGGCGGCCTATCTATACGCCGCGGCCGGCGCCGGAGAATCGACGACCGATCTGGCCTGGGACGGCCAGGCGTCGGTGTTCGAAAACGGCAACATCCTGGCCGAGACCGAACGGTTTCCCTCGGCCGACCAGGCGGCCATCGCCGATATCGACCTGGACCTGCTACGCCAGGAACGCTTGCAGATGGGCTCGTTCGACACCAACCGCCGGCGCCATGCCCGCCCCTGGCGGCGGATCGGCTTCAAGGCGGCCGCGCCCGCGGGCGATGTCGGGTTCCGCCGCCGGATCGAGCGGTTTCCCTTCGTGCCGGCGGACACCGCTCGGTTGGACCGGGATTGTTACGAGGCCTACAACATCCAGGTCTCCGGCCTGACGCAGCGCATGCGGGCCACCGGCCTGAAGAAAGTGGTGATCGGGATTTCCGGCGGCCTGGATTCGACTCAGGCGCTGATTGTCTGCGCCCAGGCGTTCGACCTGCTCGGCCTGCCGCGTGCCAATATCCTTGCCTATACGATGCCGGGCTTCGCGACCTCGGACCATACGAAGGGCAATGCGTGGCGGCTGATGACGTCGCTGGGCGTGACGGCGGCGGAACTCGACATCCAGCCAGCGGCCCGCCAGATGCTGGGGGATATCGGGCATCCGTATTCGGACGGCGAGAACGTCTACGACATCACGTTCGAGAATGTGCAGGCCGGCCTGCGCACCGACTACCTGTTCCGCCTGGCCAACCACAACGACGGCATCGTCATCGGCACCGGCGACCTGTCGGAACTGGCACTGGGCTGGTGCACCTACGGCGTCGGCGACCAGATGGCGCATTACAATGTCAATTCCGGCGTGCCCAAAACATTGATCCAGCACCTGATCCGCTGGATCATCGGCACGAAGCGCTTCCCGGACGAGGTGCTGGAAACGCTCGATGCGATCGTTTCAACCGAGATATCGCCGGAACTGGTCCCCGCCGGCGCCGGCGAAGCGCCGCAGAGCACGGAAGCCAAGATCGGCCCCTACGCCTTGCAGGATTTCACCCTGTTCTACACTTTGCGATACGGTTTCCCGCCGTCGAAAATCGCCTTCATGGCGCTGCACACCTGGGAAGACGCGACCCGAGGCGACTGGCCACCGCACTTCCCGCCCGAACGCCGCAAGGAATACGACCTGCCCATCATCCGTCACTGGATGGAAGTCTTCATCCGCCGCTTCTTCGCCTTCAGCCAGTTCAAGCGCAGCGCCATGCCGAACGGCCCGAAAGTCAGCGCCGGAGGGTCCTTGTCTCCTCGCGGCGACTGGCGCGCGCCGTCGGATGGCAACGCGATCGTATGGCTGGCGGAGTTGGAGCGGAATGTGCCGAAACAATGATCCGGCTCGGACGAGACCAATCCCGTTGGCAACCGGGCAAACTCAAAGCCCGACCCGTCTCCCGGCCTTGCATACCGACCGGCGGAAAGATCGCCCCTTCGACCGGCGCTTCCCCGTCATGCCAGCATCCAAGACTTTCCCAAGCCGCAACAACGGAAACCTTGGATCACACCCCCGCCGCCGGCATGACGGCACCCCGACCGGTGGGTCAGCGTTGCCGCCAGTTGGTCTCGGACCGTGCCGCCCCAGCGGAGTCAGGCCCCTACCCGATCCGTTCCCAGTATCCGGTTTCCTCGTCCAGCCGGTCCTGTTCCAGCCCGCGGAAATCCCCGCGAGACACGACGCCGACCAGTTTCCCGTCCAGGTCCACCACCGGCACGTGGCGGAACCCGCCATCCTGCATCAGGCGCAGGGCCTCGATCGCTGTCTTGCCCGGTGCCATTGTATGAGGCTGCTTCGTCATGACGTCCCTCAGCAGCGTCTCAGTCGGATCGCGCGCCAACGACAGGCACTTCACGGCATCGCGCCCGGTGAAGATACCCGTAAGCTTCCCGTTCCCGTCGGTGACCAGGACAGCCCCAACCTTGCGAGCATCCATCCTTCGGCAAGCCTCCTGGAGCGTCGCGTCGGCGGGCAAGGTCAGAGGGTTCTGGTGACGGACAATCTCAGCCATCTGGCGGTTTGTCATAGAACGCCTCCCATGATTCGACATCCACACGATGTTGCGACATCGGACTTTCACAGAATGGTCATCGTCCGCACCGGATACATTGACCTGCATCAACGACAGGCTCGCCCATCACCTGGGCGCTCGACCAGTAGCCCCCAAGGCCTGCGTCGTCCGAGTGCGCTTCAACACAGTGCGGAGTAATGTCGCCGACTCTGACCATGGACCGAACGACACCCCTCACCGACATTGCCGGACTTAATCCGGCAACCCGCCCCCTGCCGTTGAAGCGTGGGTTGCCGGGTCAAGCTCGGCAATGACGGTGAGACGTTTACTCGAACCCACAACTTTGGTTCGCACCCGCCTCGTCCACCCACGCCGAACGGAACCCCCCATGTTGACGCAGCGCAGCATGGGTCGCATGGTTACCATTCGTTCATTCAAGGACGTTCGTGCATGGCGCTGAGCCGTTCGACCCGGGTCAATATCCTGATTGGCAACGGGCATTTCCTCTCGCATTTCTATGTCCTGTGCCTGCCGCCGATGTTCCTGGCCTGGCAGAGCGCGTTCGAGGTCAGTTTCGCCCAGTTGGGCCTGACGGTCGCGATGATGTCCGGGACCACGGCGCTGTTGCAGACGCCGGTTGGGTTCATGGTGGACAAGTATGGCGCGCGCTATTTCCTGGTGGGTGGCGCCCTGCTGATGTCGCTGTCCATCGCGTGCATGGGGTTGGCGACCGAGTTCTGGCAGATCCTGGTGCTGGCGGTGCTGTCTGGAACGGGCAATTCGGTCATCCATCCGGCCGATTACGCGATCCTGTCGGGCTCGGTGGACAAGGAACGGATGGGGCGAGCCTTTGCGCTGCACACGTTCAGTGGGAATCTGGGGTTTTCGGCGGGACCGCCGGTGACGGCGCTGTTGATGGCCTCCATCGGCTGGCGCCAGACCATGCTGACGGTGGGGCTGCTGGGGGTGCCGGTGGTGATCTCGATCCTGCTGCAAAGCCGGATTTTGCAGGATCAGGTCAGGGCGCCACGCAACGCCGCGCATAACATGTCCGGGCGAGACCTGCTGACAAGCCGGACCATGCTGTTGTTCTTCGCGTTCTTCATGTTCGGCGCGATGGCCGGCGGCGGGGTGCAATCCTGGCTGGTCACCGTGCTGCACACCGTGAAGGGCATCGAGCTGGAAGTCGCTGCCCTGGCGCTGACCGCCTACATGGTGGGCTCCACCTGCGGGGTGCTGGTCGGTGGCTGGATCGCGGACGGATTGAAGAGCCGCATCCTGCCCTATGTCGTCGCGCTGACGACCTTGTCGGCCATGACCATGCTGGTCATCAACTGGTCCACGATCCCTGGCGCGGGCGTCATCGCGCTGACCTTCGTGTCGGGGCTGTCCATGGGCGCCAGCCGCACGCCGCGGGACGTGATGCTGAAGGACGCCGCACCTCCCGGGCAGATCGGCAAGGTGTTCGGCTTTGTCAGTGCGGGATTGCCGCTGGGCAGTGCGATTACCCCGGTGCCGTTCGGCTTCCTGATCGATCAGGGCAAGCCGGAACTGGTCCTGGTGCTGGTCGCCGCGATCCTGATGATCAGCCTGTTCTGTGCCGGTTCCGCGCGGGTGTCCGCCCGAGCGGCTCCCGCCGTCGCGGCGGCCGAATAGCATGGGGTGGACCCATGGCGTGCCGAGCACGGACATGGGTGAGGTGAGATGAGCGATTCAGTGCCGATGATCACCAGCGGCTCGGTCATTGCGCTGCGATTGTTCGACGTCGCCTATGCCATCGATCTGGCGAAGGCCGAACGGCTCTGGGCGACGCAACCGGTGCAGGCAAGCCGCGGACGGTTGCAGTTCATCCCGCCCAAGGCGATGTCGTTCGGTGTGCCGCCGGTGGAATTGTCGCTGGAAGCCGTTACCGTGGAGTTGGGCGGGATCCCGGTGCAGGCCGACGTGATCGCTCGTTTGTATGATTTCGGCGCGATTTCCCTGGCTCTGCATGTGCCGATCCGCGACATGGCGTGGGACAGCTTCGTCGAGCGGGTCAACGCGATGGACCTGACCGTCGGGGCCGGCACGCCGACCACGGTCTGGACGGATTTGCTGGCCCGCATCAAGGCGGTGCTCGGTGCCGCGCTGATCCGCCCGCAGCCTTCGACCTTGGAAGAAGACTATCTGATCGGCCTGGTCCACACCTTCAGCGAGAAGCTGACGGCGGACGCGTTGTGGCAGCGCATCGACCTGGTGCCTCTGCTGTCGGGCGAACAGCGTGCCCTGTCGGAGGGTGCGCGCCAGGACCTGCTGCGCCAGCGCTTTTCGTATTACGAGGACGACCTCGCGGTCATCACCTGGGACCGCGCGTTCATCTATGAGCCGCGTGGCGATTCCGACGTGATCGACGTGCTGGAAGTCGCCAACGCCCAGTTGCTGGAGCTGCGCTACTACGACGAACTGCTCGATGACGAATTGCCCCGCATGTATGAGTTGGCGGGCAAGGCGCGCCTCGCCACCGCAACCCTGGCCGCACGGAAATTCGCCAATCTGGCACGCCAACTTTACACCCTGGTCGCCGAGGTGACGGAGCTGACCGAGCGGGTCGATAACGCCCTGCAAGTGACCGAGGACGTGTATCTGGCGCGCGTCTATTCCGCGGCGTTGGACCTTTATCGGGTGCCGGCGGTGAACGCGGCGGTGGAACGGAAACTGGCGATCATCCGGGATACCTATGCCGCGCTGTATGATGAGAGCGCGTCACGGCGCGCGGAGTTGCTGGAGTTCCTGATCCTGCTGTTGATTGCGATTGAGATTGTGATGGCGTTGATCCGATGGTGAGGGGGCCCAACTACGCATGTGTGACGGCTTGCGCTGCCAATGTGCCTTCACGATTCGGCAATTGCCCGCTCGGCCGATTTATGTGTCCCTGATTGCGCGGAAGCGGACCCAGTTCGAGACTCGATCGCTTCACTGGTTAGGTATTGCATTCGTTCGGCAATCGCGCGAGTGTCCGCTAGCAGAAAATGCTGCGGAATGCAGCAGTATGCTGCGGGTGAGAAAATATGGTCTCGGAACATCGCAAGGATGCGCGAATCACTGTGAATATGACGCCAGGGCAGCGTATGGAACTGGAGCGAATCGCGAAGCGGATGGGAGTGAGTTTTTCCTGGCTGATCAGGCGGTCCCTGGAGCGAACTATTGAGGAGGCGAATGGCGGCCCGATGCTACCCCTCGATTTACCCGGATCCAGCCATGACACCGCGTAAGGAGCTGCCGTCCATTGAGTTGTTCGGCGGCTGCGGGGGCCTTGGGCTTGGTCTGGCGCAAGCGGGATTTCACTCGGTCGAATTCTGGGAATGGGACGACGACGCCGTCGCCACTGCAAGATGCAATGCCGCATCAGGCGTCGAGCATGTTCGAGATTGGACCATCTGCCATGGTGACGTCCGGATCGCGAACTGGGAACCGAAGCGGGGCAGTCTTGCATTGATCTCCGGAGGTCCGCCCTGCCAAGCGTTTGCGATTGGCGGCAAGAAGCGCGGGCACCATGACCCGAGGGACATGTGGCCGGAGGCAATTCGCGCGATTCGGGAGGCTCGCCCGGACGCTTTCCTGTTCGAAAATGTAAGAAACCTGTCCGGACCGAGGTTTTCCGGATATCTGGATTGGATCGAACACAGTCTGCGCCACGTCTCCGAACCTCGCGGCGCGCGGGAGGCGCATTTCGATCACCTGGCCCGGCTACGGCGACTGCCAAACGCCGAATACGGAACATCCGTCAGCGTGGTGAACGCCGCCGACTTTGGCGCACCACAAGAACGCAAACGCATCCTGGTGGCTGGCATTCGAGCGGACCTGCTCGTTGTACCGGGACATCTGGAGCCGACGCACAGCAAGGATCGGCTCCTTTGGGATCAATGGGTTACGGGTGAATACTGGCAGCGCCACAATCTACCCTGTCCATCCGACGAATCTATCCCTCGGCCCCACAGCGGCGCGGTCGCGAGACTCCGCGCCAAGCCCATCCTCCCTGTGAAAAGGCCGTGGCTTACGCTTCGCGATGCGGTCGCCGATCTCGGAGTACCGAATGGGATCAACCATCACTTGCTCCAAGACGGCGCTCGTTCCTACGCGGGACATACTGGGAGCCCATTGGACTGGCCGGCGAAAGCTTTGAAGGCGGGCGATCATGGGGTCCCCGGTGGAGAAAACACTGTTCGCTTCGAGGATGGCACAGTCCGCTATCTTACCCTACGGGAGGCCGCCCGACTCGTCGGTCTCCCCGACGATTTTATCTTTCCCGTGTCCTGGTCCGAGTCCATGCGGCAACTCGGCAACGCAGTGCCCGCGCAGTTGGCGTCGGCCGCGGGTAGCTGGGTTCGCGGCCTCTTGGAATCACGTACTGCTCTTGGGACATCGAGGTCGCGGCAAGCCGCATAGAATTCTCGGCCTTTCAATCCAGCACCATACCGTTGCATGCTCCTCTGCGCACACCGGTAAGGATAGCCATGGCAAGGAGAGACGGCAGACCGGACGAGGCCGCGATGCGGCGCCTGAAGGAAAGTCTGGAACAGGTCATCCAGCTTGCGGTTAGTACGTCGAGCGCCCCAGTTTCCAGGCGTATCAGGCTTGCGCTGGGACAGTTCGCCGACGAACTCATGAGCGCCCGCGCCACGACGGACAGAATTCGGTTGCCGAGCCGCTCATTCGATCCGTTCGAACCCAGGACTGTCGGGCAGATGGTTGCCCTCGCCACCCTGGCCCAGCCCCTGAGCCGCCTATCAGACGTTCCAAATGCATACGGCTCGGGCGTGTATGCGATCTACTACGTCGGCGACCACCCGCTATATGCCCGCATAAGCAGGACCGAAACGCCGATCTATGTCGGGAAAGCCGATCCCGACCTGGCTGACGCCAGCACTCCGCGGGAACAGGGAACGCGATTGACCGGAAGGCTTAAGGAACATGCCGGCCGAATTGCCGCGGTTGAGGCGTACGCGTTGTCACATGATCTGCCGACGGGTCTGGCCCCAATCAGGTTGGCGGACTTCTACTGTCGCCGTATTGTCTGTGCCACAAACGCTCAATTGGTTGCCGAAAAACATTTGATCCGGCTGTTCCAACCCATCTGGAACATCGAGACCAAGGCATGCTGGGGCCTGGGCAAGCATGGCGACAACGCCACAACGCGCCAAAACAGGCGCTCGCCGTGGGACGTCGTTCACCCCGGCCGAGACTGGGCGCTGCCGGGCAGCCTGCGGGACGCGCTCACCCCCGCAGAGATCCACCGGCGTATCGACGAGACCCTGAATTCATATCCCCCACGCAAGGATCATGCGGCGTTGCTGGAGGAAATGCTCGCAGCCTTTCGACAGGAGGACGAGGGGCCGGCCCCCACCGGACCGATCGTGCCGGAAACCGGGGCGAACCCACAACCCGAAATTCAAGACGATTGACGGACACACTGCCCCCAGCTGAGCGTTCCCGACGTATGGCGCTTGTGCGAAGTCGCGACACGGGACCTGAGTTGAAAGTGCGACGATTCTTACACGCGAGGGGATTGCGCTATCGATTGGGTCGGCGCGTTGCCGGAACGCGCCCGGACATGGTCTTTCCCGCACGCCGGATCGCGCTGTTTGTACATGGCTGTATTTGGCATCAGCACCCAGATGAGACCTGCAAGTTAGCAAGAATGCCCAAGAGCCGCCTGGAATTCTGGCGCCCAAAGCTGGAAGGGAACAGCGTGCGTGACCGCCGCCAATATGAGGCACTTGCCGCGGAAGGTTGGAAAATAATCGTGGTTTGGGAATGTGAATTGACCAATGATATTCGCATGATCGAGGTCTTCGAAGAAATCATGAAACACGTCTCGACCCACGGACAATAGCGATCTTTCAGTCGATAGACACGCCCTCAATGATAGTTCGACCCTCTTTCTCCGCAGCCGAACCGGTTGACCACACTCTCGTATACAAAGCGAACACCGGAAAGCCCCGAAGAGCCCCGCCCCTACCCCGCCAGAAACGCCCCAACCAACGCATTCACCCGCTCCGGCGCCTCGATCTCCGGCAGATGCCCGACATCGTCCAGCTCGACCAGCCGAGCATTCGGGACGGCGGCGGCCAGGATTGCGGCATTGGTCGCGGTCGGGTTGACCCGATCCTCGGTCCCCTGGATCAGCAGGATCGGCATATCGAGCATCCCCGCGAGATCCCGGGTGAAATTGGTGTTGAGGCCGAATTGGGCGGCCTGAAGGAACCCTCGCCGGTTGGTCGCGCGCAGGACATGTTGCACCAGGGCGATCGTCGTCTCGCCCGCCTTCGCCGAAAGCAAGGCGCCGACCCGGTCGCCGAACCCATAGCCGCCCGCGGCGATCTGCTGTTCACGGGCCGCGAGGGCGCGGGCTTTGTCCTCGGCGGACAGATCGCCTCGGCCGATGCCCGTGCCGGTCAGCACCATCCGCCCGATCCGCCCGGGATGGTGCCGCACAAATTCCTGGGCAACCCGCGTACCGAAAGAGTTGGCCAGAATATGCACCCGATCCAGCCCGAGGCTCGCCAGGAAGTCTGCCACGGCATCCGCGTAATCCCGCCCGGTCGGTGCGTCGGCGGCCAGATTGTCGCTCAGCAGATAGCCGGGCGCATTCCAGGCGATGACCCGCCAGCGATCGCTCAACCCCGCGAACTGGTAGCGCCAATAGAGCGAACTGGCGCCGATCCCATGCAGCAGCAACAGCGGGAACCCGCCCGGATCGCCGGCTTCCATGTAGCTGAACCGGTCGCCGGTGTAGCGAGCCCGGCTTACGACCGGAATCTGGCTGAACCGCAGTTCCGGCAGAGCGGGTGGCGCCATCCGGTCCTCCTATGTCCGCAGAGCGCGCCAGCCGATATCGCGGCGGCAGAACCCCTCGGGCCAATCGATCTGGGCAATGGCCCGGTAGGCGGACTCGCGCGCCGCCGCCAAAGTCTTGCCGGTGGCGCAGACCGTCAGAACGCGCCCGCCGGCAGCCAGGATGCGGCCATCCACCGTGGCCTCAGTCCCGGCGTGGAAGATCTGCACATTTGGTTCGGTGGCGGCCTTGTCCAGACCTCGGATGACGCTGCCGCGTTCGGGTGCATCCGGGTAGCCGCGCGCCGCCAGCACCACCCCGATGGCATGCGTGTCCTGCCAGCGCAGGTCGAAATGCGACAACTCCCCGTCGCAAACCGCCGCCAAGGCCGGCAGCAGGTCCGATTTCAGCTTCAGCAGCAGGACCTGACACTCCGGATCGCCGAAACGAGCGTTGTACTCGATCAACTTGGGTCCATGCTCGGTCAGCATCAGGCCCGCGTACAGGATACCGCGATACGGCGTGCCGCGCTGCGCCATCTCCGCCAGGGCCGCACCGATGAAGCGGTCGAAGCACGCCTCCTCCAACGCCGGCGAGAACACCGGGACCGGCGAATACGACCCCATGCCGCCGGTGTTCGGCCCGACATCGCCGTCACCCACCCGCTTGTGGTCCTGCGCCGACCCCAACAGCAGCGCCGATTCGCCGTCGCACAAAGCGAACAGAGAGACTTCCTCGCCGGTCAGGAACTCCTCGATCACCACGGCCGCGCCGGAATCGCCGAACGCCCGCTCGTCCATGATCGAGTCGATGGCGGCCATCGCCTCGGCCTCCGTCATGGCGACCACCACGCCCTTGCCGGCCGCCAGACCGTCCGCCTTCACCACGATGGGCGCCCCCCGGCGGCGGACGAATTCGCGGGCCGCCTCGGCATCCTCGAACCGCTGCCACATGGCAGTGGGGATGCCCGCCGCATCCGCGATCTCCTTCGCGAAACTCTTACTCCCCTCCAACCGCGCCGCCGCTCGGCTTGGTCCGCAACAGGGAATCCCGGCGGCTTCCATGGCGTCGGCAATGCCGGCGACCAGAGGTGCTTCCGGGCCGGGAACCACCAGATCGACCTCGTTGTCCTGCGCGAATCCGACCAGGGCCGCGATGTCCAGCGCCCCGATCGGCACGCATTCGGCGACCGCCGCAATGCCCGGATTGCCGGGCGCGCACCACAATTTGGTCAGCAAGGGACTGGCCGAGATGGACCAGCAAAGCGCATGCTCCCGTCCGCCCGACCCGACTACCAGCACGCGCATCGCCATTCTCCCGGTTCCGGTCCGCCGGCGTTTACCATAGACTGAGCCAATGGACGATCCTCGCACCCCGGTTGCCACGACCACCCCCATTGGGACCACCAACGTCCCCGAATACACCGTTTCGGAAGTCTCCGGCGCGGTGAAACGCACGTTGGAAAGCACCTTCGGGCGGATCCGCGTGCGCGGCGAACTGACGGAGGTGAAGCGCTACCCGTCCGGGCATATCTATCTGTCGCTGAAGGACGAATCGGCCAAGATTTCCGGCATCGTCTGGAAATCCGCCGTGTCCCGCCTGGGCATGGTCCCGGAAAACGGGGTGGAGGTGATCGCCACCGGCCGCATTTCGTCCTACCCGGAACGGTCGTCCTATCAGTTGATCATCGAGCGGATGGAATACGCCGGCGCCGGCGCCTTGCTGGCGCGCATCGAGATGCTGCGCCAGCGTCTGGCGGCGGAGGGCCTGTTCGATGCCGCCCGCAAGAAGCCGTTCCCGGTGATCCCGCTGGTGATCGGCGTGGTCAGCAGCGAGCGTGGGGCGGTGATCCAGGACATCATTACCACGATCGCCCGCCGCTTCCCACGCCAGATCCTGCTGTGGCCGGTGCCGGTGCAGGGCGAGGGTTCGGCCGAACGCATCGCCGCCGCGATCGCCGGCTTCGATGCGCTGCCGGTCGGCGGCCCGGTACCTCGGCCCGACGTCCTGATCGTCGCGCGCGGTGGTGGCAGCCTGGAAGACCTGATGGCCTTCAATGAGGAAGTCGTCGTCCGGGCAGCCGCCGCCTGCCGGATCCCGTTGATTTCCGCCGTCGGGCACGAAACCGACACGACCCTGATCGACTTTGCTTCCGACCGGCGGGCCCCCACTCCGACCGCGGCGGCCGAGATGGCGGTGCCGGCCCGGTCCGACCTGATCGCCGATCTGACGCAGACCGCGTCCCGGCTGATCGGCGCGCTGAACCGAGTGACCCAGGATGGGCGGTTGCGCCTGTCGCGTGCGGAGCGTGGATTGCCCGATCTGCCCAGTCTGGTGGGATCCGCGCGCCAGCGGCTGGATGACCGCGGGGAGCGGCTGCAACTGGCCCTGCCTAACCTGGTCGAGCGCCGGCGTCAGGCCCTACTCGCCGCCGAACGTCGGCTGCCGGACCTGCCGGCTCGCCTGGAAGCCGCGCGGGAGCGCCTGCGGGAACGGGGTGTGCGGCTGATCCTGGCGCTGCCCAATCTGGTGGGGACCCGCAAGTCGGACCTGGACCTGACGGGCCAGCGTTTGGTTGCCGGACTGCGTCAGAGCGTCGGCGCCATCCACACGCGAGCCAATCGCGTGCTGGGCCGGGTCAGCGATGCCCCGCTGCGCGCCGGGCTGCGCGAAGCCCGTGCTCGCCTGGACGGAACCGCAGCGCGGCTGGAATCGGTCTCGCCGCTGGCCGTCCTGGCGCGAGGCTACGTGCTGGTGTCCGACGCCTCCGGCCATCCGGTGACGAGTTCGGCCGCGGTGAAACCCGGCGCCCGGTTGGGACTGCGATTCGCCGACGGCGAGGTCAAGGCGACCGCGGACGGGAGCCGAAAGCCCGACCGACAGGGTAGTTTGCCGCTTTGACGCGTGCTCCCACGTGTTGCCGATCAAGCCCAGGCGCCACAGCCCCCAGACATCACCGCTTCGCGCCGCGCTCGCCCGTTCAACACAATTATGGCCCGCGCAGGCAGCGCCCCGATCGCAAGGCGCTGGTAATATAGACGCGGCCAAACAGGCGGGTCGGGTATCGACATGAAACGCCCGTTCATTGCGTATAATCATTGCGTCCAATGTCCATCAAACGCAATATCTGTTCCTGATCTCCCTGATTGCACGCAGCAAACAGGAAGTCTAACGCGGGGGGAACAGCGACTGGCGCGGCATCTCGACAGTTGCGTGCCATACTCTGACTGGATTTTCGCGCGGATGGGCCCTTCCGCCCCGATTTCGGCCTTGGTATCATCTTCCCCATGCGAAGTTCGGAATGGATTATCAGACGGTCTTGCGCGGCCGGTGGAGTGACCAGGCCGACAGCGACCAAGTGGCACTCGGGGCCGTCGTGCGTGCTGTCATCGTCACCGAACAGATGGCCCGCTGCAACAGTGATGACACAATAGGACCGTCGACATGACCGGCTCACACGTCCTCGCGTTCGCCGCCAAGGAGGTCAGAGAAGCTCTGCCGCCGATCATGTTCTTCCTCGTCAGCTTCAACATCATCGAACTGACCACGCAACTTGTCCTCGCCGACTACGCGGCCAGGCTCGCGAACTTTATGGTCGCGACAACGATGGCACTGATCGTAGGAAAGGCCGTGCTGGTGGCGAATACGTTACCACTCCTCCGCCGCTTCGACACAGCTCCGCTAATTTGGACAATCCTGTTCAAGACCATCGTCTACTGGGCCGTCGTCTTCGTTGCGCGTTTCCTGGAAGGCGCGATCGAATACTGGATCGATGCCGGAACACTGCGTGGGCTGCCGGAATATGTGGCAGTGCACTACCCCTGGCACCGGTTCGTCGCGATCCAGATTTGGATCTTCGTTTTGTTCCTGGTCTACACCTCGGTCTGCGAAGTCGATACACGGTTGGGTGGCGGCGTACTTAGAAGGATGGTCTTTGCACGGCACGCAACGGAGCATTAAGCCTGTCACACCGGAGGTCCGCGCGGATGGAACAAACACGCGTCAATCTGATCGCCATGGCGGTGCCGGCCCCTCCGGCCGAGGGCGTCTCAGCAATGCGACCGCGGCTGCCCGTTCCCGGCGACGCGCTTGAGATCGTGACAGGCGTCATCATCGGACCCGCGGGCACTCGGCCCTGTCCATCCCAGCGTTACGCTTAACTTCCTCGCTCAGTTCGGTCTCGGGATGCTATTTTCAGATGGCGGGATTTGAAAATGGGCCCGATCGCTCCAGCGCTGCGCTCACCGGATGGGGTATCGCGTTGATCATCGCGCTCGCCATCGCGAATTTGGGTGCATGCTCGGCCGAAGCCCGCCATACCGCATAAGGCTGCCCCAGCGTCCCACCGCACAACCGAAAGGTCTCCGATGGCCGACCTGCAGGAACTGTTCTTCGGCCCCAAATCCCGCGTCACCGACCGGGAGGTCGTCGTCACCGCCCGCCTGAATGCCGTGGTGAAGCCCTTCGCCGGCCGAGAGCTGTCCGACGACATCGGCGAGCAAGTCAACACCGCCATCGCCGAGGAAGTCGACCGCTTGATGGCGGAAGGACTGCTGCGCAAACGGCCCGACTGGCTGGCCGTGCTGGTCAAGCGCCGGCTGCATGTGGCGTTTGGGACGCAGGCGGTGCAGCATCTCAGCCGCGAACTGCGGGATCAGGGGATCGTGTGACAGGAACGGCCGCTTGCCTGACCGTCCGAGCCGAACCGGTAAAGGTTCCTTAGTCGTAACTGCCCAGCTACCCCGCCGCATCTCCCACCAATCGTAATCGGCCGATCAGGCTGAACGGATCGGTCATCAGGGTCTCGAGCAAGCTCCACCCCTGCTTCCTGGCGGTGGAGAGGACGGATCGGATCGTGGCGAAATCCTTC
>CALQHT020000126.1 GCA_943330455.2 Nitrosovibrio sp. Nv4 | reverse complement strand
CATTCATCGATAGACGGCGGCATCAGGAAGCCGGTTAGGCGATCGGTGGGGCGGAAGTTGCTCATTGGCGGCATCCGGGGAGGGAGCGAATCGACGTTACGATTCTAACATGAGCCTCCGGTGGGCGTAAGTCCGACAGGCTGCTAGAAGGGAGCGTAGCACCGAAGCCCAGCCTCGCCCAGGTTGTAGAACCCGGACGCCTAGAGCGGTTTCACCCTGATTGGAAACGGAAAACCGCTCTAGCTCCTTGTTTGATCGCATGATTCACACGCTGTGACGTTCCGCTCAGCGTGATCATGCTCTAACCTTGCGCGGCGACGTTCAACGCCTGCACCGGGCGCAGGAACGCCGGGTCGAACACCCGGCTCGCCATCACCTGGCAGCGACGCATCAGACGGATTTCGTCCGGGCGGTAGTCGGCGATGGCGCGATGGATGGTGCCGAGATGGTCCCAGACGATGACATCGTTCTCGGTCCACTCATGCGTGTAACGAAACCGGGATTCGAGCTGATGGGCGAACAGGAACGACAGGGTTTCCTCGCTGTCGCGTTCGGACAACTCGTTGATGCGAACCGCGTAGCCGGGATTGGCATACAGCACCTTCCGTCCGGTGATCGGATGCGTCAGGAACAGGTCATGGACGGCGGGCGGGCGCAGGCGGCGTTGTTCATCGGTCAGCGGCGGTCGCTTGCTGCCATGGACCCGCCGCATATGCTCCCATAGTTTTTCGTAATCGTGGCTGACCGTGGCATTGGCGAGACGGGTTCGGATGTCCTCCGGCAGGGCATCATAGGCGGCATGCATGTTGGAGAATTCGGTGCCACCCAGGGCCTTGCCGTCTCGGCGCGGGATGCGCAGGCCGTACAGCACGTTCACGAACCCCACCACCGGGTGGTAGGACAGGTCGGTGTGCCAGTCCTGACCGGCATCGGGCAGACCGATATACTTCCCGTTCTCTTGCAGGTTCGACAACGTGCCGATCGTTTCATAGGTCGCACGTGCGGCAGCCGGTGTAGCCGCGGTCGGCCCCTGGATATCGCCGAATCGTTCGGAGAAACGACGCAGTTGCTCCATTTCCAGATGCTGATCGGGAAACCGCAGCACTCCATGGCGGCCGAGCGCCTGGAGGATAAGGGGAAAATTGTGGTCCGAGACATCCCGGGAGAGGTCGAGCCCGTGGATCGTGGCCCCCAGGATGGCGCCGGTCGGTTCGATGGTCAGCATGTCAGCCTCCCGCGGTGAAACAGTCTCGTCCCTATCGGATACCAGTCACGCCACTGGCTTGCGTTCGACAACGTAACGCGGTGGCGTTGGCGCGCGCCAGGGGATGGGCGTGGCGGCAACCGATGGCCGCGATTGCGATCCGTCATACAGCGCTTCCAGCCGAGGCCGGCCGCGCCAGGGCATCACGTCCCGCCCTTCGCAGTAACTCATGACGCAGATGAACGCGATGTCCATCACAGAGAACCAGCCGGGCGCGAACCCCTGGTCTGTCATCCGTGCTTCCAGCCAGTCGAGGCAATGCTCCACGCGCGTTTTCTGCCGACCGATATAGTCCGAGTTGTCGGGCGTGATTCCGTCGCCCTGCATCGCCCGCAGGTTGACGATGCTGTTGCCGCAGGTGGAGATCGTGGCCAGGGTCATCATGTCGTGCCAATGCTGGTCCGGACGGGTCAAACCAGGCGTGAGCGGCGGGTCGCCCCCGGGTGCCATTGCATGCGGATAGGTGCGCAGCAGGTAATCGACGATGACATCGGATTCCCACAGCCGCAGATCGCCGTCTTCCAGCACCGGGATCGCCAGGGTCGGCGCTGGCGCCTCTTCGATCGGGCGGCCGCCGTCGCTGATATCGGATTCGAAGGTCAGGCCCTTCTCGATCAAGACGATGCGCACCTTGCGGGCGAACGGCGAGCCGGTACTGTAGAAAAGCTTCACTTGGGCATCCCCTTTCCCTGTCGCGGGTCGATAGGCGACAATAACTGCTTCATGTGGCGGGGCAATCCGGGGGAGGGAAGAAATCCTCGGGGCGCTGCCCCAAACCCCGCGAGGGGCTTTGCCCCCCAATGGACCTTTGGGACCCCCACCAAGGCTGGGCCTTGGATGCCGTTTATTGGGTCTGGGAGGAACGGGGGCCGACCCGGACCTTGAGAAGCCACGGTCGGCCCCCTTTCCTCCCAGACCCCATTAATCGCGGTCCAGGGGCCGTGCCCCTGGTGGGTTCGAAGGGCGAAGCCCTCGCGGGGTTTGGGGCAGCGCCCCAAGGCTTTCTTTCCCCCCGATTGCCCCACCATATGAAGCGGTTTTGTTACGTGCCGCCACAGTGTGGTCTACAAATCCGCCACCCGGATCCAGGTGGCCACACCTGCGGACACGATCAGTCCCGCCACCAGCCAAAGCGGCGTCGCCGAACCCAGTTCCCGCGCAATCGCGGACCAAAGCCCGAAACTGGCGATCCCGACCGCGATGCCGCCGATCAGGCTCGCCTTGCCCGTCTTGATCCGGGCGCGCTCGGCGCTCATTCAGCCGGCACCACGACGTGGCCGACGCGCGTATCGTCGGTCGTGTTGCGCACGCGCTTGAGATCGGTCCGCACGCGGGACGTGTCGTAGCCGTTGAAGATATGCTTCAGCAGCCCGCATTTCAGGTCCGAGGTGCCGAAGAACCAATCCGCGATCGGGTAGGTCAGGTTGAAGTTGCGCTCCATCATGATCGCGGTGTTGTGGTGCGCGATGTGGTGGCGGCGGATCGAGTTGATCAGCGGAATATGCCGCACCAGGCTGTCATTCTTCACATGGCAGCAGAAGTGGAACAGCTCGTAGTTCAGATACAGCCCGACATTGGTGATCAGTAGCAGCCACCCCGCGTTCGCCAGTCCGATGCCGCCGAGGATCGCGGCCGGGATCAGAGACATCGCCATGAAGGCAACGAGGGCATAGGGCGGGAAGAAGACGATGCGGAAATCGCGGGTGCTGTCGATCGTCGGTTCGATCTGCGTGAAGAACTGGTGATGCGCCAGGGTATGGCGTTTGTAGATACCCATGAAGCCTTTGACGGGGCGGTGCATGATGGTGCGATGGATCCACCACTCGAAGGTGTTGGAGATACAGAAGGCGACCGGAATCACCAGGAATTCATACCATGCCGGAGCGGCGATCTGGCGCGCGCAATACCAGATCGCGGCGGCGCCCAAGGCATAAATCAGCGCGACATGCGCCCAACCGAAATAGGCCGGCGCAATCCGGGTGCGGAAATCGGCACGGAATGCGGCCTGGCGTTGCGACATCTTGTCCATGGGCACGAACCTCCGACATGCAGGCTACCCCGACGCGGCGGCGGGAGCAAAGGGCGCCTCGCCGCCCTACCCTTTGCTCACATTCCAGAACACCGGCGCCGGGCCCTTCAGGGGCGCCGAAATCGTCCGATTCCAGGCTGCCCGAGGCCGGTATCGCCCCAACGGAATGAACGGCACCTGATCGAACGCCGTCAATTGAATCTCCCGTTCCAGCCGGGTCTGCTCCACCGGATCGCCGGTATCCAACCAGGCGCTATAGGCCGCCTCGATCTTCGGGATGTCGGGCCAGCCGATCCAGGCATCCTTTCCATTGGCCCGTAGCAACGAGCCCAGGAGAGGATCGCGGTATTCCGGCACCGGCGTGACGCTGACGAACAGCGACCATCCGCCCTTGTCCAACGGCTCCCGGCTTGCTCGTCTTTGCAGCACGGTGCCCCAGTCCATCGACTGATCGTCGATGTTCAAACCCACCCGATGCAGCGAATCCGCCACCACCAACGTCGCGGCATTGTAGAATGGCTGGTCCGTCGTGTGCAGCAGCACCAGCCGCTCGTTGTTGTAGCCGGCTTCGGCGAACATCGCTTTCAGTTCGGCCACGCTCCGACGTTTCGTCACGCCCTCGATCCCGGCGGCATCCACCTCCGGCTTGCCGGTCGCCAGATACCCCATCGGGGTGATGGTGCCTTCCGGGTCGCCGCCCATCATGGCCTCCATCACCTCCTTCTGGTCGATCGCGGCCATCAGGGCGCGCCGGAACGCCGGAGTGCTGGTGGGCGGATTCAGATGGTTCGGGCGCAACTGGCTGATAAAGCCCCAGTCATCCAATCGCCCGGTAACGACATTGGGGGAGCGTTGCAGCATCGGCACCAGATCGGGCAGCGGCATTTCCAACCAGTCCACCTCCCCGGTCAGCAACGCATTCGCCGCGGTGCCGGGATCGGGGATCATCTTCCATTCCACCCGATCCACCATCACCCGATGCCCGCCCGAGGTGAAACTGGCCGGTTCGTCGCGTGGCACGTATTTGTCGAACCGCGACAGAGACGCGAAACTGCCGATGACATACTCATCCTGATGGAAACGGAACGGTCCGCTGCCGATCGGCGTCGTCACCTGCTTGTGCGGATCGGTCGCGGCCAGGCGGGACGGCATCATCACCGCCGCCGTCTGGAATTTCGACAACAAGGTCGGCAGCGCCGGGAACGGTTTCTTCAACCGAATGACGATGGTGCGGTCGTCCGGCGCCTCGATCGCATCCAGGCGCGCCGACAAGGTGGCCCCACCCGGATCGCGCTGGCGCCAACGGTTCAGGGAGGCAACGCAATCCCGCGCCAGCACCTTCTCCCCGTCATGGAACCACAGGTTTTCCCGCAGCTTCATGACCCAGCGCTTGCCGTCGTCCTCGACCGTATAGCCTTCCAGCATCTGCGGCTTCGGGTTCATGCGTTCATCGCGCCCGAACAACACGTCGTAGACCATGAAACCGACATTCCGGGTCGTCATGGCACTTGTCCAGACCGGATCGAGGCTGGCGAGCGGCGATTGCGGCACGAAAATCAGCGTCTTCGCATTGGCTCCGATCGCCGGACGCGCGAGCGACATCGCCGCCGCCCCCGTCAGTAGACTGCGTCGCTTCATCTGTTTCCCCCTAGAAACTTCCTCCTGGCAACCAACTCATACCAGCCAGCCGAAACAATGACCCATTGGGAATCCCCTCACCGTCATGGCCGAGCTTGATCCGGTAATGAAGGTGAGGGCGATTGATAGGTCATTGTTGCGGCCAATTGGTATCAGCTCTTCGCAATATTCCAGAACACAGCGGACGGACCTTTCAGAATCCCCGTCACATTCTCCCGCCAAGCGGACGATTGCAGGTAACGTCCCAACGGGATGTAGGGCAGCACGTCGAAGGATCGCAATTGATAGGCCCGCTCCAGCCTGGTTTGTTCCACCGGATCGCTCACCTCCAGCCATTGATGGTAGAGCCGTTCGATCTCGGCATCCTCCGGCCAGCCGAAGAAAGCGTCCTTGCCATTGCCGCGGGTGAAGCTGGAGGTCAGCGGCGATTGGTTGTCCGGCACCGGCGTCACGGTCGGAAACATCGACCAGCCACCCTCGTTGATCTGACCGCGATTGGTCCGCCGGCTTTGCACGGTGCCCCAGTCCATCGGCTGGTCGTCCACGTTCAACCCGACTTCCTTGAGCTGCTGGGCGATGATCAGGCTGGCCGGATTGTAGAAAGTGTGCTCCGTCGCGTGCAGCAGGGGCATGCGCTCCCCCTTGTAGCCGGCTTTTTCCAGCATGGCTTTGACCTCGGCGATCGGCTTGCGTTTGCGCACATTGTCCAGGCCGGCTTCGTCGACCTCCTTCTTGCCGGTCGCCATGAAGCCCATCGGCACCGACCAGTTCTCCGGATCGCCGCCCATGATCGCGATCATCACCTCCCGCTGGTCGATCGCCGCCATCATCGCCTGGCGGATCGCGGGATTGCTGGTCGGGTAGGCCAGATGGTTCAGGCGCAGCGCCATGATCTGGCCGTAGGTATCCAGATGGCCGGTTTTGATCCCGCGCGTCTTGCGCAACGAGCCGATCAGGTCCGGCAACGGAATCTCGATCCAATCGACCTCCCCGGTCATCAGCGCGTTCACCGCGGTACCACCATCGGGGATCATCTTCCACTCCACCCGGTCCACCAGCACAAGCCGTCCGCCCGCCGTCCAACTGGGCTTTTCATTCCTCGGGACGTAATTTTCGTTCTTGGCGAAGACCGCGTGGCTGCCCAGCACATGCTCGTTATGCACGAAACGGAACGGGCCCGATCCGACGGCCTCCGGGATCTGCTTGAATGGATCCGTCATGGCAATCCGTTCCGGCATCATCACCGCCGGCACCACGAATTTCGACAGCAATTCCGGCAGATGCGGAAACGGCTTGTTCAACCGAAACACCATCGTGCGATCGTCGGTGGCGGCCAGTTCATCCGTTCGCGCCATCAAGGTCGCGCCACCGGGATCACGCCGAGCCCAGCGACGCAGGGAGGCGATGCAGTCTCGGGCCAGGACGGGGGTGCCGTCGTGGAACATCTGCTTTTCCCGCAGCTTCAGGGTCCAGCGCTTGCCGCCATCCTCCATCAGGCCGAATTCCAGCATCTGCGGATGCGGGTTCATGAATTCGTCACGCCCATAGAGCGTTTCGAACACCATGAAGCCCATGTTGCGCACGACCTGGGCGCTGCTCCAGACCGGATCGATGGTGTTCAGCACGGCTTGCGGCACCACGGACAGGGTCTTCGCGTTGGCGCCAATCGCCGGACGCGCGAGGGGCATCGCCGCGGCCGCCGCCATCAGACTGCGTCTTTTGATCATTGTTTGTTTTCTCCCAGATCACTTTATTGCGATTTGGCCCGCCCCATTTGCTATTTGGGCGGGCGATCGAGCGATGCGTCGGCAATCCCCCTCTGCTCCGATGCCGGAGCGCTTCTTACTACTTAAGGCGTCAACCAAGTTGAGACGTCAGCCAAGATGGAAGCCTCTTTCGGCGTTCCATTCAAGGTTTGGCCGGTCCCGGCTCTACATGCCCAGTTCGTCGCGGACTTCCGCCTCAATCGCATCCAGCAACCGGGCCACGAAATAGGGCGGAATGCCGCGTGCAATGAAGATCAGCCGCGTGCTCCGATCCTCGGTCGGCCAGGCCGGCAGGAAATCCGGCGGGGCGAACACGTGCTGAACGCCGTGCACCAGGGCCGGCTGTCCCGGCATCTCGGCGATGTCCACCAGGCCTTTCACCCGCAACAGGCGTGCGCCGCAATGCTCGGTCAGCGCCTGGAGCAGCAATGTCAGGGCAATGGCGGGCATGGGGCGATCGCGGCGGACGACGAAGGTCTCGATCCCATCACCGTGACGCGCACGCTCGAACGGCGAACCGTTGAGCTGGCCCTGGGGGAGCTGGTCGGGAACATTCGCCAGGCGGATGGCGCGATTGGTCGTGTCCGCGCCGCCGAACAGCATCCCCGGGCCGACCGCGCCAACCAGGGCACGCGGCGCCGACGGATTGAGCGCCTGGATGCTGTCCGACAGGCCAGCCTGCATCGCGACCAGATCGGTCTTGGTTACCACCAACAGATCCGCCAGCGCGACCTGACGACGCGCCTCCGGGTGCTCCGCCAATGTCGTGGCGCCATGCATCGCGTCCACCAGGGTCATCACCGTGTCGATTGCATGGGTGGCGGCGACCGAATCATCGGTCATCAACCCGTGCAGGATCGGGGCAGGATCGGCCAGACCCGATGTTTCGATCAGCACCCTATCGTAGGACGCAGCACCGGACCGGCGGCTAGTGTCCAGATCGAGCAGGGTCCGCACCAGATCGCTCCGCACCGCACAGCACAGACAACCCGTCGTCAGCGCGGTGAAAGTCTCGTTGCTGCTGGCGATCAGCGCGTGGTCCAGGCCGATTTCGCCGAACTCATTGACGATCACGGCGGTGCGGCCGAAGCCGGGATCGCGCAGGATGCGGCCGATCAGGGTGGTCTTGCCGCTGCCCAGAAAGCCGGTGACGATGGAAACAGGGATCATTGGGTCACTATCCGCGCCATGCCCGCCCCGTGACAAGTCGCCTCACCGACGCCATGTTGCGACAAACCGACGTTCGGCGTTACCCAGCGCCAAGAATGAGAAGGACAAGGCCATGGATGAGACCATTCCCGCCGGCACTGTTTGTGGACCGGACGGCTGCGACGATACCTCGATCCCGGCCTCATTCCGCACCGAACCCACGGTCGGCACGCGCATCGACATCGTGTCGGATGCGATCTGCCCCTGGTGCTACATAGGCAAGCGGCAGTTGGAGCGTGCCCTGGCGATGCTGGCCCAGGAAGGCCTGATTTTTTCCATCCATTGGAACCCGTTCCAACTCAATCCCGACATGCCCAAGGAAGGCCGCGATCGCGCCGCCTATCGCGCCTGGAAATTCGGCAGCGCCGAGAAATCCGCCGCGCTGGACGTCCGCATTTCCGAGGCCGCTTCGGGTGTCGGGCTGGCGTTTCGCACCGACCTGATGCTGCGCACACCGAACACAATCGACGCCCACCGCCTGATTTGGTTTGCCGGCCAGCAAGGCGTGCAGGACGCGGCGATGGAGGCGGTGTTCAAGGCCTATTTCACCCAGGGCGCCGATATCGGCGATCACGCCGTGCTGACCGCCTGTGCCGTGGAGGCCGGTTTGGAAGCCGATCAGGTCATCGCCTTCCTGGCCGGCGATCTGGCGGACAAGGAGATGCGCGCCGCCGACCAGGCCGCGCGGGAAGCCGGCGTCAGCGGGGTGCCATCCTTCTTCCTGGACGGGTACGGGTTGTTCTCAGGCGCCATGCCGGCCGAGACCATCGCCGATGCGCTGCGCCGCGGTCAGAAGCTGCTGCGCGAGCGCGCCGCCTGACAGGCGAGTATCGCGGTTTATGGCGGGGGCGTAGACAAAACGCCTCCGCCGCTCACGCGATCGACGAAACAATTCCCCCTGTGATCCCGGACATTTACCACGCTCGGCCTTCGGCTATAGTCCCGCCGAATATTGCCATGGGAGGCGCCCGTCATGACATCGAAGCACCCTGAGACCCTCGCCCTGCACGCGGGCTGGCGGCGCGACAGCGCAACCAATGCCGTTGCGGTGCCGATCTACCAGACCACATCGTTTCAGTTCGACAGCAGCGAGCACGCCGCCAACCTGTTCGGGTTGAAGGAACTGGGCAACATCTACACCCGCATCATGAACCCGACCCAGGACGCGTTCGAACAACGCATCGCGGCCCTGGAAGGCGGCGTCGCGGCGCTTGGTCTGGCGTCCGGCCAGGCGGCCTCGGCGTTTTCGGTGCAAAATCTGGCGCGCGCCGGTGACAATATCGTGAGTTCCACCGACCTGTATGGCGGAACCTGGAACCTGTTCGCCAACACGCTGAAGGACCAGGGGATCGAGACCCGCTTCGTCGATCCGACCGATCCGGAGGCCTTCGCCCGCGCCACCGACGACCGCACCCGCGCTTATTATGCGGAGACGTTGCCGAATCCGAAGCTGATCCCGTTCCCGATCGCCGAAGTCGCCGCCATCGGCCGTAAATTCGGCATTCCGCTGATCATGGACAACACGGCGGCCCCCCTGCTGGTACGCCCGTTCGACCATGGCGCCGCGGTGGTGATGTATTCGGCGACGAAATATCTCGGTGGGCACGGCACATCCATCGGCGGCGTCGTCATCGATGGCGGCAATTTCGATTGGGAAGCGCATCCGACGCGCCAGCCGCTGCTGAACTCCCCCGATCCGTCCTATCACGGCGCGGTGTGGACGCAGGCGGTGAAACCGCTGGGGCCGATCGCCTATATCCTGAAGATGCGCGTGACCTTGCTGCGCGACCTGGGTGCCGCCATGGCGCCGTTCAACGCATTCCTGTTCATCCAGGGCCTGGAAACCCTACCGTTGCGGATGCGCGAACACAGCCGCAATGCACTGGCGGTGGCGAATTTCCTGGCCGGTCGCAAGGGTGTGACCCGCGTCATCCATCCGGCGCACCACACGGGCGAGGCGGCCGCTCGGTCGGCGAAATACCTTCCCCATGGGCAAGGCGGCCTGTGCGGCTTCGAACTGGCCGGCGGCACCGAGGCCGGACGCAAGTTCATCGACGCACTCAAGATGGTCTATCATGTCGCCAATATCGGTGACGCGCGCAGCCTGGCGATCCACCCGGCCAGCACGACGCACTCGCAGTTGACGGAAGCTGAACAGGCGGCGACCGGCGTGACACCGGGCTATGTGCGGCTGTCGGTCGGCATCGAGCATATCGACGACATCCTGGCCGATCTGTCGCAGGCGCTGGATGCCGCGACCGCCTAGGTCGGCGTGACGCGCGTTGCCCTGATTACCGGCGGCGCACGCGGCATCGGTGCCGCGTGCGCCGATCGGTTGCTGCGGGACGGGTGGCGCGTTGTCGTTGCCGATCGCGATGTTGTCGAGAGCGGTGCGCGGTCTGTCGTATGCGATGTATCGGAGGAGGGCGCGGTTGCCGCCCTCGCCACCGAACTGGAAGCGACGGAAGGCCGCCTGGATGCTTTGATCTGCAACGCCGGGTTCAGCATCCGGAAGAACATCCGCGAGCTGAGCCTGGCTGAATGGTCATCCGTCCTGGCGACCAATCTGACCAGCACGTTCCTTTTGGTGAAGGCCCTGGCTGGGCTGTTGGAGCAGACCCGCGGCTCCGTCGTGACGATTGCCTCCACGCGTGCCCATATGTCGGAACCGGACACAGAGGCCTATGCGGCATCGAAAGGTGGGCTTGTGGCATTGACCCATGCGCTGGCGGTCAGCCTGGGGCCGGCGATCCGAGTCAACTGCATCAGTCCCGGCTGGATCCGCACCAAAGGGCCGGACCCGACCGCGGAGGAGCACGCGTTCCATCCCGCCGGCCGCGTCGGCACGCCGGAGGATATCGCCGCGCTGGTGGCGTTTCTCGTCGGGTCGGAGAGCGGCTTCATTACCGGCGCTGAATTCGTGGTGGATGGCGGGGTGACGCGGAAGATGATCTATCCCGAATAGGCGCCGCCCCCGCCGCGCACTCCCTCGCCCTTACCGTCATTGCCGGGCTTGACCCGCAACCGGCGCTTCAACGATGGGGGGTGGGTTGCCGGGTCAAGCCCGGCAATGACGGTGAGGTGCGGCGGGGCGGGACGGGGGAGAGGGAGGGCAGCGGGCGGCGGCGGCTGTACGCCCCGCCGCCGCTATTTCATCCCTGTGATCGATGCCGACATCGCCCGTGCATCGCGCGTGGGCCAGCGGCCTGCGTCGACCTGGGCCATGAAATCGCCGACAATCTGGTTGAACTCGTCAGGCGCCTCGATATTGATCGTGTGGCCGCAATTCGGCATCACCGACAATGCCGCGGTCGGAATATTCTGCTTCATCAGTAACGCCGGTTGCAGGCAGGGCCAATCCTCATCGCCGGTCAGGATCAGGGTCGGCACCGTCAGCGCCTTCATCTGATCGACCAGGTCGTACAACGACGGCCGCTCCCGCTGCACTCCAAGCTGGGTGTTCCGCGCGCCGAGGGCGGAATGTTCGCCGAGCTGCTGCTTGAATTCGGCGAATCCGCGGGGGTCCTTGTTTTCGAACTGCACCCGGGTCGGTCCGTAGGCGTATCTTTCGGCGAATGCGGCGATGCCGTTTTCATCGAGGAAGGCGGCAATCGCGTCCGCCTCGGCCTGGAACTTCTGCTGCTGGCCCTTCTCAGCGCCGTACCCACAGCCCGCCACGCAGATCGACAAAGCGCGCCCGGGATGGCGGAAACCGAAATGCAGGGTGGCGAATCCGCCCATCGACAACCCGACGACATGCGCCTTGTCGATCCCCAGATGATCCAGGATCGATCGGATATCGTCGGCGGCACGGGCCTGCGAATACATGGACACCTGCTCGGGCACCTCGGACGGCAGGTAGCCCCGCGCCGCGTACGTGATCGCACGATAGCGGCGCGCGAAATGGCGCATCTGCGGCTCCCACGCTCGATGGTCGCCGGCGAATTCATGCACGAAGATCAGAGGGATACCCGTACCGGCCTCCTGATAGAACAGGCGCACACCGTCATCCGTCGTTGCGTAAGGCATGTCTGGTACTCCTCGATCGTTGCAAAAAAAGTCCGTGGCAGGATTTGGGTTCAGGAACGCGCCAGTTCGGCCCGCACCGCCTCGGCCAGGCTGTTGTCGACCGCGGTTTCGAAGGGAACGCCGGGATCGACAAATCCGCCCGACACCAGGCCGGCCAGCAAGCGGTCGTAGCCGGATCGCGGCAGTCGCGGGTCCTTGCCCCAGATACCGAGCGCCTTGTAGCGGCGACAGGCTGCGGTCAGGATTTCCAGCGGGACGTCGGGGAAATACGGCGTGATCGTTTCCGCGATCACAGCCGGATCGGCATCCGCCACCCAACGCTGGGTGCGCGCGATGGCCCGCACCATGCGGATCAGCTCATCCCGACGCTCGGTCAGCATACCCCGACGCGCGTAGAATGTCGTGTAGCTGGTGGGTCCACGCGTTGCCGCGGCGTACCAGACATGGCCCTGGCCGCTGGTTTCCAGCATGGAGACGAAGGGTTCGAACACCTGGATGACATCGACATCGCCGCGCAGCAGGGCATCCCGATTTTCCGCCATGGTTTGGTTGGCGATTCGGTTCAGCCGGCTCGGGTCGATGCCCGCCCGCCGCAAATCCTCCTGCAAACACAGCCAGGGGGTGGGAACTTCGCTAACGGTGGCGATGCGCGCGGTCAGCAGATCGTTGAAGGAGAAACCAGGTTTCGGCTCCCGCCCGACCAGCACGAACGGGTCGCGAGTCACGACCTCCGCAAAGCCGACCAGGTCGCAATGCGGGTCTTGCTGGTAGGTTTGCGCGACCCGCATGGGCCCGCCCCAGTTGACATCCACAGCCCCGGACATCACGGCGATGGCGGCATCGCCCGGTTTCGGTGCGCTGACAAACCGAACATCGACGCCCTCGGTTTTGTAGGCGTCATGCGCCAGGGCGACATAGAACGGCGCGTAGAACAGGCCACGCAAGGATTCCTGGAGTGTAATCGTCATGTTCGCCCCTTTGCCACGCATCTCTCACAGCGCATCTCCGACAAGATACGCGCGATCCAGCCCAGAGCCGGCTATTCCCGGATGAAGTCGGCATCCAGGATATCGGACAGAACGACCGACGCGGCAGGATCGGGGGGAATCACCAGCGGCGTCAATGCCGCAAGCGGCCCGGTCGCACCCAATCGTTGCGCGCGCATGCCGCCGACGAACAGGCCGCACGGGCGGCTCCACATTTCGCCGATCGCGTATTCGGGCCGGTAGTCTCCATCCGGCAAGCCGTTGATTTCAGCCTCGGCATTGGGGCCGATGAACACGCTGATGGCCGACCGCCCGTCCGGTGTGCGTAGTTTCAGAACAGCCGGTTGCAGACTACGGTTGCGCACCACCAGACGGCCGGTGCCGGTTCCGGTCTGGCGCAGCACATCGCCATTCCCGGGCAGCACGCCGGCATGGTGGGCGCAGAACGCCCGCCTGGCGACCGCCATGTTGCCCGGGATCAGACGGGTAGCGTCAACCAGGCCCAAGCCGGTCTCGCTTGTTCGCACCTCGATCAGGTTGGTCTGACCGTAACGACGCAGCGCTTGCAGGGCGGTGAAGGGTACAAGCTCTCGCTCCGGCTGGGGCGGATCCGTGCCGTTGCCAGCACGCCAGAGAATTGTCCGTCCCGGTGCCGGCGTGATGTAATAGTTCGTTACGCCGGGCAATGGAGTCGGTGGGCGACGCGGCAATGAAGGGTCGTCCGCATTGGGGTCCGCGAAGGCCACGGTCGGGGCATTCGGGCGAACCGCCGGACGCGACCGCGCCGATGCCTCCTGCAATACGGCCTGGCGGTTGGCGCGATTGTTGTTCCAAAGCGCGATCCCGGCCAACGTGACCAGCACGATACAGATCGCGATCACGATACTCAGATCCGGTCCCCGCTTCCGTTCCGGCAGCGGTTTCGAGAAATCCTGATCGCGCGCCACGATTGGCGCGCGCGTGCGTGCCGGCTCCACCTGCCGTCGGGCGGTCCGATCATAGTCAAGCCGGCGGATCGGGTCCGACAGCGCGTCGTAGGCCTGTTTCAGCTCAATGAAAGACTCGGCGTCGCCGGTAATCGGCACGTCCGGGTGCAGCAGACGAGCCTTGCGCCGGAACGCGGCGACGATAACAGCGGCGGGCGCCGCGGGGTCAACGCCGAGCAGGCGGTAGAAGCCTTTGGGATCCGGGTCCATCAGGGCTGATATCGCGGCGTTTGTGCGAGTTTCCAGGGATCGATGTCGATCTTTGACGCCATCGAGAGCCCGGACCAGCCGAGACAGCCCTGCTGTCTCGGAACCCGGTTGCCGTGCGAGCGCAATGTCCGGCCGGGATCAGCCGGCGACGAATCGCTCAAGCCAATGGATCGTGTAGTCGCCTGCCTGAAATTCCGGATCGTCGACGATTCGGCGATGCAGCGGGATCGTGGTCTGGATGCCCATCACCGCGAATTCGTCCAGGGCGCGACGCAGGCGGTTGATGGCATCCAGCCGAGTCGGCGCATGCACGATCAGTTTCGCCACCATGCTGTCGTAGTAGGGCGGCACGTAATAGCCGGAATACAGCGCCGAATCGACTCGCACGCCCAGGCCGCCGGGCGCGTGGAACGTGGTCACGCGGCCAGGAGTCGGCATGAAGGTGTTGGGGTCCTCGGCGGTGATGCGGCATTCGATGGCATGGCCGTTGAACACCACATCCTTCTGGGTGAAGCCCAGTTCGGCGCCCGCGGCGATACGGATCTGCTCGCGCACCAGATCGATGCCGCAGATCATTTCGGTGACCGGATGTTCCACCTGCAAGCGGGTGTTCATCTCGATAAACGCGAAATGGCCGTCCTGATACAGGAACTCCAGGGTGCCGGCGTTGCGGTAGCCCAGCTTGGTCAACGCCGCGGTGGCTGTCGCGCCCAAAGCCTCCCGCTGGGCCGGTGTGATCGCCGGGGAGCCGGCTTCTTCCAGGAGCTTCTGGTGGCGGCGTTGCAGGCTGCAATCGCGTTCACCCAGATGCACGACATTGCCCTGCGAATCGGCCAGGATCTGCAACTCGATATGGCGGGGCCGGTCGAGATACTTCTCCATATAGACGGCATCGTTGCCGAACGCGGCGCGCGCCTCGGCCCGGGCGAGGTTGTAGGCGTCGTCGAATTCGGACGGATCGCGGGCCACTTTCATACCGCGCCCACCGCCGCCGGCGGCTGCCTTGATCAGGATCGGATAGCCGATGTCCGCCGCGATGGCGCGACCGGATTCGATGTCCTGAAGCGCGCCGTCGGAGCCTGGGACCAGGGGCACACCGAGCGAGGCCATGGCGGATTTGGCGGCGATCTTGTCGCCCATCATGCGGATATGGGCGGGTGACGGGCCGATGAAGGTCAGCCCGTGCAGTTCGACCATTTCCGCGAAGTCGGCGTTTTCGGACAGGAAGCCGTAACCGGGATGGATCGCATCGGCCCCGGTGATGGATGCGGCGGACAGGATGGCCGCGATGTTCAGATAGCTGTCCCGTGTGGGCGGAGGACCGATGCAGACACTCTCGTCGGACAGGCGGACATGCATCGCCTCGGCGTCCGCGGTGGAGTGGACCGCCACGGTTGCGATACCCAACTCCCGGCAAGCGCGCTGGATTCGGAGCGCGATCTCGCCGCGATTGGCAATCAGGATTTTTCGGAACAACGGCTCATTCCAGAATCATCAGGACTTCGCCGTACTCCACGGGCGCGCTGTTCTGCACCAGGATTCGGGCGACGATCCCGGACTTGGGCGCCTTGATCTGGTTGAAGGTCTTCATCGCCTCGATCAGCAGCAGGGTCTGCCCCGCGGAGACCTGTTGGCCCACGGACACGAATGGCGGGGTGCCGGGTTCGGAGGAGAGATAGGCGACCCCAACCATGGGGCTGGTCACGGCGCCGGGATGGGCGGCGGTTGCGGCATCGTCGGCTGCTGCCGTGGCCGCGGCGGTCATGGGTGCGGCGGGCGGGGCGGCGGAGACGACGGCAGGCGCGGCCTGGACATTGCCGCGAACGACTCGGATGCGGCTGTCTTTTTCCTCGATTTCGATTTCGGTCAGCCCGGTTTCAGCCAATACCGCCGCAAGCAGGCGGATCGAATCCGGATCAATAGGGATACGGGTCAAGAAGTTTCCTCCAACATTTCGGCCATCGCCTGCAATGCGAGCGCGTAGCCGCGGATGCCAAGGCCGCAGATCACGCCGACCGCTACCTTGGAGATATAGGAATGCTGGCGGAACTCCTCCCGCCGGTGAATATTGGTGATATGGACCTCGATGACTGGCAACTCGCTGGCCAGGATCGCGTCCAGCAGCGCCACCGACGTGGTGGTGTAGGCCGCCGGGTTGATCACGATCCCGGACGCCTTGCCGCGGCATTCCTGGATCCAGGTGACCAGTTCGCCTTCGCTGTTGGACTGGCGAAAATCGATCGCGAGGCCGAGCGATTCGGCTGTTTCGGCGCAGAGCTGTTCGACATCGTCCAGGGTTGCATGGCCGTAGATATGCGGCTGGCGCAAACCTAGCATGTTGAGGTTGGGACCGTTCAGGACCGTAACCAAGCGTCGGGAAGCGGGATTCGTCATGGACATTGCGCGTAGCACAGCATGTCGCCAGGGTCCAATCCCACGGGCGGCCGGGGATGCGATTCAACATTGCGTGGAGTGATATCGACGACTCTAACCATGGACCGAAAGAATCGCCTCACCGTCATTGCGGGACTTGATCCGGCAACCCGCCCCCTGCCGCTGAAGCGTGGGTTGCCGGGTCAAGCCCACGGCTGTCCGGTTTAAATTCGCCCTCCTGCCGCCATAGGAATATCCCCCCACCTGGGTCCTCGCCCCGGCGCCCCGCATTCACGCCGCGGCCGCTCAATCGGGATCGTGCCGACCGGTTGCACCTG
>CALQHT020000125.1 GCA_943330455.2 Nitrosovibrio sp. Nv4 | reverse complement strand
CGGAAGACCTAGCCCTGTTGCGCAACGCCTCCCAGCAGATCGGTCCGAATCCCACCTCCCTCCGGAAGACTTTTCGACGGTCATCGAGGGAACATCGCAGCACACGTCAGCGATATATTCATTCCGCATTTGTGCGACTCCCGTAGCCCACAAGGGGAGGGGGAGAATTTTCTACTCTGCCGAGAAGTGTGAATGCCGTAGGCCGTTGAAGCGCGGGCTGCCGGGTCAAGCTCGGCGAGGACGGTGGGGCGGCAACGACCGGGAGGGGACGCCTATCGGTCAACAGTTACGTCGGTTGGTATGACTCGCGGGGCTTCAGCGCCGTGATCTTGCAAGTTCGCGGAAGGGTTCGAACCCGACCGGTCTCCACGATCACAAACTGGCCGCGATCTCCCGGATCGCGGCCAGTTTGCGATGATGCGTCGTCATATCGATCGTATCGATGGTCGGTTCCTGGCGCTGCGATACGCCATCCACAGCCGGCCCTTCCGTCATCATAGTCTGCATGATCACGTGATCCAGCGCGGGATCGAGGCAACTCAGCATCGCCTCCCGCCAATCCGGGCGCAGAATGGCCAAAGCGGCCAGCATTGCGTAGCAGCCCCAATGCGACACGCCCGCCATGATCAGATGACTCGCCGGCGTCACGCAGGCAATCAGTTCCCCGTGTGCGACATGGCGCGCCATCAGGGCGCGGGGCAGGGCGCCCGTGCCCATTTCGTTGCCGCCGTCGGCGATCGCGATCGTGTCCCACGGGCCGGCGAGGAACAGGTCGTCCAAGGCGGCGGTATGGGCGCTGATATCGACGCCGCGCATGTTGCGGGGCGGCCCGCTTTGGGTCCGGCCGCAGCGCTCGATTGCCATGGCCCAGGTGATGCCGGCCTTCCGCCAGGTCTCGGTCGTCGGTTCCAGCGGGGCGTTCAGATTCACGATGTCGAGCGGCAGGTCGCCCAGTCCCGCCCCGCGCAGGGCGGCGCCACACCCACTCTCGCAGGGTTGATCCGTTATCATGCGAACTGGCACACCGGCGCGCGATAACCCGGCGGCCAGGAGCGCCGCGCCGATCGGCCCATCCGTCTCGGCGGCCGGGGGCAAACCGAGCGGGATGTAGAAACCGGTGAGCAGGCCGATGCGAGGCGCGGGGTCGGTGGCCAAGGCGTGCGCTGAACGCCAGAGACCGCCGGACGCGGCGGCGAACAGCGGGCCGACATTGCGGCCGACATCCTCGTGGATCAGGGTCTCGATCCGGTCGATCAGACGATGCGCGGGCGGTTTCGTTTGCATGCCCGCGTTCAATGCAAGAACGGTGCAAGATCGAGGCGGAATCGCGATCTACAGCGCGGCGAGCTTCGTGTTCCGCAGATCGGTGATCAGCATACACCCCGGCGCATGGGTAATGCAGAACTCGGGCTTCACCTGCGCGATCACCGCCTGAGGGGTAACCCCGCACGCCCAGAACACCGGCAGCTCATCGGCGCCAATCGGCACCGGATCGCCGTAGTCGGGCTTGGCGATATCGGCGATCCCGATCGAGGCCGGCATGCCCAGATGCACCGGCGCGCCATGCACCGATGGAAAGCGGGATGTGATCTGCACGGCGCGGATCGCATCCGCCGGCTTCATCGGCCGCATCGAGACCACCAGTGGCCCGTGAAATACACCCGCCGATACGCAAGGAATATTCGTGCGATACATCGGCACGTTGGTGTTGCAGGTGATGTGGCGCACGTCGATGCCGTCTTCCACCAAGGCTTCCTCAAAGGAAAACGAGCAGCCGATGGCGAATCCCACCAAATCGTCGCGCCAGACATGGCTGATATCGGTCGGTTCTTCGACCAGTTCGCCGTTCCGCCAGACGCGGTACAATGGCAGGTCAGTGCGCATGTCCAGATCGGCGCCCAGGGCCGGAAAACGCGGATCGCCGGTTTCCGATGCCGCCAGCACCGGGCAGGGGCGCGGATTGGCCTGAGCAAAGCGCAGGAAATCGTAAGCCAGCTCCCGCGGCAGGATTACCAGATTGGCCTGGACATTGCCGGCCGCCAGTCCCGCCGTGGGACCGCTGAAGGCGCCCGAACGAATGCGATGGCGTTCCCGCACGCTCGCGCCGACGCGCATATCGACCAGTCCGTCCATGGCGTGTTCTCCGTCCCGATTGATCATGAACAGATTAACAGTCTCGGACTCCCGGCGCGAGCCAATCTCCTCTATGTAGCGGCGGAAAATTATAGTCACACGGAGAATTCAGACGATGGTTCGAGGTTTCACGGGTAGGTTCGCGGCCTATGCGGTGCTCGCCGCCACGATGGGCGGTGCGGCGGCCATGGCGCAGGCCCCCAAGAACGGCGGCGTGCTGCGCATCTATCAGCGCGACAACCCCGCCTCGGCCTCGATCCATGAAGAAGCGACCTACTCCACGAACGTGCCGTTCATGAGTTTGTTCAACAACCTGGTGATGTTTCGCCAGGATGTACCGCAGAACGATGTGTCCTCGATCGTGGGGGATCTCGCGACATCCTGGTCCTGGAGCGCGGACAATCTCAGCCTGACCTTCAAGTTGCGCGATGGCGTGAAGTGGCATGACGGCAAGCCGTTCAGCGCCGCCGACGTGAAATGCACCTTCGATATGGTGCGGGACAAATCCACCGAGAAGTTCCGCAAGAACCCGCGCAAGCTGTGGTATCAGAACGTCGCCGATATCACGACCAGCGGCGCCAATGAGGTCACGTTCCGGCTGGAACGTCCGCAGCCGTCTCTCCTGTCGATGTTGGCCTCAGGTTACTCACCGGTCTATCCGTGCCATGCGACGGCGGCGCAGCAGCGCACCAAGCCGATCGGCACCGGCCCTTTCAAGCTGGTCGAGTTCAAGCAGAACGAGTTGATCCGCGTGGTGCGCAATCCGGATTACTGGAAGCCGGGCCTGCCGCATCTGGACGGGATCGATTTTCCGGTCATCACCAACCGCTCCACCGCCATGCTGGCATTCATGGCCGGGCGGATCGACATGACTTCGCCCAACGAGATCACGGTGCCGCTGCTGCGCGACATTAAGTCGCAGGTGCCGAACGCGGTGTGCCAGTTCGGTCCGATGAATGTCGGGCAGAATCTGATCGTGAACCGGGAGAAGCCGCCCTTCGACAACCCCGATATCCGGCGCGCGATGGCGCTGTCGATTGATCGCAAGGCCTTCGTCGACATCCTGTTTGAGGGGCAGGCCGATATCGGTGGCTCCATGCTGCCCGCACCGGAAGGTGTCTGGGGCATGCCGGACGCGATGATCAAGGACATGACCGGCTACAACCCGGATATCGCGAAGAACCGGGCGGAAGGCCGAGCGATTATGGAGAAACTGGGGTATAGTGCGAGTAATAGGCTGAAGGTGCGGGTTTCGACGCGCAATATTCCCGCCTATCGCGACCCCGCCGTGATCCTGATCGACCATCTGAAGGAAATTCATGTGGAAGGGGAGCTGGATCCGGTCGAGACCAGCCTTTGGTTCTCCAAGGTCGCGCGCAAGGATTACTCGGTGGGCTTGAACCTGACCGGCAACGCGGTGGATGATCCCGATCAGACCTTTTACGAGAACTATGCCTGTAAGTCGGAACGCAACTACTCCGAATATTGCAACCCGGAGCTGGAAAAGCTGTTCGACAAGCAATCGCAGGAAACCGATGTCGAGAAGCGCAAGAAGCTCGTCTGGGAAATCGATCAGCGCATTCAGAACGACGTCGCGCGCCCGATCATCCTGCATATGCGTGGCGGCACCTGCTGGACGCCGGACCTGAAGGGCTACACACCGATGGTCAACAGCTCCTATAACGGTTACCGGTTTGAGGATCTGTGGTTGAACCGCTGAGCAAGCGGGACGCAACGGGGCAGGGGATAAAACCCTGCCTTCAAGAACAGGAGGCTACGGCATCGCACATCTCGGAATGAGGTGCCGTCGGCAGAAAACTCTCCCCCTCCCCTTGCGGGAGGGGGCCGGGGGGCGGGGTTTCACGCAATATCCGTGCGACAACACCCCTCCCGCAAGGGGAGGGGGAGAACTTTTAACCATCGCGAGATGGTTGAATGCGGTAGGAAACAGGAGGATCGCCATGAACCCGGAAACGATCGCAACCATGGGCCGGCCGGCCGGATTGCCCTTCCGCATCGGCAAGATCGGCCATGTCGCCCTGTATGTGCAGGACCTCGAACGTTCGGCGCGCTTCTACACGGACGTGCTGGGCTTCCAGGTGTCCGACGTAATCCCGTCCGGGCGTTTGCCGGGCGGTGCGGTGTTCCTGCGCTGCAACACCGACCATCACGGGATCGCCCTGTTCCCCGCCACCGACGAAAACCCGGCCGGCGCGGGGTTGCACCATATCGCCCTGGAAGTCGGCACCCTGGATGAGGTCGTGCGGGTGCGGGAGCATCTGCGGCGGCACAACGTCAAGATCGACCTGGACGGCCGCCGCGGCGCCGGGGTGCAATTGGTCGTCGAGTTCCGCGATCCGGACGGGCACCGGTTGGAGATCTACTGGGGCATCGATCAGATCGGATCGGAGGGCAAGGTCCGCCCACCCGAGCAATGGAAACCCGCCGAAAGCCTGGAAGCGGCCATCGCCGATCCGGTGGTCGGGCAGGACACGACGTTGCTCGACCCGTCCCTGCTGCGCGCATCCTGACCGGAGGCACGACCATGCACGAGTCTTCCTTATGAACGTTGATGCGGTTCGCCAGATCACGCGTCCCAACGGCCTGCCGTTCCGCATCGGCAAGATCGGACATGTCGCGCTCTATGTCGCGGATATTGAACTTTCCACGCGGTTCTATGTGGAGGTGCTGGGGTTCAGCATCTCCGACATCTACGGCGATGACATGATGCCGGGCGGCGCGGTGTTCCTGCGCTGCAATCCCGACCATCACGGCGTGGCGCTGTTCAAGGCGAAGGAAGCCAATCCGGCCGGCGCCGGCCTGCATCATCTGGCGTTCGAGGTCGCGACTTTGGATGAAGTCGTGCGGGTGCGCGAGCATTTGCGTCTGCATAACGCACAGATTGATTTCGACGGCAGACGGCGCGCGGGGGTGCAGATCGCGGTGGAGTTCCGCGATCCGGACGGTCATCGCCTGGAAATCTACTGGGGGATCGACCTGATCGGGTCCGACAATGCGGCTCGCCCGGCCGACCAGTGGAAGGGCGCGCGCAGTCTGGAAGATGCCATCGCCAACCCGGTCATCGGCCAGGACACGACCCTGTTGGACCCGTCGCTGATCAAGGCCTGACGGGCGGCGGGTTAATCCAACCCGCGGCGTGTCACGGCGGCGGAGATGGTGTTTTCCAGCAGGCAGGCGATCGTCATCGGCCCGACTCCGCCAGGCACCGGGGTGATCGCGCCTGCGGTCTGAACGCATTCCGGGAAGCAGACATCGCCGACCAGGGCGCCGTTGGTTGAACGGTTCACCCCGACATCGATGATCGTGGCACCCGGCGCGATCCAGTCGCCGCGGACCAGTTCCGCACGCCCGACCGCGGCAATCAGCAGATCCGCGCGACGGCATTCCTGCGCGATATCGCGGGTCTTGGAGTGCACGATCGTGACCGTGGCATCGGCCGCCAGCAGCAGCGCGGCGACCGGGCGGCCGACGATCGTAGACCGGCCAAGCACGACCGCGCGGGCGCCGGCCAGTGCCATGCCCGTCGAGGCCAGCAGTTTCATGATCCCGGCGGGCGTGCAGGGGACGATCCCGGCCTCTCCATCCACCAGCCGCCCGGTATTCAGAGGGTGGAACCCGTCGACGTCCTTGGCCGGATCGATCGCCTCGATGACCGCGCGGGGCCGGACCTGCGGGGGCAATGGCAGTTGCACCAGAATCCCGTCCACCGAGTCGTCCCCGTTCAGACGCGCGATCAAGGCAAGGACGGTGGCCTGATCGGTATCGGCTGGCAGGCGGATGGTTTCCGGCTCGATCCCGACTTCCCGCGCGGCGCGGTCCTTGTTGCGCACATAGACCGCGCTGGCCGGATCGTCGCCGACCAGGACCACGATCAGGCGCGGACGGAACGACAGCCCCGCCAGCCGCGCCGTGAGCGAAGTCCGCAGTTCGGCCGCAATCGCTTTGCCATCGATGATTCGGGCTGTCACAAAGTCTCCAGACGGCTTGCGATTGTGGCGGGGTCGCCTTCGACCATAAGCCGCTTTTCGCGGCTGGTTGCCCCGGCGGCTACCTGAACGGCGGAGCGGGCGACCCCCAATGTTTGGGCGATCAGGGCGCACACCGCATCATTGGCACGCCCGTTTTCCGGCGCCTCGGTCACGCCGACCCGCAGGCGCGGCCCGTCGGCGGACTCGACCATTCCCTGCAGGCCGGGACGCCGGGATTTCGGCTGCACCTTGACCATGATTGTCACGCCATCGTCGGTCGCACGCCAGAACGCGGTCAAAGCAGTGGTCAAAGCAGTGGACGTAGCGAGCCCAGGATCACCGATTCGTAGATGCTGGACAGCAGCATTCGCGCGGCCTGGAGCACCAGCAGCAGGATGATCGGGCTGATGTCGATGCCGCCGAGATTGGGCAGCAGGTTGCGGATCGGCCGCAGCGCCGGTTCGGTGACTCGGTAGAAGAAATCGCCAATCGTCCATACGATCCGATTACGGGTGTCGAGGACATTGAAGGAGGCAAGCAGGCTGAACAGCGCGGCCAGGATGACCGCCCAGACATACAGGCTGATCAGTTGATCGGCGAGCCAGAACAATGTCCTGATCATGCGGCGGTCTCTCTGTTGGGGCAGCGGAAGCTAACGGCGCGCGGTCCGATCCGCAACCGCTGCAATGCTCCCATGAGCGATAGATGAAACCTGTGGGATCGGGGTTTTTCCGGCAAGCACGCGCTTGACTTCCGAAGGGTGCATGAGCATTGTCCGCGCCCTGCGAGGGGCCATGGAAATGGCGCCGAGCGGAGCGGGATGGGGCTGTAGCTCAGTTGGGAGAGCGCCTCGTTCGCAATGAGGAGGTCAGGGGTTCGATTCCCCTCAGCTCCACCATCTCGCAAAATATCATCAATTACTCCAATCGGTTGACGGGAGGTTTGACAGCCTTCCCGGTATAAATTGGACGTCTGTGTTCAGTTTTCGTCCGGCACTGGTCCGATCAGGCCCGGCGTGGGGTTTTGCGATTTTTTCTGGTTGGCGGCCTTCGTGCAGGACTCGACCTCGGGCGTTGTTTGGTGTCCTGTGACGGGCGCTATCTGTTGCGTCGAACATCCCGCATCGGCCAGCCGCGGGCCGGCCTCCACGATTTTCCCGGGCCGCTACCACGAAACCCATGGATGGCGGCCCCTGCCGCCGCCGTGACGGAGTTGCGGGGCCGGTGGGTCATTCTGTCGGCCAGTTGATGTCAGCATCGTCGACGCGTTCGGCCACCCACCAATGTTTGTGATCCCACCCGCCGATGTTGGCTGGTCGCAACAGTCACTGCCCCGCATCACGCTCGGTTCCGCCGACACCAATTACATCGACCGAGATCGTCGCCAGCGGATCCTCGGGCACCGCCCCGGCGCCGCGCGCGGCCTGTCGCGCCGCGTCCTGTCCCGCTCCGGACGTCTGCCCGGCGGACGCGCTGGCGGCCACCGCCGCGGCAACATTCGGGGAGGAAACGATCGGCACGCCCGTCGAACTGCCAGCCACCTGGGCGTTGGCCGCATTCAGCACGGTCTGTGCAGCGACGCTGAGGTTGCCGGCCGAACGCACGCCGGCATCGCCGAAGTCGACAATGCCCACCGGCGCGATCAGGGTGATGTTCGGCGAGGTGCGGCGCTGGATTTCTTCCTGCTGCGCCGCCGCCATCGCCGATCCGGTCGGGACCCGCAGCAGGCTCGCCACCTCGTTCAGCGGCGTCACGGGGGTAAATGTCCCGATGCCCGAGCCGGTGACCAACGCGCTGCGATTTGCCAGCCACGTACCGTCGAACGTGTAGGTCACCTGGTAGGGCGGAATATAGCGTGCCGTCTTGGCACCCAGGCCGGCATTGATGTCCCGCGTCGAGCTCCACATCAATATATCGCCCCCGTCCACCGTGAAAGCTCGGCTTTGCCCCAACTGAATGTCGCCATGGGCAAAGAAGTTCAGGCTGCCATACCCCAAGGTCAGCGCCCCGATCCGGTCGGGATAGCGGTCGACGGTCGTGGAGATGCCGCCCAGGATGAAATCGCCGCCCGGCCCCAACACGTTGACATCGCCGCCCTGGTCGGTGCGCAGATAGGTGTTCTGAAGACTGAGCCGCCCGCTGTAGTTGCCATCCGGAAACAGGCTGTTGATCGCCGCGAAGCCGCGCGTGTAGTTGCCCTGGTTGCTGCCGCCGCGCGCCGCCTCCTGGCCCGAAGCGGCCAGTTCGCGGACCATCAGATCGATGGCCAGGCCCAGCCGCTCGGGTTCGGGCAATGCCAGCGCCGCGGCCAGAGTGGCCGAACCGGTCGCTTCCGGCGACTTCGGGCGGATCGCCCACGTGGCGCCGCCATTGGGGGTTCGCGTCAGTTCGACCTGATAGCGGCCCGGCGAAAAGTCCGGCGCCAGCACCCGGCGCAGGAAGCCGCCGCTGTCCAGACCGCCGGACACCACGTTGTCCACACCCAGGCCATACAGCACGTCGATCGTCGCGCTGCCCGGCGGATACAGCAGGTTGTACTGGTTTCCGACCGAATGCAGGCCGTTATTGGCCAGCCCCGCGGCCCTGGGATCGGCGGGCTGCGCCGGCGGGCGGATCTGGTCGATGTCCCGGCCCGCCAGGATCTGCAACCGACCCGGCCCGCGCACCTCCATCGTTACACCCTGCTGCTCCAGCCCAATGTCGGCGGAGGATGCGGACCGAATGTCGCGCCCGGCCCAGACGAACGAGAAGTCGCCCTCGGCGCCATGCTGCATGCTGATAGTCGCGTCGGTGATGTCCAGGCCGGCGTGCAGGCCGATCCGTTTGCCACTGGTGATCGTCGCGAACGGAATACTGCCTCCGACCGCATAGACCAGCGCGCGATCCGGGTCGGCGGCCCGCAACGGCGTCTTGGCGGCCAGAGCCGGTGTCTCGTTCGAGATATAGGCACCGCCGTCCGGTGACGCCCTGCCCGGCGGCGCGAAGGCCGGCGAATCGTAGATCGGCCGGAATGCGGTCGCCACTCCGGCGGGGTTGACGTCCGGCAGCGACAGATTCGGGTTCACGACGCTGCCGGCCGCCAGCAGAGTCAGTTGGCCGGTGGCAAACGGCGCCAGTTGAACCCCAAGGCGCAGCGCGCCATCGCCGCCCGAAACAGGCTGAAAGCCGATGTCGCCGCTGAAGGCCGTAACGGCCAGGTTGGCCGGTAGAGACTCGGTTGTCCGGTCGGTGAGGTCGGTGGCGTTGTTAAAGAGCGTCCCGGCGTTGGCCGACACGATGTTGCGATAAATTGTCGCCCCATCGACGATCGCGCGCGGCGCGGTCTGCAGGACCTGCAGGGCGCCATAGGGTTCGGCTGAGCCAAGCGTGCCAAGCAAGGTCACGCTCCCCCCGAGGGAGTTCAATGCGATCGCGCTGTTCACGGTGTTGGTCCGCCAGGTCCCTGGCGCGGTGGAGCCGCCATAGCCCCAGGCGTCGGCAAGTTGCAGGTCTCGTCCCGGCATGACCTGCAAGGGGTCGTAGATGCTGGCATTGATGCTGCCCAGCGCGCTGACCCGCGCACGGGCATCGCCCAACGCGATCACGGTGCCGACGCTGGCCCGGATCGGCAGCAGATCGGTCGGTGAAATCCCACCGACCTGGGAACTGGCCAGGGCTCCACCCGCCCGGACCACCGCCTCCCCGCGCCCGACCAGGAATTGACTGCCGCTGGCCAGATCGCGGCCGACGCTCAGCACCAGATCGCCGCCGCCGTTCACCGCGAGCACCGCCGGGGTGCCGCCATTCGGCACCGTCCCGGTCAACGTGGCGATGCGGCCGTTGGTCTGGGCGAATTGCGTCACATAGCTCGTCGGCAGCCCGCCACCGACGCGTGCGTTGGTCGGGATCGACACCGAGCCGCGGAAATCGCGGCCCGCGACAACGCTCGCATCGCCACCGCCCAGAACGCCGAATCCCTGGCGGAACAGGCTGAAATTGACCCACCAGCTCGTCTGGGTGGAGCTTTCGCCGATCGCGCGCAGTCGCAGGCCGAAACCGTCGAACACCCCGCGCAACGGCAGTGCCGGGCGATACATGAACCCGCCCTCGTCATTCACCGCGCCGCGGCGCCACAGCCACTCATTGGGCGTCTGGCCCGCGTTGTTGCCGGCGGGATCGGTGAGCACCTGCGTGATGTCGCGCCCCGCGGCGAGCCGCAGGCTGCCACCGCCCTCGGTGTAGGCTGCGGCATAGGCGGCATTTGGCGGCGTCGGTCCCGGCTCGAACTCGCTGGGGGACGGATACTGCGACAGATAGCCGCTGTAGGTGGGGGGCAGAGGCAGGATGAACCGGCCGGTGGCGACCTCGCCGTCGGCGGTCAGCCCGGTGACGGTGGTTGGATTGGAAAGCGGCCGGCCGGCTGTGTAGATGGCCGCGTCGGGATCCCGCAACTGCACGTCGAGCGCGGCGGCAATGTCGATCGAGCCCGTGCCGGTACGAACGAACACCGGCAGCGTGGTCGGGCTCGTGGCCGGGTTGGCCGGATCGTAGGCCCATGGCCGGCCGATCTGGATGTTGCCGGTTTGGCCGACGATCTGGCTGGCGTCCATGGTGGCCAGCGGGTTTGCGCTGGAGAAGTCCGCGCCACCGACCAGGCGGTACGACCAGGAAACGGTATCCGAGGGCAGCGCGTTGGCCGCCGCACTGGCGAAACCGTCGCTCACCGAACTCAGCAGCACCAGATTGCCACCGGCGCGCAACGTCAGCACGCCGGGATCGCCGGTCGCCGTGCGGTTGGTCAGCAGCGTGATGGCCTTGTTGACCGGCAATGTCAGGTCGCCGGCGGGATTGCGGAGTTCGACGCCAGGCGTGACCCGCCAGTTTGTGGGGAAGCCGGCGAAAACGGTGGTCTGCAGGTTCAGGGTGCGGATGGCGTTGAAGGCCGCGGTAATCGCCGTGCTTTCGATCGTGGCCGTCTGCGTGATCGAGTAGGGCTCGACCTCAACCCTGCGCGCACCCCGGACCTGGGTGGTGAAGGTGCTCGCCGCGACGGCGCCGACCGGCACGCGCAGGTGGACCAGGCTGCCGCGCAGCGGATCGCCGCCGGTGACGTCGATGACGCTGCCGGCAAGGCGCAGCGGACCGGAGCCGGTGCCGATCTCGACAAGCCCGCCCGGCTGGCCGGCTTCCGTCGCCTTTGCGTTCAACAGGGCGCCGCCGGCCAAGGTGACCCCGGTCATGCCGAACAAACCGATCGTCCCGCCTTTGGCGCCGCTTGCGTCGATCCCGCCGGCGATGCTCACCAACCCGCCATCGGCCGTCAGGTTGACCTGCTGAGCCCGCACGGTCTGGCCGCTCGCCAGGACCAGATCGCCGGTTCGTGTCCGAATGGAGCGGCCACCACCGAAACCGGCGGTATCGAGCTGGGTGTTCAATCGCCCCAGGTCGACGGCGGCCAGCGTGTCGAGACTGAACCGGCCGGCCGAACCGCCATGCAACGAGAGGTTTCCGACATCGACCTGACCGCGCTGGGCCGTCAGCGTGACACTGCCGGAATCGACGCCGGCGACCGGGGCCGAGACGTCGATGATCACCCCCGGGGTCCCCCCTGATGCGCCCCCTGGTGCACCCCCTGCCACCACAATGCTGCCGGTTCCCGCCACCAGAGTGGCCCGCCCGCCCGGGGTATGATCGACGCGGTCGAAGAACGCCTGACCGCGCCCGGACAGATCGATCGACGCGCCGGCGGCAAGCGTCAGCGGTCCCCTGGTCGCCGTCAGGTTCAGATCGCCGCTCGGATTGACGATGCTCGTCGCCAGTGTGAGTTCGCTGGCGGTCATGCTGAGCCGGCCGCCAAGCCCGACCGGACCAAGCGTCGTGGGACTGCCCGGAGCCTCAATCCGCAACGCGCCCGTTGTGGTCAGCGCGTAGTCGGCCCCGGCACCGGCGGATACGCGGCTCGCGACGATTGTTACGCCACCCGCTGTGCTGAGTTCGCCGGCGCCGACGGTCGTCAGGTCGCCCTGGGTGGCAAGACGGACGGTCGGGAAACCCTGCAGTGCCACGTTGCCACCGCCAATCCGAACCGCCGCCGCGGTCAGGCTGAGCGTCCCGGTCCCACTCGCGGAACCCGTCGGCGCCACGGCGCCGCTGTTGTGGAGAATGGCCAGGCCCCCGGCGCTGGCGTTCAGGGTCGCCGCTCCAAATCCGCGCAAGGCGGCGGTATCGAGGGTCAGCGCGCCCGCCGCCAGCAGATCGACCCGACCATGCACGTCGATCCCACCGCGGCTGCGCAGCGAGAGATCCGTCACGCCGGCCAGATTGCCCAGCAACCCGCCTCGCAGCACCAGCGCCCCATCGCCCGCACCGGACGGCGGATTGCCCAGGATGATGGATCGGGCGCCGAGATCGAGCGCCGACGCGGTCAGACCGACCCGCTCCCCGATCTGCATCGCCCCCGTCGCATCCAGCGTCACCGCTCGGCCGCCCAGACGCGCACCGTCCAGGACGCGCAGAGAGGTGGCCGCACCACTGTCCAGGTTCACCCGCGTCACCGGCACCAGCGCCCCAGCCGAGACACGCAGCAGCGCGCCATCGCCCGAGTCGCCTGGGGTGATAACCGTGCCCGACAGGTCGATTACCTCCTGCCGGCCGAGCTGCAGGCCAAGCGGTGAGACTCGCAGGGAACCGCTTGCGGTCACGTCCGCGCCGCTTTCCAGCAGCAGCCCATCGCCAGGCCGAGCGGCGGTGGGTGCGCGTGCCACAAGCACGACGTCCGGCCCGGTAAGGCGAGCGCCGGTGGCGACGGTAACGCTGCGCGCCGACGGAAAGACGATATCCTTCCCGTCCAGATTCTGGCGGATGCCGCCGATCGTCAGTGTCTCCGCCCCGATCGCCGACAGCGCGACATCGCTGAGCACCAGGGCGCCCGGAACCGTGGATGCCACGCCGTTCGGGGTTATGGCGATCATGCTGGACGCGATGTCCACCTGACCGCCGCGCCCCGCATCGGCATGGTTGAACCGGATGGTGCCGCCCAAGGTCAGGGTCTCGCTCGCATTCAGCGAAAGGCGTCCGGCATCGATCGGCAACCGCCCGACCTGCTGGTCGAGACGGGCGGCACGGGCCGGGAAGAAAGCGTTGGCGGTATCGAAGGTCAGGCTGGAGTACTGGCTCCAGACGGGCGTCGTTTCCAGGCGGATCGAGCGTGGGACCACGTCCTGCACATTGGTGCCGGCTATGCCGCGGACGCCCTGCACCTGCCAACTGCCGTCGCGGTTCAACACCGGCGCGGCAGTGAGCGGCACCACGGTCGGCACCGTCGCGGCGGGGCCGAATGTCACCCGCAACGCGCCTGGAAGCATGGCGTAACGGCCGGGCAGAAGCGTGTAGGATCCGGCGGGCAGAACGGGACTGTCCTGGGTGATCGTGATCCGGTCGCCGACCCAGGGCAGGTTTCCGCTGACCTGCTGGCCGTAGCGGTTCACTCCGCTGGCGGGGGCCTGCGCGGTCACCTCGCCACGACCCAGGGACGTGCCGCTGTCGAGGATATACGGCGAATAGGGGGCGATCGCCGATCCGAGGTCGGGCAGAATGGCAAACACATCGCGCTGGTCGGCGAAGCGGTGATTGGTCGCGCCCACCGTGCCATTGGTGATCGTGTAGTCGGCCCGGGCCAAGACATCGCGTGACCCGCCGGGACCCGAGATGAAGGTATAGGCCAGAAGATCGCCGCCACCCGAGGCGTCGAGCACCGCGCCGGGCTCCACCCTGATGCGCGGTCCGGCGATGTCCAGCAGTTTTTGTGGCGCGCTGGTCAGGCCGTTCGGCTGTTGCGGATTGGTGGCCAGCAGAGAGGCCTGATAGGTGAACCCGTCGATCTGCCCGAGCGGCACGGTCCTGCCGTCGGCGGAGACCGAGGTGAGGCTGCCGGGCAGGAAAACGAGGTCCGAAGTCGGTCGCAAGTGAATCTCGCCCTGTGGCGCGCGCAGCACGCCCCCCTGCGCGATCGTGGCCGCTTCCAGGGTTACGGAGCCGGCGGCGGACAACGGCGCTCTGGGAATGTCGCCTTCCGGCCGTGCGATGGTGATGTCCCGGCCCGCGGCCGTGATCGTGAACGCGGTCCCGGCGGCCGGGTAGACCTGCGCGGCCCGCAAGGTCAGGTCGCCGCCGCTGCGGAGCGCGCCCTGCACCTGGCCGTATTCGGTGGTCAGATATTGCGAGCCGATCAGTCGAAGATCGCCGCTGCTCGCCAGCGTCACCTTGTCCGCACCATCCAAGGTCACACCGCCGATTAGGTCCAGCGCATTGGCCGAAATACTCAGCGCGCCGGCGAGCTTGCCGCCGGCCAGCGCCGCGGCGTTGCCGCCGATCTGACCGTTCAGCACGACATAGACGCTGCTGATCCGCGCGTTCGCCACCGCACCCGCTGTAGCAAGGGCACCCGCGGCGATGGTGCCGGGAGCGGCCGTGACGCGGCTGCCCTCGATCTGGATCATGCGCGGGACATCCAGGGCGACATCCCCCAGGAACGTCACACCCAGGCCGCCGCCGAACAAGGTCAGACGGTCGATGCCGCTGCCCTCCAGCCGGCTGACCGACAGACGCACACGATCGAGGTGGTCTCCCTTCCAGGAACCGTTGGCGAGCCGGGTCAGGCTTGGATCGACGCCGTCGGTCCTGCTGGCACCCTTCGGCAGCGTGACGGCATCGGCGGTGACGATGATTCCCAGCCGGCCGGAAATGGCGTTGGGCACCGAGCCGATCTGGCTGACGCCATCCAGGAACGGCTGCGGGCTGGGCGAGTTGATCGTCAATGTGCCGCCCATCGCGCCAGTGTCGCCGGGATGCGCCAAGAGCGTGCCGTCAAGGAACAGGCCGCGCGCGCCGGTCAGGTTGATACCGCCGGCGTTGCTGGCCAACGCGATACTGCCGCGCCGCGCCGTGTTGACGCCTCCCCCGCTCAGCAGCGTGTCTGTGCGGCCGGAGATCCCCGATACATCGATGATCGCTCCGGCTTCGACCACCAGGGCGCCACGGCCCTCGGCCAAGGTCACGGTGCCACCGGGCCGTGCGACCCCGGCGACCTGACCGATCGCGGTCACGACTTCCTGCGCGACGCCGGCTGCAAGCAGCCGAGCGGTCGCGGCCACCCAGGTGGACTCGCCGCGCAGGTAGGCGACACCGTCGAATTCGCGCACCGGAACCAGGTCGATGGGCGTGGTGTAGGCGGCCGGAGAGCCGCTGCCGATGACCCGGATCTGACCGGCGGGCGCGATCAGGCTGCCTTCGACGAGCATCCCGCGCACCGAGGTCAGGCTGATCAGCGGGGTCGTATCGGTCCGGGAGGCGCCCGGATCGACCTGCAGAACCGTCCCCGCGCCGCCGAGATTCATTGCGTTCAGCGCCGTCAGTGTCAGACGCGTCGCCGCGCGATCGGTGACCGTCAGGACTTCCGCGGCGCCCAGCGTTTGCGTGGCCGCGCCGGTCGGGATCTGGCGCACGGCGTCGGACAGGACGAACTGCGTCGCCACGGGGGCCACGATGGTATCCGGGGCGATGTTCAGCGTGCCGGCGGGCAGACCCTGGAAGGGCAAGCCTCCCGCCGTCGTCGCGGTCAGTTGGATATCGGCGAAGCCCAGAGTGGCCAGGCGCATGGGATCCATCCGCCGGCCGCCATATGTCGCCTCGACCTCGGTCGGGTCCCGGCCGATCATGATATTGGGGACGGTCAGGCTGATCACGCCGCCGCGACCGTTCGCGGCCGCGCGACCGACCAGGGCAGCGCCATGGCCGCTGAAGACAGCGCCCTCGTCGACGATGCCGCCCGGTCCCGCCGCGATGCGCACGCCGGCCTGTCCGATCCCGACCACGGGCAGGCCGAACTTGGTTGGATCGGCGAGGCCGCCGGTTGGGCTGACGGCGCGGGCGACGTAGGTCGCGAGGCTCAGCGAACCGCCGCGGCCCAGGCTCGGGTTGCCGCTGATCTCGGCCAGGGAAGCGCCGCCCGCGACATCGAGCACCGCACCGGCGCCAAGGGCGATGTCACGGCCCATGATCGGGGTTGCGGCGGCATCGACGGTCGCTCCCTTGGTCACCGGCTGTTTGCTTGCCACCGGCGTCCAGCGGGTTTGCAGGCTGATATCGCCACCGTTGATGTAGCCGGGCCCGGTGACCGGATCGCCGATTTGGCTGGCCAGCAGATCGTTGCTCCAACGGCCACGCATCGAGAGCACCGCGGTCGGCGCGATCGTCAGTCGGCCGTCGCCGGGGGACAGCGGCACGGTATCGCGTACGGCCCAGGCGGTCGGGGCGCGTGCGATATCCTCCTCGATCGCGGTGATCCGCTCGCCGGCGTTGGTGGCGATCGTGATCTTGCCGCCCGGCACCGAGACGGTGCCGCCGATCGCCGCGCTGCCGACATTGGCGGCAAAGCTGCCACCGGGCGCGAGTTGCACGGTCACGCCCGAGGCGATCGTCAACTGGCCGTCGGCGGCCAGGGTGATGTTGGAGAATCCGCGGTTGGCGATCGTCCGCGTGGAGATCTGGCTGTCGAACCTCTCGGCCGGCAGCATCCCGCCGCCCAGCGTGTAGCGGGCATCGCTGCTTGCCGGAACATTGGGGGCGGGCGTCAGTTGCGCGGCGAAATCGGTGGGCAGCGGAGTTGTGACCGTATCGACGAATGTCGGGTTGACCAGTGCCCCCACCCCGGTGGTTTCGGTGCGGACGACCAGCGCTCCGAACCGGTCGAGCTGGTTGCCCAGGAACGTCAGCGATCCGCCCGAAGGCAGATCGGTCGCGGTCAGGCGGTCGCCGTCGTTCGCCT
>CALQHT020000124.1 GCA_943330455.2 Nitrosovibrio sp. Nv4 | reverse complement strand
GATGGGTCGGCCGTGACGCCACCTCCGGGCCGATATGAAGCCAGTCAGGACGTGATCGGGGCGCCGCCGGCGGTCTGATGACCGCGCCGGCGCAGCCGAACAGCCGTCGTTATTGATCGAAAATCCCGAGTCCGACAGGCTGCTAGCTGATTCCTCTACCTCAATCCCCAGCGTCAGCCATGTCCTCAACCGGCCCCTTCTTCGCCTTGATCCGGACCAACGCCTTCTCGACATGCTGGCTGTAGACGAATTCCGCCGGGCGCTGCTTGTCCAGAGGGATGTCCGGCGCGGTCGGACCCTCGGTGCGGATACCACGCAGCACCTGGGCCGCCGCCTTCCAAGGCTTGCGGACGGTTTCGGCGACGGCGCTGGCCTCATACCCGGAATGCACCATGCAATCGGCGCATTTCTCGTAGTTGCCGGTGCCGTAGGCGTCCCAGTCCGTGGTTTCCATCAGCTCCTTGAACGACTTCGCGTAGCCCTCTCCCAGCAGGTAGCAAGGGCGCTGCCAGCCGAAATAGGTGCGGCACGGGTTGCCCCAGGGCGTGCAATGGAAGGTCTGGTTGCCGGCCAGGAAATCCAGGAACATCGACGACTGGTTGAACGACCACTTGCCCTTCCAGGCACCCTTGCCCTGGCGCCGGAAAATGCCGCGGAACAATTCCTTGGTCTTGGCTCGGTTCAGGAAATGCTGCTGGTCCGGCGCCCGCTCATACGCATAGCCGGGAGACACGGAGATCCCATCCACCCCCATCGCCATCACGTCGTCGAAGAACGTCGCCACCTTCTCCGGTTGGGAGTTGTTGAACAGGGTCGCGTTGATGATCGTGCGGAACCCACGGCGCTTGGACTCGGCGATCGCCGCCACCGCGCGGTCGTACACGCCGGTTTGGCAGACGGAGATGTCATGCTCCTCCCGCCCGCCATCCAGATGCACCGACCACGAAAACCATTTGTTCGGCTTGAACAGGTCCATCTTCTTTTCGAGCAGCAGGGCATTCGTGCACACGATCACGAACTTCTTCCGTGCGATGGCGCCCTGGACGATCTGGTCGATTTCCCGGTGCAGCAGAGGCTCCCCGCCGGCGATCACCACCACGGGGGCGCCGCATTCGTCGATCGCCTCCATGCATTCCGCGACGGAAAGGCGCTGGTTCAGGATTTCCGCCGGATAGTCGATCTTGCCGCAGCCGGCGCAGGCCAGGTTGCAGCGGAACAACGGCTCCAGCATCAGCACCAGCGGGTAGCGCTTGCGGCCGAGCAGGTGCTGCTTGACGACGTAGGCTCCGACACGGAGGACCTGGTTCAACGGCACGGTCATGGTGGCAAGGTTTCCTTTGTCGCCGCACAACAATAAGTGCCCCATCTGGCGGGGCAATTGGGGGATGGACGCAAAGCCTTGGGGCTCCACCCCAAACCCCGCGAGGGCGTCGCCCTTCGAACCCACCAGGGGCGCGGCCCCTGGACTGCGATTAATGGGGTCAGGGGAGAAAGGGGGCCGACCATGGCGTTGCAACGTCCGGGATGGCCTCCTTTCCCCCCTGACCCAATAAACGGCATCCAAGGCCCAGCCTTGGTGGGGGTCGAGGGGGCAAAGCCCCTCGCGGGGTTGGGGGCGGAGCCCCAAGGCTTTGCTTCCTTCACCCGATTGTCCCGCCCAGTGATGCAGTCATTGTTGCGCGCCGCCTAAGCGTCCGCGAGTTCCGCGGGGAAGCGGAACCGCACGTCCTCGGCCACCCCATCCAGGGTAGACACCTCGATCTCACCGAACTGGCGCAGCCCGTCCAGCACGCCCTGCACCAGGGTTTCCGGGGCGGATGCGCCGGCGGTGACGCCGACGCTGGCGATCCCCTGGAACCAGTCCGCCTGCAAGGCACCGGCGTCGTCGATCAGATAAGACGGTTTGCCCAATTCTTCCCCGATTTCGCGCAGGCGGTTGGAGTTGGACGAGTTGCGTGAGCCCACCACCAGGATCATGTCCACCGCGGCGGCGAGTTCCCGCACGGCGTGCTGACGGTTCTGGGTCGCATAACAGATATCGCGCACATCCGGTCCTACAATGGTCGGGAAGCGCGATTGCAGGGCGGCGATGATATGGCGCGTGTCATCGACCGACAGGGTGGTCTGCGTGATATAGGCCAGCTTGTCCGGATCGGCGACGTCCAGCGTCGCGACATCGGCCACGGTCTGCACCAGGTGCACCTTGGCCGGCACCTGACCGATCGTGCCCTCGACCTCGGCATGGCCGGCATGGCCGACCAGCACGATCTCCCGGCCCTGGCGCGCGTAGCGCCGGCCTTCGTTATGGACCTTGGCGACCAGAGGACAGGTGGCATCGATCACCGGCAGGCCGCGTTCGGCGGCGGCTTCTTCCACCCGTTTGGCGACCCCATGGGCGGAAAAGACGGTCATCGCGCCGGGCGGGATTTCGTCCAGTTCATCGACGAAGACGGCGCCGCGCTGGCGCAGGTTTTCGACCACATGGCGATTGTGCACGATCTCGTGGCGGACATAGATCGGCGGGCCGTATTTCTTCAGGGCGCGCTCGACGATCTCAATGGCTCGCTCCACGCCGGCGCAGAACCCGCGAGGCTGGGCGAGGACGACACGAATCATGCAGGTACTCTCCATGGCGGGCGGGAACCAAAGGATGGGCCAAAGGATCGCAAGGTGTGGGGATACTGGACCGCAGCGGTCAGGATATGACAGGTTGCACGACCGGCCGCAACGCTGGAAGGCGATTCGCTGGTATGTGGCAATCGCGCAACACACGACGCGGGAGTGAACTTGACGCCCCTGCACAACGGCGCCTGACATGCTAACGGCGTTGAGATTGCGCCTTGATGGGCTGGGTGACGGCATGCGTGTGGACGCGTCGGGCGCGGACGCATCGGGATCGGAGCAATGGCCTGTAACGGACCTCTTCCGCGCTGGTCCCATAGGATGCAGGCTTATTGCGCGGGGTTACGGTCCCATGGGGCGGTGCTTCGAGTCTCGCGACGGGTAAGACCCCGGATGTCGCGAGCGGACCACCAGGATGCGATTTGCCAGGATCACAGTCCGGGCGTGCGAGACGATTAGGAACGGGGCTTAGCGTGACAGCGGACGGTTCAGGAGAACGCGAAGATCTGCCGGCGGCGATGGCTCGGGTCGCCGGTGTTGTGGAGGCGGCGCTCGACGCGCTTCTGCCCCCCACGGAGGGGGCCGAGGGCCGTCTGATCGACGCCATGCGCTACGCCGCCCTGGGCGGCGGCAAGCGCTTGCGGGCGTTCCTGGCGATGGAAACCGCCGCGCTGTTTGCCGTGGCCGAGACATATTCCGCCAGAGTCGCTGCATCCATTGAGATGCTGCATGCGTATTCGCTGGTGCATGACGACCTTCCGGCGATGGACGATGACGATTTGCGACGCGGCAAACCCAGCACGCACAAGGAATTCGATGAGGCGACCGCCATCCTGGCCGGGGACGCCCTGCAAGCCCGCGCGTTTGAGGTTCTCGCCGAACCGGACACCCATTCGGACCCCCAGGCGCGGTGCGAACTGGTGATGGCCCTGGGATCGGCGGTCGGTGGCCACGGGATGGCCGGCGGGCAGATGATCGACATGCTGGCCGAGGGAAAGACGCTCGACGGCCCGCAGGTCACCAGACTGCAAGCCCTGAAGACCGGACGGCTGATCCAGTTCAGCGCCGAATCCGGGGCGATCCTGGGACGTGCCTCCGCGCAGCAGCGCCATCTGCTGGCGGCCTATGGGCGCGATCTGGGGGCGGCGTTCCAGATTGCCGACGATGTGCTGGATGTCGAAGGCAGCACGGAAGAGCTCGGCAAGACCGGCGGCAAGGACGCAGCCGCAGGCAAGGCGACGATGGTCTCGGTCCTGGGCCTCGACATGGCGCGGGCCCATGCGGACATGCTGGCGCGTCAGGCCGCCGGGCATCTGGACGGTTTTGGCCCCAGGGCGGCAAATCTTCAGGTCTTGGCCGAATTTGTCGTGCGGCGGCGGAGTTGAGTGGGGAGAACGAGCACATGAGTAAACACGAGACCCCGCTTCTGGACCGCGTCCGAATCCCGGCCGACATGCGGAATTTCAACGTGGATCAACTGCGCCAGCTCGCGGATGAGCTGCGGGCGGAAACGGTGGATGCCGTGTCGGTGACCGGCGGCCATCTGGGCGCCTCGCTGGGCGTGGTGGAACTGACGGTCGCGATCCATGCGATCTTCGATACCCCGCGCGATCGGCTGTTATGGGATGTCGGGCACCAGGCCTATCCGCACAAGATCCTGACCGGGCGGCGCGACCGTATTCGCACCCTGCGCCAGGGCGGCGGCCTGTCCGGGTTCACCAAGCGGTCGGAGAGCGAATACGACCCGTTCGGCGCGGCGCATTCCTCGACGTCGATTTCCGCGGGCCTGGGCATGGCGGTGGCGCGTGATCTGAAGACCGCGCAGTACCTCGCCGCCAGCGAGTCGGAGCGCGCCAGCAAGGGACTGGTCCGCGACGCCAGGAACGTGATCTGCGTCATCGGCGACGGCGCCATGAGTGCCGGCATGGCCTACGAAGCCATGAACAACGCCGGCGCGTTGCATTCTCGCCTGGTGGTGATCCTGAACGACAACGACATGTCGATCGCCCCGCCGGTCGGGGCCATGAGCGCCTATCTCTCGCGGCTGATGTCGTCGCGCAGTTTCCTCAGCCTGCGCGAACTCGGCGCCCGCATGGCCAAGCGCTTCCCCAAGGGGATCGAGCGTACGGCCAGACGGGCCGAGGAATATGCCCGCGGCATCCTGACCGGCGGCACCTTGTTCGAGGAGCTGGGCTTCTACTATGTCGGCCCGATCGACGGTCACAACCTGGACCATCTGCTGCCGGTGCTGCGCAATGTGCGGGAGGCCGACGAGACCGGCCCGATCCTGGTGCATGTCATCACCCAGAAGGGCAAAGGCTACGCGCCGGCCGAGGAAGCCGCCGACAAATCCCATGCCGTGTCGAAGTTCAACGTCATCACCGGGGAGCAGGCGAAGGCGCCGCCGGGTCCTCCGGGTTACACGAAAGTGTTTGCCGACGCCCTGATCGCGGAGGCCGAGGTCGATCCGTCCATCGTGGTGATCACCGCCGCCATGCCGTCCGGCACCGGCGTGGACCGCTTCGCCAAGCGCTTCCCCGACCGCAGCTTCGATGTGGGCATCGCCGAACAGCACGCGGTTACCTTCGCCGCCGGCCTGGCGACCGAGGGGATGAAGCCGTTCTGCGCCATCTACTCGACCTTCCTGCAACGCGGCTACGACCAGATCGTGCACGACGTGGCGATCCAGTCGCTGCCGGTGCGCTTTGCGATGGACCGCGCGGGGCCGGTGGGCGCCGATGGGGCGACCCATTCCGGCACGTTCGACCTGGCCTATCTGGGCTGTTTGCCCGGTATGGTGATCATGGCGCCGTCCGATGAGGCGGAGCTGATGCATGTGGTCGCGACCGCCGTCGCTATCGACGACCGACCGAGTGCCTTCCGCTACCCCAGGGGCGAGGGGGTTGGCGTCGCGCTGCCGACCCGCGGCGAGATCCTGACCCTGGGCAAGGGCCGCATCATGCGGGAAGGCAACAGCATCGCCATCCTGTCGCTGGGGCCGCGGTTGGCTGACTCGATGAAGGCGGCCGATGAACTCGCCGCACGAGGCCTGCCCGCGACGGTGGCCGATGCCCGGTTCGTCAAGCCGCTGGACACCGCGATGATCGAGCAGCTTGCCCGCCATCACGAGGTGTTGATCATCATCGAGGAAGGCTCGATCGGCGGCTTCAGTTCGGCCGTGCTGCATCACCTGGCAACCAAGGGCCTGCTGGACCGAGGCCTGAAAGTGCGGCCGATGGTGATGCCCGACATCTTCATTGATCACGAATCGCAGGCCAAGCAGCTCGCCCAGGCGGGGCTGACGGCCAAGGACATCGTGGCAACCGCGCTGGCGGCCATCGGGATCGAGGCATCGGCCCCAGGTCCGGTAAAACAGATCCTGACGGTGCGATGATCCAACTGACCCGACGCGGCCTTCTGGCGCTGGCGGCGGTCGGTGCCAGTGCCGGCGCGCCATCCCGTGCCTGGGCCGAAGATTCTGCTGCCGTCCGGGCGCCGATCAGCGCGCTCTACAAGGGGTTGGAAGCCGTGATGAAGGCGGGGCGGGCGACCCCGTTCCCGCAGCGCTTCGACATGTTGGCTCCGGTGGTCGATCAGGTGTTCGACCTGGACACAATTCTGCGCGTTTCGGTCGGCGTGCGCTGGGCGTCGATAGACACGGCTGCGAAGTCGGCCCTGTCGGAGGCATTCCGCCGCTTCACGGTCGCGACATATGTGGCCAATTTCGACAAATTCGGCGGCGAGAAACTGGACGTGCTGCCCGACATACGGGCCGTTGGAGAGGACCAGGTCGCGCAAAGCCGGATCGTCCCGACATCGGGCGACGTGGTGCGGCTGGATTATCTGATGCGCCGAACCGGCGGCACCTGGCGGGTCGTCGATGTGCTGCTGGACGGCACCATCAGCCGCGTGGCGGTGCAGCGGTCCGATTTCCGCGCGCTGCTTGGCAAGGGGGATACGACGGCGCTGCTGGACAGTCTGAAGCGCAAGACCGCGGACCTGTCCGGCGGGACCTTGGGGTCGTGAGGATGGGGCGTTCGGACATCGCGGCAATCGGGAAAATCCTCCCCCTCCCCTTGAGGGAGGGGGCCGGGGGGAGGGGTAAAACCGCACAAACATTGCGTGCAGCCCCTCCCCCCGCCCCCTCCCACAAGGGGAGGGGGAGTGTCTTCTCCGGTGCCGCCATGTGTGAACGCCTTTGGATCGTGCGGTCCGGATGCGCCGGACCCACCCTGGCGGCGGCGTAGGGGAGCCAGCGACCCTACGCCGATGGATGTTTCCATCCTCGATGGCCTGATCGTCCTGACCGCGGCCGCGGCGATCGCGGGTCTGGCCCAGGCATTGGCCGGGGCGATTCTGGTCTGGCGCTTCGCCGACCGACGGAGTGATCGCGCCACCACCCTGCCCCCCGTCACCGTCCTGAAGCCGCTCTATGGCGATGAGCCGCTGCTGGAACAGGCGCTCGCCACCATCTGCGTGCAGGATTACCCAGATTGGCAGGTGGTGTTCGGTGTGCAGCGCGCCGATGATCCCGCGATTGCCGTGGTCGACCGGCTGCGGCTGCGCTTCCCAGACCGAGACCTGGTGCTGGTCGTCGATCCCACCCTGCACGGCCCGAACCGCAAGGTCGGCAACCTGATAAACATGCTGCCATCCGCCCGCCACGACGTGCTGGTCATCGCCGATTCGGACCTGCATGTGCGGCCTGACTATCTGCGCCGGCTGATGGCGACGTTGAACGAGCCCGGAGTCGGGCTGGTGACCACGCTCTATGCCGGTCTCCCCGCCCATCGCCGCCTCCCCGCCCTGCTGGGCGCGACCCAGATCACGCATGGGTTCCTGCCGAGCGCGTTGTTGGCGAGGGGGCTGGGTCGGAGAGATTGTCTGGGGGCGACGATGTGCCTGGATCGAGCCATGTTGGCGCGAATCGGGGGTTTTGAGGCCCTGGTGCCGCATCTGGCCGACGACAACGTGCTGGGCCAGCTTGTGCGGAACGCGGGATTCGACGTTGCCTTGGCCGATACGGTCCCATCAACCACGGTGCCGGAAGCAACCGTGCGGGCGCTGTTCCGCCATGAGATGCGCTGGGCACGGACGATCCGGGCGTTGGAGCCGGTGGGGTTCGCCGCCTCGATCCTACAATACGGACTGTTCTGGGCGCTGATGACGGTGATCCTGAGCAGCGGCGCCACCTGGGCATGGATATTGTTCCTGCTGTCCTGGGTTTTCCGGGCAGTCGCGGCGCGTGCGATCGACGGAGCCTTGTCCAAAGAACTCGGCGCGCTTGCATTTCGCTGCCCGGTCTGGCTTTTGCCGCTGCGCGACCTGATGTCGGTTGTGGTATTCCTCGCCAGCCATGCCGGAACGACAGTGGACTGGCGAGGCCATGGCATGCATGCCGATACGCCGGGACGACCGACCACAACCACTCGACCGCTCCCTTGAGGGACTGAACCCACGATGATGAAGACCTTGTTCCTGCAGCCGCCCTCCTTCGACGGCTTCGACGGTGGCGCCGGCTCCCGCTACCAGGCCAAGCGGGAGATCAAATCCTTCTGGTTCCCCACCTGGCTCGCTCAGCCGGCCGCCCTGGTCCCGGGCAGCAAGCTGATCGACGCCCCGCCGGCTCGTCTGGGCCTGGACGCGGTCACCAGCCAGGCGCGCGATTACGATCTGTGCGTGATCCACACCTCGACCCCGTCCTTCCCGTCCGACGTGAAGGTGGCGGAGGCGATGAAGGCCGCCAACCCGGCCCTGAAAATCGGCTTCGTCGGCGCCAAGGTCGCGGTGCAGCCGACAGAAAGCCTGGAGCAGGGCCGCGCCATCGATTTCGTGGCGCGCAACGAGTTCGACTTCACGATCAAGGAAATCGCGGACGGCCGGGATTGGTCGGCGGTCGATGGCATTTCCTATCGCAACGGGTCCGGCGTGCTGGTGCACAACAAGGATCGCGCGATCCTGGAAGACATGGACCAGTTGCCCTTCGTCACCGAGGTCTACAAGCGCGACCTGCGGATCGAGGACTACTTCATCGGCTATCTGATGCACCCCTACGTGTCGCTCTACACCGGTCGCGGCTGCAAATCGCGCTGCACCTTCTGCCTGTGGCCGCAGACCGTCGGCGGGCATCGCTACCGCGTCCGGTCCCCCGGTCATGTGGCGGAGGAAGTGCGGCTGCTGAAATCCTACTACCCGCAGATGCGGGAGCTGTTCTTCGACGACGACACCTTCACCGACAACCTGCCGCGCGCCGAGGCGATCTCGAAGGAACTCGGCAAGATGGGGATCACCTGGTCCTGCAACGCCAAGGCCAATGTCCCGCGTGAGACGTTGAAAGTGTTGAAGGACAATGGCTTGCGGCTGCTTCTGGTGGGCTACGAGAGCGGCAACCAGCAGATCCTGCACAACATCAAAAAGGGCATGCGGATCGAGGTCGCGAAGAAATTCACCCAGGACTGCCACGAGCTGGGGATCAAGATCCACGGCACCTTCATCCTCGGCCTGCCCGGGGAGACGAAGGAAACCATCGAGGAAACCATCCGCTTCGCCACCGAGATCAACCCACACACGATCCAGGTGTCTCTGGCCGCGCCCTATCCCGGCACGTTCCTTTACAATCAGGCGGTGGAGAACGGCTGGCTGGACGCCGAACACGCCGAACTGATCGACGATCATGGCGTGCAGATCGCCCCCCTGCACTATCCGCATCTGTCGCACACGGAAATTTTCGACAACGTGGAGACGTTCTATAAGCGGTTCTACTTCCGCGCCCCGAAAATCGCCTCCATCGTGGGCGAGATGGTGCGCAGCCCACAGATGATGAAGCGGCGCCTGCGCGAAGGGGTGGAGTTCTTCCAGTTCCTGCGGGAGCGGCATAAGGCGGCCTGAGACGAGCCGTTTCCCGCCGGCGCATGAGGCGATCCCACCGGTCCCCGACACCGGACTGACCCGCCGGCCGTCCTGTCCCTCGGCCGGCTCGTCGGGCCGCAATTCCAAGGCTGCGAAGCCCCACCAAACACGGCTATAATCCTCGCCAATCTCGGCCAACCGAGGCACGCCGCCAAGGGTGAGGAACCAGCCATGCCAACCGACACGCCGCCATTCCGCGCCGATCACGTGGGTAGCCTGCTGCGGCCCCTGCCCCTGCAACAGGCCCGCGCGGCGTGGAAGGCCGGCACGCTCTCGCACGAGGTGCTGCGTCAGGTCGAAGACCGCTGCATCGCCGAGGCCATCGCCAAACAGGAGGACCTGGGCCTGCGCGCCGCAACCGATGGTGAATACCGGCGCGCCTATTGGCACTACGATTTTGTGGCCGGGCTGGATGGCGTGGAAATCTACGAACCCGAGCAGAAGATCCAGTTCAAGGGCAACGTGCGGCTGAACCACGCGCTGCGAGTCACCGGGCCGATCGCCTGGTCGAAGCCCGTCATGCTCGACCACTACGCCTATTTGGCCAGCCATGTCCGGTCGGCCGTCCCGAAGCAGACGATCCCGTCGCCGAGCGTGGTGCATTTTCGGGGAGGACGGCAGGCGATCGACCGGACGGCCTATCCCACTCTGGATGGGTTCTTTGGCGACCTGGGAGAGGCCTATCACAAGGCGGTGGGCGCGTTCGGCGCCGCCGGTTGCCGCTACCTGCAGATCGACGAGGTGAATATCGCCTATCTCTGCGACCCGGAGCAGATTGCCGCCCTCAAAGCTCGGGGCGAACATGTCGATAACCTACTGGGCATCTACGCGGCGATGCTCAACCGCGCGTTCGAGGGCAAGCCGCCGGGCATGACCATCTCCATGCATCTCTGCCGCGGCAATTTCCGCTCCACCTGGGTTGCGTCCGGCGGCTATGAGCCGGTGGCCGAGGTGCTGTTCAACCAGATCGACGCCGATGCGTATTTCATGGAGTACGACACGGACCGCGCCGGCGGGTTCGAGCCGCTGAGGTTCGTGCCTCGCGGCAAGAAGATCGTCGTCCTTGGGCTGGTCACCACGAAATCGGGCGTGCTGGAGACGAAGGACGAACTCAAGCGCCGGATCGACGAAGCCGCGAAATACCTGCCGTTGGAGCAACTGGCGCTGTCGCCGCAATGCGGTTTCGCCTCCACCGAGGAAGGCAATACGCTGACCGAGGCGGAGCAATGGGCCAAACTGCGGCTCTGCGTGGACGTGGCGCGGGAGGTCTGGGGCGCGGTGTAATCCAGCCGGCCGTCCGTGCTGCCTGTCTGCACCGATTCCCCTGTATCGATCATGGAGTATCAATTTCGGGGTCACGCCCCTGACCGCCGGTTGATGACCGCGCGCCGAAACGGTACACGATTGTCCTCAACCGCGCCGTACTTCCGACGGAGATTCAGGCCATGGCCAATGATCCCCAGTTTGTTGTTGTGCTGCCGCCCCTCGGCGAGAGTATTACCAGTGGGATCGTCGCCGCCTGGCATGTCAGGGTGGGTGATCGGATTGTCGTGGACCAGACGTTGGTCACGGTTCAGACCGCGAAAATCGCGATCGACGTCCCCTCCCCCGTTGCTGGCCAAGTTGTGGCCCTGATCGCCACAGTGAATTCAAAGGTGAGGGTGGGCGATCCGCTGTTGCGGCTCGGTTAGGGGAGCGCCGGGATCGCGCGCTCCCGTTTTCGAGACGACCGGCGGGCAGTGCCCCTCAGCGATGCCGACGACCGTTCCGAAACCTCCCGCGAGATCAGCCCGCCCGCTTCTCCCGGGCCTCCTGCGCCGCGAGCGACAGGGATGTCGCGGGTTGCGCCATCAGCCGCTTCAAGCCGATCGGCTCCCCGGTGTCGTCGCAGTAGCCGTACGTGCCGTTGTCGAGCCGGGTCAGCGCCTGCTCGGTCTGATGCAGCAGAGTCTGGATCCGCGCGCGGTTCAGGATGGCGAACTCCCGGTCCGTATCCGCGCTGGCATGGTCGGTCTGATCGCCGTCCCGGTCGGTTTCATCCGACTCGATATGCGGCACGTCGTCCAGTTCCTGTTGCAGATCCGCGCGCGAGTGCTCCAGCGTGCGGCGGAAATACGCCACCTGCTTCGGGTTCATGTAGTCCTCGTCCGGCGAAGGCTGGTAGTCCGACATTGCGATGGTCATGGCGTTGGTTCTCTCCTCGATGGGGGAATGGTCGTTCTGGCAGTGGGTTGCAGGTCAGGGGCCATCCGGCAGCAGGACGGCCGCGCCGCTCAACCGCCCCTCGCGCAAGCTGGCCAGGGCTTCATTGGCCTTGCCCAGGGGGAATGTGGTCACCTCGGTCACGATTGGTATCCCCGGCGCCAAAGCCAGGAACGCGTCGCCATCGCGCCGGGTCAGGTTCGCCACGGATCGCAGGGTCCGTTCCATCCAAAGCAGCTCATACGGAAAGGCCGGGATGTCGCTCATGTGGATGCCGCCGCACACGACCACTCCGCCCGGCGCTGTCGCTTTCAACGCGGCCGGCACCAGATCGCCGACCGGCGCGAAGATCAGCGCGGCATCCAGCGGTTCGGGGGGTATTTCGTCCGATCCCCCCGCCCAGCCCCCGGTGATCCGACGCGCGAAAGCCTGTGCCTGGACATCGCCGGGACGGGTGAACGCATAGAGTTCCCGTCCTTCGTGCCGACAGACCTGGGCGGCGATATGGGCCGCCGCGCCGAACCCGTAGATCCCAATGCGGCGCGCATCGCCGGCCATGCGCAGGGTGCGATAACCGATCAGACCGGTACACATCAGCGGCGCCGCCTCGGCGTCTGAAAATCGGTCGTCGATCGCAAAGCAGTAGCGCTCGTCGGCGACGCTATAGCGGGCATAGCCGCCATAGATCTGGTACCCGGTGAACCGCGCCTCCGGACACAGATTCTCCCGCCCCGGTCGGCAATACCCGCACGTGCCGCAGGTCCAGCCCAATCAGGGCACCCCGACACGATCGCCGGCGCGAAATCGGGTAACGCTCGGTCCCACCGCCGCGACCCGTCCGATGATCTCATGGCCGAGCACCCAGGGTAGTTTCGGGTGGGGCAGGTCGCCGTCGAGCACGTGCAGGTCGGTGCGGCATACGGCGCAGGCATCGACCCGCACCAGTACCTGGCCAGGCCCTGGCGTCGGGATCGGCATTTCCGTGGATCGCAGCGCTTGGCACGCGCGATCCAGCACCATGGCGTGCATCCTCTTCGGCATCATGGAACCTGCTCGGCTGCTTTTCGGTCGCGCTATCGACCGGCATCGTAGCGGTCCGGCCGTTCTCCGCGCTTGACCTGGGTCAACGCGGTCCCGGCCAATGCGACCCAGCCGAACGATCATCCTCCCCATCGGATAGGTCTTGTTCCGGCCCCCCGGCAACCCTAGGTTCCGCCCGACCCGGATAGGATCGTCCTCCTGCGCAAGCCGTCCCAACTCGTCTGTCTGCTCGGGGTGCTGCTGGCCGTGGTGGGCGCGCCGCTGCTGACCGGGCTGACCGTTGCACTTGCCCCGTCCGAGGCGCTGGCCCAGTCGCGATCCAGCGGCGGCTATTCGCGGCCCAGCATGTCGTCGTCGCGCACCCCGTCTTTCAGCGCGCCTCGGCCTTCCACCCGCACACCGTCCACCAGCGGCGGCTATGCGCGACCCGCTCCATCCGGTTCCAGCCGGCCATCGGTGGCCGCGCCGTGGTCCAACCCGTCCGCCGGCGATCGAGCCGTGTCACGGCAGCAATCGGGCAGCGCGCTGGGGACCTATCGCGCCCAGCAGGACAGCGCGAGCCGTCCGTCCGCGCCGGCCGGCCCTTCCGGCGTCTGGAATCAGGGCGGCACGCAAAGCGGCCCCCAGGGCGGATCATGGTTTTCCGGCGGCGCATGGAATCAACGATCGGCACCGGTCATCCGCCAGGCCGAACGACCCGGTTGGTATTCGCAGAATGGCTGGACGGCGCCGTCCTCCATCTTCGGGCCGCCGCGCAGCTTCGGCATCTGGGACGGGTTGTTCCTGTATGCGCTGGTCAGCAATCTCAGCCGGCCGTCCACGGCGGATTTCTTCCACAACCGCCAGAACGACCCCGGCACCCAGCAATGGCGCGCCGAGGCCGACCGTCTGGCGCAGGACAACAAGGACCTGCGCCTGCGGCTGGAGGAACTCGACCGCCAAGTCGCCGCTCGCAAGGGAGCGCCGGTCGATCCCAACTACCTGCCGCCCGATATTCCCCGTGGGGTCGCCATGGCGATGCCGGTCAGCGGCCGCACACCCAGCACGGCGGCGGCCAACGATAACCAAGATGGCACGCCGTGGACGCTGATCGCCATCGTGGTCGGGGGGGCCATCGTCGGCTGGGTGCTGTGGCAGCGGATGCGCAAACGCGGTGGAGGAGATGGCGGTTCGATGAATATTCTCGGCAGCGCCGGCGCGATGCTGCGCCACAAGATATCCGGAGAAACCTACAAGCCCAGCCGGTTCCGCGTGGGCATGACGTTCCCGTTCGATCCCACGCCGTTCGTCCTGGCGCAGGGCGCGACCAAGGTCGTCGCTCCACAACCCGACACCGGTGCCATGCGGCTGACCGTCACCGCGGTCGGTACGGTCACCGGTGACGGGGTAGACCTGACGCGGCTGTATCTGCCGGACAACCGATCCATGTTCCAAGTCCACACCGACGCGGACGGCACGCCGGATGAATGCCGGTTCTTCTCCCGCATCGACGAAATCACCCCCGCCGACCCGTCGGAATGGGACTTCTGGCTGCACCCGGCCGAGGGGATCATCGGTTGGCCGCAATTCCAGACCAAGGACGGCAAGATGTACGACCGGGTCTGGGCGCCCGGACCGACCCGCATCGCGCCACTGGATCTGACCGAGACGATGACCGTCGCAAACGCCTCCGGCCCCGACGTCACCCAGGCGTTGCACCGCCAGGCCATGCTGTATGCCGCGCCGACCGGCGTCCCATCCCCGGCTCCGGCCACGGAATACATCCTGGTGTCCGTCATGCAGGCCGGCGGACAGGCCTGGGTGGAAATCGCCGCCGGGATGGACGTGAACCCCGGCATGCTGGAGCTGTCATGACCAACGCCAACCGAAAGAACGCGGCATGATCGAAAACATCCTGCCTACCTTGCAGACCGGCCTGCCGGTTCTGCTGGCTCAGTTCGTCACGGCGCTGGTCCTGCTGGGCCTGGGCTGCCTGTGCTATATGCGGCTGACGCCGTTCAATGAGGCGCAGTTGATCCGCCAGGGCAATATCGCCGCCGGCGTGGTGCTGATGGGTACCTTGATCGCGCTGTCGCTGCCGGTCGCGGCAACCCTGGCAACCAGCCATGTGGTGCTGGATATCGTGATCTGGGGCCTGGTCGCTTTGGTCATCCAGCTTCTCGTGTTCGTGGCGACCACTCGGGCGATGCGCGACCTGCCGGCGATGATCGAGGCGGGAAATGTCGCCGCCGCGCTTCTGGTTATCGGAATCCAGCTCGCCATCGCCATATTGAACGCCGGTGCCATGATGGGCTGACCGACCGGACGCCAACTCGACGGACAAAAATTCCGGCCTAACCGAATGCACACACCAGGAGAACGATGCATGCTGTCCTTCATTCGCAACCTTGTTGGCGTGAAAACCGATCAGGCAGTCAACAGCGCTGTCTCGGCGATCGTGCGCTGGGACCCGCAATCCGCCACGGAAGCGGAGTTGCGCACCATGGAGCAGAACCTGGATGAGGTTGGCCGCCAGGTCGCCCAGGCACGGATGGGCTTCGACAAGGAACGCCGGGAGTCCGACGCGATCCAGTCGCTGTCTCGCCAGCGCATGGCCGCGGCGGAGCAGATCGGCCAAACCCTGGCCGCCGAAACCGACCCTGCCCGCAAGGCGGATCTGGAGCGCAGCCTGGGCACTCTGGTTGGGATGCTGGAGGAGATGGCCCCGGATATGGAGCGGGAGAAGCAGGACGTGGTGGACGCCGAGGCGTTCCTGCGTTCGTTGGAGGACACCTATCAGCAGGCCGGCCAGAAGCTGAAATCGGCCAGGGCGGAGCTGACCCGGGCGCAGCGCGACATGGGCCGCGCCGACCAGCAGCGCGCGATGGCCGAACGTCGGGCGGAAGCGGCGAGGCAGGCCGCCGGTCTGGCCAGCGCGACCAGCGGGCTGAGCGTGGCCTTGCAGGCGATGCGGGAGAGCGCCCAACGCGACCTGACGGAAGCCGAAGCCGCCAACGCCAAGGCTCGGCTGCTGACGCCGAGCGCGCCGGAGAAAGAGGATCAGAATATCGCGGCGGCGATGGCGAAGGTGGCGGGAACGACGGCGAACGGGAGCAGCCTGACGGACCGGCTGGCGGCGCTGCGCAGCAAGCAGGGGTAGCGGCCCATGTATGGGGCGGCGTTGGCAACCCGCCCCAACTTCCTGACCTATCGTCGCGGCGCTCTGAGAAGGCAGGCGAGACTTGCTAACGGCTTCTTTTAGGCCAGCTCGGTGCATCATGAAGGGTATGAACTCGTAACTGCCCAGGTACCCTCCCCCCGGCGATCCTCCAAGCGCTGGGGCGAATTGCGACTTTCCACGCGGCGAGGCATAATCGCTGATTGACATGAGGGTCGGTTCCAGATTCGAAGGAGTGGGTGGATCATGCCGCTCTCAGCCAGCTTTCGAAAGACGACCTCGTCGCGCTGCTTCTAGCGCAAGAGGCGCGCCATACGGTCGCGATAGCGGCACTACATGCGCGCATCGCCGAATTGGAACGTCGCCTCGGCCTGAACAGCGGCAATAGCGGCAAGCTCCCCTCCAGCGACGGTCTGAAAAAGCCCGTGCGCATCTTCAGCCTTCGCGAAAAATCCGGCAAAAAGACCGGCGGACAGCAAGGCCATCCTGGCAATACACTGCGCCAGACCGCAACCCCCGATACCACCATCGACCATTTCCCCGAGACCTGCACCGGCTGTGGCGAGGCCTTGAACCAGGCCATGGCCTCGGACCACGCCGCCAGGCAGGTGTTCGACCTTCCCGATCCCAAACCCCTGCTGGTGACCGAGCATCGTGCCTGTACCTGCCGTTGCCAGAAGTGCGGCACGCAAACGAAGGCGGCGTTTCCCGAAGGCGTCACCGCTCCGGCCCAATATGGCCCGAGGATCGCGAGGTGCGTGCTCTACCTGCAAAACCACCAATTACTGCCCGAGAAACGCCTGGCCATGCTGATGGCCGACCTGTTCGGCGTGAACCTGGCCACCGCGACCATCGCCCGGTTCAGCCAGGATTATGCCGCACGCTGTCAGGCCTTTGTGGATACCCTGCGCGAGCAAGTGGCCAAAGCGCCGGTCAAGCATATGGACGAAACCGGCTTCCGCATCGGTGGCAAGACGCAATGGTTGCACATCGCCTCGACCTTCCTGCTTACATTCTATCGCGTCTCCTCGAAGCGCGGCAGCCTGATGGAAAACGTCTGTGGTGTGGGTGCGAATCAAAGTTGTGCGATCAAGCGGCGGCCTTGGGTGACAGCTTTGGCTGGTTGAGATTGGCGGGTGCGTGTGTGTTGGCGGCGATCCCGGCCCAATAGGCTTCCCAGTCACCGTTCAGGCGGTTGATTCGTAGCGCGAGCATGTGTTCCGCG
>CALQHT020000123.1 GCA_943330455.2 Nitrosovibrio sp. Nv4 | reverse complement strand
GGCCTACCCGGACGCTTGACCGTCCGGGTAGGCCCCATCCTTCAACGCACCAAAAGAATCGCATTCCAAAGGCCGCGCCTTTGGCGGGTCCAGGGCAGAGCCCTGGTCGGGGTCCGGGGCGGAAGCCCAGCCCTACCCCCGCGCAATCTCCCCGATAAACGCCCGCGTCCGCTCATGCTCCGGCGCCCCGAACACCCGCGCCGGCGTGCCTTCCTCGACGATGCGCCCATCATCCATGAACACCACACGATCGGCCGCGGCCCGGGCAAATCCCATCTCGTGAGAAACCACCACCATCGTCATCCCGCTGTTTCGCAGTGACCGCATGACGGCGAGCACGCTACCCACCAGTTCCGGGTCCAGCGCGCTGGTCGGCTCGTCGAACAGCATCACACGCGGTTCCAGTGCGATCGCGCGCGCGATGGCCACCCGTTGTTGCTGGCCGCCTGACAATTGACCCGGAAAGTGGTCGGCCCGATCGGCCAGCCCGACTCGGGCCAGGGCCGCCTGACCGGCCGCGTCCGCATCCCGGCGCGACAGCCCGACCACCTTGCGCAACGCCAGGGTGACATTCCCCAGCGCCGTCATGTGGGGGTAAAGGTTGAAGGACTGGAACACCATCCCGATCCGCTGGCGGGCGCGGTTGATGTCGGTTCGCCGGCTCAACAGGTCGATTCCGTCGACGATGATGGAGCCGGCGGAAGGCTCCTCCAGCCGGTTCAGGCAGCGCAGCAGGGTGGATTTCCCCGATCCCGACGGGCCTATGATGAAGACCAGTTCGCGTTCCGCCACCAGCAGATCGACACCTTTCAGCACATGCAGGGTGCCGAAATGTTTGTGGATACCACGGGCCTCGACGATCATGGCCGGTCTCGGGTCCGACAAACCGCCGGACGGAGGATCGACAAGCAGCGCGGACATGGATGGTGCGTCCTTCGAGGTGATGGCGAGGGAAGGAGCCAAAGCTCCGGCGCCGGATGGCAGCCGCACCAAGGCGTCAACGGGATCGTCGGCCGGGTCGCATGTTTGTATCGGCGGCACGATCATGCGTCATCGCCGGCGGGCGATCCAGACCCCTCGCCGGCGATCGCCGCAGCCGGGCTTTCGACATCCCCTGTAGCCCAGGCCGACTCGGCCGCCACACAGATTCCCTACAAAGCCCCCCGCTCGGCTGTCCCCGAGGCGTGGTCGATGCTTTCCTCCGCCCCAAGGGCTCGCAGCGCGGCGTCGATCGACCCGAGCAGTTCGGGCGTATTCGCAGCCAGTGCTTCCATCCTGGCCTGAACCAGCAATGAACGAACGGTGCGCGACGCCCTGACCCGATCCAGATCGATGAACATTGCTTGGTTTGGTTCCAACGATTGCACTGCGGATACCGGTTGGTGGACGGTTGGCGCAACCAAAAACGCTTGCTGGATGAAACAGTAAAGTGTTGCGCGCGGCAATTCCGGCTTCTATCGGACGGTCGCAATCCGACGGAGGGAGATGAGCAAGAATGGTTCAGAAGAAGCCTGCCAGGGGCCCCATTACCGACACTGTGCTCGCGCATCTGGTTCGCGCCCGTATTGTTGCCGTTGGACTGGGCTATCTGGAAACCAGCCGATGCATCGAACAGGCCATCTGCACGGTCATGTCCGAACATCACGCGATCGCCGCCGTCGAGGAATTGCCGCCGCGGCCTGACGCCGCGTGACAGGGCCCGTGCCGGGACAGGCGAGGCTCAGCGGTCCGTCATTGGCACGACTTGAGTGAAGATTTCCAGGTATTCGCGCCAGCCTTGGTCGATGCGAGGCTGATTCCAGAAATCGCTGAGAGCATAAGGCGTCGGCAGAAGATTTCGCACGCGATTGTCCGATTCGGCCGCCACCACCGTGATCCAGTTCTTGGCCTCGGCATTGGTGATCGCCCTGGATATCGTCGCCGGGCTGAACATGCCGCTGGCGCGTGCCGTCAGATCCTTCTGGGTCACGATCCGGTTCTCAATCGACGCGATATCCGCCTCCGTCACGATCCAGAACGTCTCATACGCCAGCGAAAAATCGCCGGGCGCGCGAAACCGCAGCAGAATGCGCAGCGATCGCTCAAGCGCCTTGAGTTGCAACTTTCCGGTAATGATAGCCTTGCTCGTGGTGGGGAGCCGTTGCAGGTTTTCCAGCCAGGCATCCAGAGCGGGACGGTGCACCTCGGACGTTGCCGGATTGTCCTGAAACGCCTTCCGCAGGATGTCGAAATAGGCAGCCCAGGCCATACGCACGCGCTGCGGCGCCAGCAAATAGGCGATCGCCCGCCGCCGCGGCATGATGATCTGGCTGCGACTGTCCGTTGGGCTTGGACGTGTCGTGACAAGTCCGAGCCGTTCGGCATCCCCCACCGCGCGAGACAGGGTTGCGTTGCTGATCGCCCCGGTGGCGCGGGCGGCGATGTCCTTGCGGGACAGGGCGCCATGCTCAAAATGCGCCACCAACGCACCCAGCACGATCCAGAAGACTTCCAGCGCGCGCGGGCTCGGCGACCCCTCATACAGAGCGTTTACCGCCAGCATCCGATGCCGCATCGCCGTCAGTTGAATATGCCCGACCGTGATGCCCCGGACCGAGGTCGGGATCGCATCGAGCGGCAAGGGCAGGGTTGGGGCGCGCACGGGTCAGTGCGAAGAGGCGTCCGGGACCTCTGATTCACCGCGCGGTCGGTCATTGGGTGGGGCTTTTGCGGACACGGCCGAGCCTCCATTTCTGATTGTGTTGCGGGGAAGGTTACCACCGGGAGATGAGTGTCGCAATGCGAGCGGCGGCCCGCGCTTTTGCACGCTGCGACTGCCTCGCAAATCGCCGCTCATCAAGCGTCTCATCTGGCACCTTGCCCCGGACCTCGGAATGCATGATATGCAGCAGCGGGAGATCGGTGGCGGACGGGTGCCTTGTCTACCCTGGTCAGATCCGGAAGGAAGCAGCCGCGGCGAGTTACGCCTGGGTCGTTTGCCGGTCTCCCACCCCGTTGAGACAGATAACCGCCGCCGCGGCGGCGAAAGACCGCCCGCATGTCCGGCCTGTTCCAGGACGACCCACCGCTCGACGATCCACCGCCTCCGCCGCCCGATGGGCCGGGGCTGTTCGGCGAATCGCTGCCCATCGCGATGCCGGAACCGGTGCAGGCCACGCCGTATCGTGTGCTGGCGCGGAAATATCGGCCGACGATTTTTGATGACCTGATCGGGCAGGAGGCGATGGTGCGCATCCTGCGCAACGCGTTTGCCACTGGCCGCGTGGCGCATGCGTTCATGCTGACCGGGGTGCGCGGGGTCGGCAAAACCACCACCGCGCGCATCATCGCCCGCGCTTTGAACTGCACCGGGCCGGACGGGACGGGTGGTCCGACCGCCGATCCCTGCGGCGTCTGTGCCAACTGCACCGGCATTCTGGCGGACCGCCATCCCGACGTGGTGGAGATGGACGCCGCCAGCCGCACCGGCGTCGACGATGTCCGTGAAATCATCGAGGCGACTCGCTTCCGCCCCATGCAGGCTCGCACCAAGGTCTTCGTCATCGACGAGGTCCATATGCTGTCCCGCAACGCCTTCAACGCCCTGTTGAAGACCTTGGAGGAGCCTCCGCCGCACGTGAAATTCGTGTTCGCGACGACTGAATTGCGGAAAGTCCCGATCACCGTCCTGTCCCGCTGCCAGCGCTTCGACCTGCGCCGGGTGCGGGTTGCCGAACTGCACCAGCATTTTGCCCGCATCGCCGCCAAGGAGGGCGTCACCATCGAGCCCGCCGCTTTGGATCTGATCGCGCGCGCGGCGGATGGCTCGGTGCGCGACGGTCTGTCCATGCTCGACCAGGCGATTGCCCAGGCGGAGGGTCTGATCACGGTCGAGCAGGTCGCCGACATGCTGGGCCTGTCCGATCGGGACGCGGTGTTCGACCTGCTGGAATCGGTGATGGGCGGCAAGCCCGCCGCCGCCCTGGCGATCACCGACCGCGCGCATGAGCGTGGGGCCGATCTGGGGACGATGTTGCAGGACCTGTTGGAACTGCTGCACACGGTCACGCGGCTGAAATCGATCCCGGGATTGCGGGACAGCCAGGAACTGCCGGAAGCCGAACGCACCCGCGGCGCGTCACTTGCCGATCGATTGAGCGTGCCGGCCCTGGCCCGGGCCTGGCAGATGCTGCTGAAGGGCGTGGGCGAGGTGGAAGCCGCGCCCGACCGGCGTGCGGCTGCCGAGATGGTGCTGATTCGGCTGTGCCACGTGTCGGATCTGCCAACTCCGGCCGATCTGATCCGCCGTATTTCTACCGGGGGAAGTGTTCCGAGCGTGTCGCCCGCTTCCGGTGGGGTTTCAGGGGGCGGCTCAGGTGGAGCTCCCAACGGACTGTCCAGCGCTGTGTCCAGCGGCGGTGCTTCAGCCAGCATGGCGCCCAGTGGGATGGCGCCCAGTGGGATGGCGCCCAGTGGGATAGCGCCCGGTGGTGGTGCCCGCGCGGTGGCCGGAGGGGCGCCGATGATGGCCGCCGCCGCCGAACCGGCCGTGGCTCCGGCGCCGGCCACGCCGCAACTCGCCACATTCCGCGATGTCGTCGCCCTCGCCAGCGCTCGGCGGGAGGCGATGCTGCACGCGCATCTGCTGCACTCGACACATCTGGTCCGCTTCGCCCCGCCGGTCATCGAACTGCGCACCGAACCGGATGCGCCGCGCGATCTGGCCGCTCGTCTGGCCGCGATGCTGACCGAGGTGACGGGCACCCGCTGGACCATCGCACTGTCGGCCGCCGCGGGGGATGCGACCCTGGCCGACCAGGGCAATGCCGCCGACAGCGCCCGCAAGACCGCCGCCGCCGATCATCCGCTGGTGCGCGCGATCATGGCGGCATTTCCTGGCGCCCGGATCGACACGGTGCATGACAACCGGGTGGACGCATACGGGCTAATGCACGCACCGGCCGCGACGATTGCACTGGCGGAGGACGGCGACATGGCCTCAATGCCCGATTTCGCGCCCATCGACGCCGAACTCGTCGACGGCGAATTCGACGACGAATCCTCATCTCCGTGGGAGTCCGACGCATGAAGAACCTGGCCGGCCTGATGAAACAGGCCCAGCAGATGCAATCGAAGATGGAGGAAATGCAGACCGCGCTTCAGGCGATGGAGCTGGTGGGGGAGGCCGGCGCCGGACTGGTCCGCATCACCCTGAACGGCAAGGGAGAGATGCGGGTCATCCGAATCGACCCCAAGATCGTCGATCCGGCGGATACCGAAATGCTGCAAGACCTGATCCTCGCGGCGCATCGCGATGCCAAGGTGAAGATGGAGGCCGCGGCGGCGGCGGAGATGCAGAAGGTCACCGGCGGCATGCAGTTGCCGGCCGGGTTGAAGCTACCATTCTGATGTCGCCCCGACCTATGCGCGCCCGACCCGTGCGTGCCCGACCTGTGCGTGCCCGGCCCGCGCGCGCCCAACCCGTGCACGCCAGCTAGGACCAGGTCGGTGGGCGGGCCGGAAATCGAAACACTGATCGCCCTGCTCGCCAAACTGCCCGGCATGGGGCCGCGCAGTGCTCGCCGGGCAGCGTTGCGCATGTTGCAGCAACCGGAAGCGCGGATGCTGCCGCTCGCGGTCGCTCTGGCCCGCGCGGCCGAGGCGGTGAAGCCCTGCGCCGATTGCGGCAATCTCGACAGTCGCGACCCGTGTTCGATCTGCACCGATCCACAGCGGGACCGCTCGATCGTCTGCGTGGTGGAAGGTGTCGGCGACCTATGGGCGCTGGAGCGGGCACGGGTGCATCCCGGCCTGTATCATGTGCTGGGCGGCACCCTGTCGGCGCTGTCCGGGATCGGCCCGGAGGACCTGAATGTCGCCCCGCTTTTGTCGCGCGTCGCCGAGGGTGGCGTGTCCGAGGTCATCCTGGCCCTGGGCGCCACGGTCGATGGCGCGACCACAACGCACTGGCTGATGGACCGACTGCGGCCGTTCCATGTGGAGGTGTCGAGCCTGGCGCAGGGCGTGCCGATGGGCGGCGCGCTGGACGTGCTGGACGACGGCACCCTCGCCACCGCCTTGCGGGCGAGGCGTCGGCTATAAGGCGACGCGCAACACGATACCCCGGCTCCGAGACAATCTGTCCCGGTGGGCTGTCCAGAATAGTCGAGGTTCTATTCACCGACGTCGAGACGGTCTGCCAACATCGGCGGCTGTATCAGGCGTCGGGCGGCGCGTGTAGTCTCAAACCCCGCTCAATTGTCGGATGTGCGCTCGATGCCCAGTTTCCTGGCTTTGCTTGCCTTCCTCACCGCGGCGGGCATGCAAGCCGACCATGTTCGCATTCCGATATCCGGCGGGCTGACCCTGGACGCCGCTCTCGTGCGCCCGACCGGCGGAAGCACACTCCCCGCCGTGGTGGCCCTGCATGGCTGTGGCGGCCCCTATCCCAGCCGCGACGGCTCCTGGGCGAAGGAACTGGCCGCCAAGGGCCATATCGTCCTGTTGCCCGACAGTTTCGGTTCACGCGGATTGGGGCCGCAATGCCGCGTCAAGCAGCGGACTGTCAGCCCGGCCCGAGAACGGCGCGACGACGCGATTGCCGCCGCGACCTGGCTTGCGGCCCAGCCTGGCGTGCCGGCCGGCGGTATCGCCCTGCTCGGTTGGTCGAATGGCGGCAGTACCGTGCTGGCCACCGCTCGCCTGGGCGCGCGAGGGTCGGCCGACCTTTCCGTGGCGCTGCCTCCGGGCCTTTTCAGCCGTTTTGTCGCCTTTTACCCCGGCTGCGGCAGCACTGCCCGCGACCCGTCCTGGCAGCCGGCCGCCCCGATGCTGATCCTGGTCGGGGAGCAGGACGATTGGACCCCGGCCGAACCCTGCCGCCAGATCGCCGCCCGGTTCCGGGACCGGATTAGTATGGTCGCGTATCCGGACGCGTATCACGATTTCGACGCGCCGGACCGCCCGCTGCGGGTGCTCACCGGTCTCGCGACGGTGACGAGCGGGCAGGCGCATGTGGGGACGAATGTCGCGGCCAGGGCCGATGCTCTGGTGCGTGTGCCGGCGTTCCTCGCCGCCGGACGCTGACCCGGCCCGACAGGCAATGCCGCGCATGGCCGAAATGCGGTCTGGCGCCGATGCCGTCGTTTGTCCGCCGCGCACCGCGTGCTACAGGGCACGCGCAACCACCAAATTCAGGGTCCGATGAACGAGCAGAGCACCGCTTCTAACCTCCAACGCTTCTTTTCCGCGCCATTGGCCGAAACCGACCCCGAGTTGGCGGCGGTCATCGGCCAGGAATTGCGGCGCCAACAGGATGGGATCGAGCTGATCGCGTCGGAAAACGTCGTCTCGGCGGCGGTGCTGGAAGCCCAGGGCTCGGTTCTGACCAACAAATACGCGGAAGGTTATCCCGGTCGCCGCTATTACGGCGGGTGCGTCTACGTGGACGTGGCCGAGGAACTGGCCATTGCCCGCGCGCGCCAGTTGTTCGACTGCGCGTTTGCCAACGTGCAGCCGCATTCCGGCGCTCAGGCCAACCAGGCGGTGTTCCTGGCGCTGTGCAAGCCGGGCGACACCGTCCTGGGCATGAGCCTGGCGGCCGGCGGTCACCTGACTCATGGCGCCGCGCCGAACCTGTCCGGCAAGTGGTTCCACGCCGTGCAATATGGCGTGCGCAAGGAAGACGGATTGCTGGATTACGAGGAGCTGGAGGCCAAGGCCCGCGCCGAGAAACCCAAGCTGATCATCGCCGGCGGTTCGGCCTATCCGCGCTTCATCGATTTTCCGCGCATCCGCAAGGTCGCGGACGAGGTCGGCGCGTTTTTCATGGTCGATATGGCGCATTTCGCCGGTCTGGTCGCGGCGGGCTTGTTCCCCAGCCCGCTGCCACACGCGCATGTCGTCACCACCACGACGCACAAGACCCTGCGCGGCCCGCGCGGCGGCATGATCCTGTCGAATGACGCGGAACTCGGGAAGAAGATCAACTCCGCGGTGTTTCCGGGGCTGCAAGGCGGCCCACTGATGCATGTCATCGCCGGCAAGGCCGCGGCGTTCGGCGAAGCGCTGCGCCCGGATTTCCGCGTCTACCAGAAGGCGGTGCAGGACAATGCCCGCGTGCTGGCGGAAACCCTGATGCGGCAGGGCCTGGATATCGTCAGCGGCGGCACCGACTGCCACCTGATGCTGGTCGATCTGCGGCCCAAGCACGTGACCGGCAAGGCGGCCGAGGCCTCCCTGGAACGCGCGCATATGACCGCCAACAAGAACGCCATCCCCTACGATCCGGAAAAGCCGACCATCACCTCGGGCATTCGCCTGGGCTCGCCCGCCGCCACCAGCCGCGGCTTCGGGGAAGCGGAGTTCCGCTCCATCGGCCTGATGATCAACGAGGTGCTGGAGGCGCTCGGCAAGTCCAACGACGGCACCAATGATGCGGTGGAAGCGGCGGTCGGTGCGCGCGTGCACGAAATGTGCGCTCGTTTTCCCCTCTATCCGGGACGATAATCCGCCATGCGCTGCCCGTTCTGCGGTTCCGACGACACCCAGGTGAAGGACAGCCGTCCCACCGACGACAACGGCGCCATCCGTCGGCGGCGCTTCTGCGGCAATTGCGGGCAGCGCTTCACCACGGTGGAGCGGGTGCAGTTGCGCGAACTGACCGTCGTCAAGACCGATGGCCGCCGGGTGCCGTTCGATCGCGACAAGCTGGCGCGCTCCATCCGGATTTCGCTGCGCAAGCGCCCGATCCAGGAGGAACGGATCGAGCGGATCGTCAACTCGATCGTCCGCCAGTTGGAAGCCAGCGGCGACAGCGACGTGCCGAGCAAGCAGATTGGCGAGCTGGTGATGGATACGCTGAAGGAACTGGACAAGGTCGCCTATGTCCGCTTCGCCAGCGTCTACCGGAACTTCCGGGAAGCGAAGGATTTCGAGGATTTTGTCGGTGGGCTAGCCGACGGGGCGGAACCTTAATCCCGACCCGCCGCAACAACGACCGATAGGCGTCCCCTCCCCTCTGGGCCAGATTTTCTCGGAGTCGGGGGATAGCTGCCGGTTATCGGAACATCCGCTGCCAAAGCGACGCCGCACCCAGGCTGATAGCAGCGGTCGACGCACCGAGCCCGCAGCCGATGCCGGCGGCAGAGGCCGCGGCGCCCGCCAAGACCGGCAACGCGAGTCCGGCAGGTGCTACCGCCGCCGTCCCGACCGCCACGACTTCCGTCGATGCCAGCGCGGTGACGCCGCCGAGGAACGCGCCGCCGGCGCAGGACGCGAACAGGATTTCCCAAAAGCTGCCGTCTGATTCCGGTCTCTCCACCGGTTCGGTTCGCTCACCTTCGCGCACCGCCACAACCGTGGCACCCCGCGGCCGCCCTGCCGCGGCACCGACGGCCGAGTGCGCGAGATGAGGAAGCTGCATCACATGCATCGTCGCGCCTGCGTCCGACCCGTACGGGCCACGGCCCCCAAGCGCTCGTCCTGCGAACGGATTGCCGGCCTGTTGGGCCCATGCCGGTGTCGCGACGGCGAGCGACAGCACCGCCGCGGCCATGATGCCTTTGGCAATACCCCGGTACAAGTGGCGGCCGAGCATGGGTGTCGATGACGGACAGCGCCGTGGCACGCGGGTCCCAGCCTGCTCCGAGATCGATTGGCTACACGGCTGCATGTGATCGGTCGCTGCGATCGTCCGCCCCATATCCGATTCCTTTCGTCGCGGCTGGCATGGTCACGACCCGATCCCCACGGAATGATCAGGCTGCGGGAACCGGTACCAGAGCGCGAACCATACGCTCAAGCGAAGATTCATCGCTCCTCCCCGTCGATATCCTGGGGTGCGAACCAAAACTGTGCGATCGAGCACTCGACCTACCGTCATTGCCGGACTTGTTCCGGCAACCCGCCCCTTGCCGTTGAAGCGCGGGTTGCCGGATCAAGTCCGGCAATGACGGTGAGGCGGGACTGTCGGTCAATGGTTAGAGTCGTCGATACTGCTCCTCACAATGCTGAACCGCACCCGATATCATGTCTCGGCTTTCGTGGTATCGCGCCTTCCTGCAATCGGCTGAGCGGATGCCAGCGCCGCTTCGGCCTGAGACAAATAATCGGACAACGCCTCCGTTATCTTACGCGACTTATCGGTGTCCTCATTGATGCCCGCCCGTTCGAGTGCGCCGCCCAACTCTGAAACGGTCGGAAAGCCGAACATTCCACCAGCGCCCCGCATGCCATGCCCCAGATACTCAACGATTCTGAAGTCATCTCGGTTCAACGCCGCCAACACCGCATCAACATTTTGTCGGCAGTTCCCGAGAAATACCGTCGCTCGTTCGGCTGCCTTCAGGTTTTTTCTGATCGCCGGAGAGGAGACGGCGCCGGACTCTCCTGCCGCTAACGCGTGCGCCGTCAAAGAATACTCTTTGATTGCCGCCAGCAATACCTCCTGTCTGATCGGTTTTGACAGATAGGCAGTGCAGCCGGCGGCAATACATATCTCCCGATCCCCTTTTAACGCCGATGCTGTCAACGCGATGATGGGGGTCGGCTGTTGTCCGTTGACCTGTTCCCAGGTGCGGATGGTCCGCGTCGCGGTCAACCCGTCCATGACCGGCATTTGCCGATCCATCAGGACGAGGTCATAGGTCCGCGCGGCGAACATTTCACAAGCCGCGGCGCCGGTTGCGGCGACCTCCACCAGGTACGGCGTATCTTCCAGGTATGCCAAGGTGATGGTTCGGTTGTCGGCCGAATCCTCCACCAGCAGAATCCGTAGCGCCTTCAGCGGCGGCGCGCAGCTCAGACCGACCGGCGTTGCCGGCCCTCGCGGCAACCCCGTCCAATGCTCGAAGGGCAGCACGAACGAAAATGTGCTTCCCTCGTTCAGCATGCTTTCGACCTCGATTTGACCACCCATCAGCTCAACCAGACGTTTTGAAATCGTCAGTCCCAGCCCCGATCCCCCAAAACGACGGGTCGTGGAGGAATCGGCCTGGGTAAACTGCTCGAATACCCGGGTTAGTTGCGTGGCCGAAATACCGATGCCGGTGTCCGTGACCGAGAATCGCAGCGAACCGGGGCCCGCCATCGTGTCGGCCGGTGAAACCTTCACCGATACCTGACCGGTTTCGGTGAACTTGATCGCGTTGCCAATCAGGTTGAGCAGCACTTGTTGCAGCCGGGTGGGATCGCCAACCAGATGTTCGGTCACATCGGGCGCGACATCGCATGTCATCGACAGCCCCTTTTCCTGTCCACGGACCGCCACCACCTCCATCACCTTCTCCAATAGATCGGTTAGCGAGAATTCGGTTTTCTCCAATTCGAGTTGCGATGCCTCGACTTTGGAGAGGTCAAGGATGTCATTGATAAGATTGAGCAGATTGTCCCCGGCGCGGCGGATGATCGCCACGAATTTTTCCTGTTCGGCGGATAGCGGCGTTTTCGCGAGCAGGTCCGCGATGCCCATGATCGCATTCATCGGCGTGCGGATTTCATGACTCATACTCGCCAGAAAATCCGATTTGCTCCGGCTGGCACTTTCGGCCGCCGCTTTCGCGAGCTTCAGTTCGACTGCCACCCGATTTCTTTCCGTGACGTCACGCGCGGCGACGAACACGCCCCGCAACGTACGATCGCGGTCGTAAAACGTGGTCGCGTTGTAGGAAACGACCGTTTTCACGCCGTCGCGGGCCAGCGCCGTCAGCTCGTAATCGGTGACCTTCTTTTCGCGCAGCACCATCTTTATCCCGGCCTCGGCACGCTCGGGTTCCGTGAAATACCCCTTGAATGGCGCACCGATCAGTTCGTCGCGCGTACAGCCGGTCAAAGCTTCCATCTGTTTGTTGACGTCCGTGATGATGCCCGATGGATCGGTGGTCATCAGCGCGTCCACGTTCGATTCGATAAGAGATCGCGTGTAAAACTGCTGATCCCGCACAAGTTGATCGAGCTTTTTCTGTTCGGCTTCGACCAGTTTGCGCGCGGTATTATCAGTGCCGATCAAAAGATACCCGATGATGGAATCCTGAGCGTTTCGCAGCGCCGTGACGGACACAACCGCCGGAAGCCTGGTGCCATCCTTGCGGCAATAGGTCAGTTCATAGATGTCCTCGATCCCACGCGACGCCTTGAAAACCAGAGCCTCGAAACCCGGCGTGATCGTGGTGCCAAGTTCCGCGCTCAGTTCCCTGGCACGCGCGACAACTTCTTCCGGGTCAGTGATATCCGCGGGCGTGATCTTGTTTAACACTTCGGCGGCTGTGTAGCCCGGCATCCGTTCCGCCCCGACATTGAATATCTGAATGACACCCGTGGCGTCGGTGGCGATGCTGGAAAAATTGGCGCTGTTGAGGATTGCCCGCTGTAAGGCGCCCGCCTTCAGGAGCGCTTCTTCGGTCTGTTCGGTCTGTCCGAGCGGGCCAACTCCGCCAATTGAACTGGACATCAGCTTTTGACCTTCAACGAATTTCTTTTTCTGGGAACCGCTCGACCCGTCTGCCCCATGGGCACACCAGCGGCGAGCGCGTGTTCGATGGCATCCTGGAGCTCGGCTTCGCCAAACGGCTTCAGAAGCGTCACGGTCCCGGGCCTGAGGTTCAAAAACCAGGAGGGGTTTCCGCTCATCAACACATGAGGGATGAAGCCGGAGTGGAGAATTTCCTCGACGGCCAACGCGCCGCTGCTTTGACCCAGATCAATGTCGACGATCATCAGGTCTGGTTTGTGGTGGGCGGCGGCGAGTACGGCATCTGCCTGGGTGCCCGCGACCGCGCAAACGCCGTAGCCCATCTCATCGAGTAGGTCGGCGAGAAGCATGCCGATCAACGTGTCGTCCTCGACCAGAAGGACTTTGTGCTTTTTCACCCCCGTCGTTCCCACCGCCGTTGCGTGTTCCAGGGGCGTGAATCGCGGTTGAAAAGGCGCATTTCTGGATGTCTCCTTGGCGCGTGCCGTGAAATCGACAGGGTGTGAAACCGGCAGGCGGGTCTGGTGCCCGATAAGCGACGCGTAATCCCAACCGGCCGAAAGACTGACCTCTAGTGCGTCCTCTCCATCATTGCCGGGCTTGCCCCGGCAATGATGAGCGGGGCTGTGCCTGGGTCATTGTTTCGACCGGTTGATATAACTGGCCCATTTAGCGCATGGGTGAGCCCCACGGCAGGTTCGGAATCTACCTCTACTCATACCAACGGTCGTAACAATTGGCCGGTGCACCGCGCCCCCCCAACCGTTGAAGCGTGCGTTGCCGGGTCAAGCCAGGCAATGACGGTGAGGACGGAGCGGTGCACCGGTCAATCGTTAGGACCGTTGGTATGAGTATGAGGTATCGGTCATTGTAATAGGTTTCGCAACCGAATCTTCGATGGGAACGACCGCCGGGTTCTCCCGCCATCGTGTGGGCGCGGCAACGATCAATCCGATGTTCCCGCCCTGGCGCCGCCGTGGGGTCGGCCGCCACGGAATGGGCAGGTTGTAAGGACCTCGACCAGAGCGTGCATGATGGGCCGAGCGAAGGGGGCGCGGGCTGTGCGCTGGCAGGCCGGCCGCGTTTCCCGGTCACGGCAGCCGAACTATGCCCCGAATCACGTCATTCGGCGATCAGAACCCGAACATATGATCCAGCGAGAAGCCGCCCGTGTCGTCCATCAGGCCATGATACCCAAACAACCGGCAGGTCAGGTCCCGCACCAGCACATAGCCGTTGGGCCCTGCCTCCGCGATCGCCGATGGGCCGAACAATTCATGCGGCCAGATCATCATGGAGCCGGAACACGCGATCTCAATCGTCCGGTCGGCGATTTTCTGCCCGTTGCCGTCATGCAGTTCCAGATGGGTCGACGACCTTGGATGCCACGGACCGGAGGCGGGGTAGATCAACACCGAGAATCCGCGCCGGCGTGCGTCCCCAAGCCTCAGGAACAACCGGGTGGACAGGCCGGGTGGCGGGCCGGAATAGGATTGCGGCTCGTCGCGATAGGTCATCGCGGTGTTGAAGATATGCGCCCCGAAGCTGGACTCCGCGACATGGCCGGAGTTGCGGTCCTCGTATCGGAACAAGCCATGCAGCCAGCCATCGGCAGCGCCGCCATCGCGGAAATCATAGACCAGTTCGGCGTGGCCAGCCGACAGCGGGATGTCGTCGAAATCCAGCACCAGATCGTGATCGCGCGGCAGGCAACCCAGGAAGCGCTGGTGCACCTTGTGGCCGTCGGTGTCGAAGACGTCCAGGCGAACCGGCAGATTGGCCTGAGTCGTCGCCATCGGCGTCGGCTGCAAAATACTCCGGAACCGAGCGCTCGGCAGCACCGGGAACGGCAACAGAAAGCCTCGCCCCATCTGCGGGGGCAGCATGGCGATGCCCGGATCGGGCGCGAGATTGTCCCGCTCCACGTTCACATGCGCGATCCGGATCCGGTCCTTCTGAGTGACCTCATAGCGCGGCCGCACCACATGGCGACCAGCGCGAACCTCGATCTGCGCCGGCCAGTTCACGTCCGGCAGAAAATCCGAGACATCAAGGGCGATCGTGGCGAACGGGCCGACCGGCTGATCCAGGGTTACCGGCTGTTCCGCGCCCATGCGATCCAGCGCGATGGTCCCCGCCGGAATCGGCACCGCGTGGCTGTTTTGCAGCCAGAGGACGACTTTCTCGTCCGGCCGAGGCGCCGGCAATCCGGCAAACCGGTCGGACGGCCAGGCGTTGGCGTCGTGCGTGCAGGATAGCGACGCGCCATTGTCGGTGGCGAAGGTGTCCAGCGCGTATTTCACCACGTCATGCCCCGCCGCGCCGATGGCGTGAATGAACAATTGCCCGGTGAACGGCGCCAAACCGAATTGAGCCCGCACCGTCCGGCTGTCGATCGCGTAGCCGCCCGGTCCGGTGGGAAGATTCTGTTCCCACGTGGCCAACACCTTCCCGTCGCCGTCGAACAGCCGCAGCCACAGCCTCATGTCCCGAGCGCCGTAATTGGCCCAGTAGTTGGCCGAGACCAAACGCGTCGACATGCCCTCGGCGTCGCGAAAGAACGCGTAGTTGGTGGTGAAGTTCAGCCGATCCAGATAGCGGTCGCGGTGGCTCAGCAGGTCCGCCGGCAGCCGCACGTCGTCCAATGTCGCGACCTTGGCTCCCTGGGGCAGCATATTGGCGATTCGGGCCATGATGCGCGCGGTGTCGAAGGCCGCGACCAGGACGCTCGCCGCCCCGCTGTCCGGCAGTTCCGTCAGCGGGCGCGCCGTCAGACCGCCGCGAACCTGTCCGACCTGGGCAACATCATGCACGAACAAGGCGTCGATCGCGGTCGGGTACAGCGCCAGCAACGCGTCGGCGATGCCGTCCGGATCGTAGATCGCGACCGGCCCGGGCAGGCTGGCATAAAGGCGAGCAATCGCCTCGGCCGCCAGCGGATGGGCGAGCGCCTTGTAGATGACATTGCCCCCGGCACGGGCGTCAAACGTCTGAATATCCAACATGAAACCTCGGCATCAAATCGACAGAAGCCGGCGCATTTCGGCGGCGGCCTCTTGTGTATCGTTCAGGGGCGAAACCGGCCAGGGCGCAAATCGGCCTTCGAACGGCCGTATCCGGCCCTCGCCCAGCATGGTTTGGATGAACAGGCCCTGACGGCGCGACCGACCGGGCAAGGGCGCGAACAGGACCGGCGCGCGCGTGGCGGAGGCCTCGGAGATCATCGACACGCTGTCCTGGGTGACGACGATCAGGTCCGCCAGTGCGAGCATCCCAAAATATGGGTTGTCCCCGGTGAAATCCCAGACCCAGCCGCCGAGGGGCGTCAATGCGTCCGCCAACAGCCGTGTGACCGCGGGGTCGGTGCGTCGGGATGGCGTGACCATGACACCAACCCGGTCGCGCCGCATCATCGCCGCCAGATCGGCCGCCAGCTTGCCGCCGATATCCGCATTCAGCCGATAGCGGCCGTTGCTGCCGCCAATCAGCACCGCCACCAGCGGGCGCGGCAGGGCGGCGAAGCGATCGCGCCACCGGTCGGCTTCCTCGGCCAACCGGCGCTCCGTCACGCGGTGCAAAGCAGTGCGGGTGACGATGACATTCGGACCGGTCAGCTCGTCGTGCCGGTTGGCAACCACCAGGTCGAAGCGGCCGAGGCTCATGCGCGGGTTCTGCACCTGCACGACGCGGCTTGTGCGCGAACGCAATGCGGCCAGCACCGCGGCGGCCATACCGCCGCAGCCGATGATCAGGTCGGGCGTCGGCGGTGTCACCACGTCGCGCACAACAGTCAGCGGACGAGGCCAGAACCGCGCCGGGAAATGCTTCCACGGGACACCGGGCTGGAGCACGCGCAGGTCCGGCGTCAGGTCCGCTGCCTCCGCCAGTCCCAGCGCCTGGGCCTGCAACCCGGCCAGGCCCTCGGTCAGAATCCACGACGTGGCGGCGCTCGGCATGGCCGGGTTTTCGGCGTGGCGTCCCAAAAGGTCAATGCTGGAGAGGCGGCGGCCGCGGAGACGGACGCCATGTGATCCAATCCTGTCCTGTTTCGAGGTGTTGCGATGGGATTGACGGGAACGGTAAGGCGTGCCGGAAGCGAAACGCATCATCTTCCGCATGCTGGAATGCGACAAGCCGATCATCGCCCGGGTCAATGGCCACGCCGTCGGCCTCGGCGCCACGGTCGCGCTGATGTGCGACATCATCATCGCCGCTGACACCGCGAAAATCGGCGACCCGCACGTCAACGCGGGCGTGGTCGCCGGCGATGGCGGGGCGATGATGTGGCCGCAACTAATCGGCTTCGCGCGGGCCAAGGAATATCTGTTCACCGGCGATCTGATGACGGCGACCGAAGCCCACCGCATCGGCCTGATCAACCACGTGGTCCCGGCCGAGGAACTGGACGAGAAAGTCCATGCCCTCGCCCGTCGTCTGGCCGCCGGTGCCATGAAATCCATCCGCTGGACCAAGCAGGTGATCAATATCCCGCTGCGTCAGATCGCGCATTCGACGATGGATCTGAGCATCAGCCTGGAGACCCAGTCGAACCTGTCGAAAGACCACCAGGAAGCGGTGACGGCGTTCGCCAACAAACGCCGCCCCAACTTCACCGGGGAGTAAACCACCGGCGGAACCAATGACCGATACACCGCGCCCCTCGTCTTTGCTGGCAGTCACCCGGCAACCCGCGCTTCAACGACCGTGGGCAGGTTGCCGGATCAAGTCCACGGCTGTCCGGTTTAAATAACTTGTACTTTCCATATTTATGGATTCGACTCGAACCCATCGCAACACCGCGAATCGGGACAGGGTCGAATCACATGGAACCGCACAGGAATACAGTCATACACAGCCTTCTC